>JBDTYI010000041.1:0-7107 GCA_040005775.1 Solirubrobacteraceae bacterium
CGGGCAGCGGCTCGTTGGCGACGAGCTCGGACTGCACGACGATGCGCGTCTCGCCCTCGTCGCAGGCCTCGACCTCGTAGTCGATGGCGGCGATCGCGCGGTGGGTGAAGCTCACCAGGCGCGTGGTGCGCAGCTTGATCGCGCACCCGGCCGGCGAGCGCCAATGCACCTCGCGGTGCAGCAGGCCGGTGCGCAGGTCGAGCTTGCGGGTGTGCGCGAGCAGCTCGCCGTAGCGGATGTCGAAGGGCTCGTCGTCGACGAGCAGGCGGATGAGCTTGCCGTCGGTGACGTTGACGATCGTCTGCCCGTCCTCGGGATAGCCGTAGCCGGCCTCCGCATAGGGCAGGGGGCGCACCTCGTAGAAGGCGTTGAGGTAGGTGCCGGGCAGCCCCGACGGCTCGCCCTCCTCGAGGTTCGCGCGCAGGCCGATGTGGCCGTTGGAGAGCGCCATGACCGACTCGACCTGGGCCAGGTGGTGGAGGTTGAGCACGTCCTCGTGCACTGCCCAGGCGGTCGCCCGCAGGTGCTGGTCCATCAGAGCAGCTCGGCGAGGTCGTCGACGACCACGTCGGCGCCGTTGTCGGTCAGCGCTTCGCGCTGGCCGACGCGGTCGACGCCCACGACGTGGCCGAAGCTCCCGGCGCGCCCGGCCTCCACGCCGACGAGCGCGTCCTCGAAGACGGCGGCCTCGGACGGCTCGACGCCGACGGCCTTCGCCCCGGCCAGGAACATGTCGGGCGCCGGCTTGCCCTTCAGGCCCTCCTCGACCGCGGTGTCGCCGTCGACCCGCGCCTCGAGCAGGTGCTCGATGCCCGCCGCCTTGAGCACCGCCTCGCAGTTGTGGCTGGAGGACACGACCGCGCGGCGCAGCCCGGCGTCGCGCGCCGCCTTCAGGTAGCGGACCGAGCCCTCGTAGGGCTCCACGCCGTCGCGCTCGATGACCTTCTGGACGATGCCGTTCTTGCGCGCGCCCAGGCCGTTGACGGTCTCCTGGTCGGCGCCGTCGCCGGCTTCGCCCTCGGGCAGCTCGATCCCGCGCGACTTCAGGAAGTCGCGGACGCCCGCCTCGCGGGGCTTGCCGTCGACGTACTCGTCGTAGTCGGCGTGGGCATCGAAGGGCTTCTGGCCCTCCTGCGTCTCCAGGAAGCCGTCGAACATCTCCTTCCACGCCTTGGCGTGCACCTTCGCCGTCTGCGTGAGGACGCCGTCGAGGTCGAAGAGGCAGGCCTTGATTCCGTCTGGCAGTCCGAGCACGGCAGTCACCTACCCATCAGCGCGCCGCGAGCACCACCGCGAGGACGACCCCGTAGGCGACGACGCCCCAACGCAGGACTCCGGCCGGCAGCTTCTGGGCGATCCGGGCGCCGGCGACGCCGCCGACCACACTCGCGGCGGCCATGACCGCGGCCGGCACCCACGCGACCGGGCCGAACAGCCCGACGGCCACGCCGCTGACCACCGCGACCACGAGGCTGAGGGCGCCCTTGAGCGCGTTCAGGCGCTGGAGGTCCTCGGCCAGCGCGGCGGCCAGGACCGCCAGCAGCATGATCCCGAGCCCGGCGCCGAAGTAGCCGCCATAGATCGACGCGGCGAACACGAGCACGTGCAGGGCGACATCGGCCCGCCCACCCGCCCGCCCCGCGATCGCCCGCGTGAGCACGGGCTGCACAGCCAGCAGCAGGCACGCGAGGAGCACGAGCCCGGGCACGACGGCGTCGAAGGCGGAGCTCGACGTGTTCAGCAGCAGCGCGGTGCCGGCCGCCGCGCCGACCGCGCTGGTGGCGCCCAGCGCACGCACGCGCCCGCCCTGGCCACGCAGCTGCTCGCGGTAGGCCGCGGTGCCCCCCGCGTAGCCCGGCACGAGCGCGATCAGGTTCGTCACGTTCGCCGCGACGCTTGGGTATCCGACGGCCAGCAGCGCGGGGAAGGAGATCAGCGAGCCGCCACCCGCGATCGCGTTGATCGCGCCGGCGAGCAGGGCTGCGCCCGCAAGGAAGACGAGCTGCAGCAGGCTCGGGTCGCTCACCGCGGGCACGGTAGCGTCGGGGCATGGTGCAGTTCCACTTCGACCCGTCGTCGTACCTGGAGCTCATGGCCGAGGAGGTCCCGGCGTACGCCCGCCTGCAGGAGGAGGTCGCCACGGCGACCGGCGGCCTCGAGGTCACGAGCGCGCTGGAGCTCGGAACCGGCACGGGCGAGACCGCGCGCCGCGTGCTCGCCGCGGCGAGCGGCGAGTTCACGCTGATCGGGATCGACGCCAGCGCGGAGATGCTCGCCCACGCCGACCTGCGCGGGGCCGACCTGCGCGTCGCGCGCCTCCAGGATCCGCTGCCTGACGGCCCGTTCGACCTCGTGTTCTCGGCGCTCGCCGTCCACCACCTCGACGGCCCGGGAAAGGCCGACCTCTTCGCCCGCGTCGCCGCGGTCCTCGCGCCGGGTGGCCGGTTCGTGCTCGGCGACGTGGTCGTGCCCGAGGACCCGGCCGACGTCGTGACCCCGATCGACGGCGTCTATGACCAGCCGAGCACGGTGGCCGAGCAGCTGGGCTGGCTGCGCGACGCGGGCCTGACCCCGCGCGTGGCCTGGGCCGAGGGCGACCTCGCGGTGCTCGTCGCTAGGGCAGGCGCTTGAAGCCGCGGTCCAGCAGCTGCTGGGCCTGCCGGCCGGGGTTGGGCGAGTGCAGCAGCACCACGCCCAGGCGGCGCCCGTTGCGCCGCGCGGCGGCGACGAGGCAGCGACCGGCCGCGTCGGTGAAGCCCGTCTTGACCCCGAGTGTGCCGGGATAGCCCGTGCGCAGAAGCGGGTTGTGGTTGTAGAGGTAGACCTTGCCGCCCTTGATCGCCATCGGCCGCGTGGCGCTGCGCGTGCGCACGATCCGCGCCAGGCGCGGCTGGGCGAGCACCGCCTTGGACAACGCCGCGAGGTCGGCGGCGCACGAGCGGTTGCCGCGGTCGACGAACCCGCTGGGCGACGAGAAGCGCGTGCAGGTCAGCCCCAGCTCGGCCGCGCGCTCGTTCATCAGCCGCACGAACGCGGGGACGTTGCCGCTGACGCGCTGCGCGAGCGCGATGGCTGCGTCGTTGCCCGAGGGCAGCATCAGCCCGTAGAGCATCGTCTCCAGCTGCACGCGCTTGCCGCGGGGCAGGACGCCGACGCCCGAGCCCCGGTAGCGCAGCGTCTCCTTGGTGATCAGCACGCGGGCATGGGCGCTCACGCGCTCGACCACGAGCAGCGCGGTCATCATCTTCGTGACGCTCGCGATCGGCAGCGCGTGCGTCGCCTGGCGCTCCCACAGCACCCGGCCGGTGTCGAGGTCGAACAGCAGGCCCGCGTGCGGCGAGTGCTTGAACTTCAGGCGGATCGGCGCGCCGCTCGTCGGCACGGTCAGGTCCAGCGGGCGCTTGCCCGGCAGCGCGGCGACCGGGCCGTTGGCGGTCTGCAGCGGCACCACGACGGGGCGCGTGCCCGCGGCGGCGACACCTCCCCGCCCGCCGCTGTCGGGCGCCACGCTGCCGCACCCCGCCGCGAACGGCGCGGCGAGCGCGAGGGCGATGGCGGCGAGGCGGGGGCTCACTCTCCTGGAGGATGCAGCAGAGCGCCGACGATCCCGAAGGCGAACAGGGCGAGGACGAGGACCGAGAACACCGTCAGGATG
Organism: Solirubrobacteraceae bacterium; assembly: GCA_040005775.1. Classification (GTDB taxonomy): domain Bacteria; phylum Actinomycetota; class Thermoleophilia; order Solirubrobacterales; family Solirubrobacteraceae; genus JAOPZW01. The sequence continues at coordinate 3,656 of JBDTYI010000041.1, forward strand.
TCGGGGCCGCTCTGGATGAGCGCGTGGATCGTGAGGGCCAGCAGGACGGCGACGAACACGACGGCCACGACGAGGAGCAGGGTGCGCATCACATGACCGCGCGATAGGCGGAGCTGCGCCGGTGGGCGAGCGCCCTGACCGCCAGCAGCCCGAACACGAATCCGCCGATGTGAGCGAAGTAGGCGACGCCGCCGCCCCCGCTCTGCTGGGCGTTGGTGAGTCCCAGGCCGCCGAAGATCGCCTGCTGGGCGAACCAGATGAACAGGAAGAACATCGCGGGGATCTCGATGAACGTGAAGAACACCAGCAGGAAGATCAGGGTCAGCACCCGGGCACGCGGATAGATGAGGATGTAGCCGCCGAGCACCGCCGCGATGGCCCCCGAGGCGCCGAGCGTCGGCACGACCGACTGCGGGTCGATCGCCGTCTGCAGGGCGAGGGCAGCGATGCCGCCGAGCATGTAGAAGAGCAGGAACTTCACCTTGCCCATCGCGTCCTCGATGTTGTTGCCGAAGATCCACAGGAAGAGCATGTTGCCGCCGAGGTGCAGCAGGCCGGCATGCGTGAACATCCCGGTGAGCACCGTCAGGAAGGTCGCGATGCCGCCGTCGCCGATGCGCGTGTCGCACTGCGCCGCCGTCATGTTGCGCACGAGCTCGCAGTGCTGGCCGGGGTGCGTGAGCTCGTAGGGGATCGCTCCGTAATGAAAGAGCGACACCTGGTTCAGCGAGCCGCCGCTGAAGTCGATGCCCGACTTCGGCTGCAGGAAGAGGTACGCGATCACGTTGATCGCGATCAGCACGTACGTGACGATCGGCACCCGGTCCGTCGGGATGTTGTCGCGCAGCGGGAACACTGCGCGCGGAGGCTACCCGGCGGCTGCCGCGAGGGGGCCCGTGCCGGGCCGGTCCTGCTTTACGTGCTCGTCGGCGTGGTAGCTGGAGCGCACCAGCGGCCCGGCGGCGATGTGCTCGAAGCCGAGGTCGTAGGCCGCCGCCTGGAGCGCCTTGAACTCGTCGGGGTGCCAGTAGCGGACGACCGGCAGGTGGCGCTCGGTCGGGCGCAGGTACTGGCCGACGGTGAGCACCTGCACGCCCTGCTCGCGCAGCATCCCGAAGGCCTCGACCATCTCGTCGTGGCTTTCGCCGAAGCCGACCATCAGGCCGGACTTCGTGACGACCTCGTCGCCGCCCATGTCCTTGGCGCTGCGCAGCACGCGCAGCGAGCGCCGCCAGGTCGAGCCGCGGCGGGCGACGGGGTACAGGCGGGGCACGACCTCGACGTTGTGGTTGAACACGTCTGGGCGCTCGGCGATGACCTTCGCCAGCGGCATGTCCTGACCGCGGAAGTCGGGGGTCAGCAGCTCGATCTTGCAGTCGGGCGCCTGGCGGCGGATCTGACGGACCACGCCGACGAACGCGCTCGCGCCGTAGTCGGGCAGGTCGTCGCGGTCGACGGACGTGATGACCGCGTGGCGCAGCCCCATCCGGGCGACCGAGCGGGCGACTCGCGCGGGCTCCAGCGGGTCGTTCCATGTGGGCTTGCCGCTCTTGACGTTGCAGAAGCCGCAGCGGCGCGTGCAGGTGTCGCCGAGGATCATGAACGTGGCGGTGCCGCGCTCCCAGCACTCGCCGATGTTCGGGCAGGCGGCCTCCTGGCACACGGTGTGCAGGTTCTCGGCCTTGATCTTCGCGTTGAGCTCGCGGTACTTCGCGCCGCCGGGGGCGGGGACCTTGAACCAGGCGGGCTTGCGCTCGCGCATCGGGCGCACGTCGCTGCCGAGGATCTTCAGCACGTCCATCCCGCCCGGATTGGCGCGGGATCGCGTCTTGTGCTCGCGCTGCGTCACGGCCGTCCACGATACAACTGGGCGGCATGCTGCCCGCTGCCGCACCGCCGCCCCCGCCGATCGTCCGCCAGTACATCCCGTTCCCGGCCACGCGCAAGCGCGAGATGGCCGCCTACGCCCGCCGCCACTACGGCACGAGCGGCTACCGGCTGGTGGCGCCGAAGGTGATCGTCGAGCACGTGGCGGTCGCCGGCTCGACGAGCGCCGTGCGCGCCACGTTCGCGCCCGACCGCGCCGATCCGGAGCTCCACGAGCTGCCGGGAACCTGCTCGCACTACGTCGTCGGCGCGACCGGCACGGTCGTCGCGCTCGTGCCGCTCTCGCTGATGTGCCGGCACACCGTCGGGCTCAACGACGTCGCGATCGGCATCGAGCACGTCGGCTTCCGCGACGGCGACGTGCTCGGGCGACCGAGCGAGCTGACGGCGTCGTTGAAGCTCACGCAATACCTGCGCTGCCGCTTCGCCATCGCGGTGAAGAACGTGATCGGCCACAACGAGTCGCTCACGTCGCCCTACCACCACGAGCGCATCGCGCGCCTGCGCACCCAGACCCACGGCGACATGGCTCACGCTTCGATGCTGCGCTACCGGGCGAGGCTGCGTAGGCTCGGCCCATGTCCCCCCTCGTCCTGAGCCTCGTCGCCGGCCGCGCCCTGATCGGCGCGTTCACCTGGGTGGCGCCGCAGTCGGCCTCGCGGGCGTTCGGCCTCGATCCCGACCCGAAGTTCGGCTATATCGCCCGCCTGTTCGGCGCGCGCGACGTCGCGCTGGCCATCGGCGCAGTGACGACCGAGGGCGACGCACAGCGCAGGTGGCTGACGCTCGGGCTCTTCTGCGACGCGCTCGACCTCGTCGCCGCCGGCCTCGCGCGCCGCGACGGGTCGATGCGGCCGCAGGCCGCGGCGCTCGCGGGCGGAGCCGCGTTCGGCGGAGCGGTGCTCGGCGCCCTGGCGCTGCGCGAGGGCTGACGGTCGCGTTGGTGGCATCGGTTAGGCCCGCATAGCGGGTCGAAATGCTGCCACGTCCTTGTTCCTCGCCGCTCCGGCGCTTAGACCGCAGCCGGCGCCTGCGCCAGCGCGGCCTCCAGGCGCTCACGCGACACGAGGCGCTGGCGGCGGCCGAGCTCCTCGGCGAGGCGGAAGGCCATGCGCTTGCGAAAGCACTCGAGGTGCTCGCCCGTGCGGGCCTCCGTCGTCACCGAGGTCATGCGAACCTCGGGCAGGCCGCAGGCGACGACCCAGTTGAACGGCTGCAGGTCGTTGTCGACGTTGACCGCGAAGCCGTGCGTCGTGACCGAGCGCGACACGTGCACGCCGATCGACGCGATCTTGCGATCCTCGAGCCACACGCCGGTGTAGTCGCGGCCGTCGGCGGCGCGCCCGCGGGCGCCGGGCAGGCCCTCGTCGTCGAGCGCGCGCACGATCGCGCGCTCCATCGCCGCGACGAAGGTCATGACGTCGTCGATCGCAACGATCGGATAGCCGACGAGCTGGCCGGGTCCGTGGTAGGTGACCTTGCCGCCGCGGTCGACCCCGACCACGTCGAAGCCCTGCATCCGGTACCAGTCCTCGCCCATCGCGAGCTCGCCCGGCGCGGTGCGG
>JBDTYI010000042.1:0-7686 GCA_040005775.1 Solirubrobacteraceae bacterium
GGCGGGGCTCCGGTTCCGGCGCCGCCGCAGCCGCAGGCCAGGGCGGCGAGGGCGCAGGTCACCGCGAGCAGCATCCGAGAGCGCGCGAGCACGGTCACGAGCGTGGCGGGCATTCCTTGCGCGGGGGTGACGGCGTCGGCAGGGCCTGAGCACTGCGGAGGATGATGTTCGACATGACGATGGACGGCGATCTCCCGAGAACCGACGACGAGTGGCGTGAGCGGCTCACGCCCGAGCAGTTCCGGGTCCTGCGACGCGCGGGCACCGAGCGGCCGTTCACCGGCGTCTACGACGACTCCCACCAGCCGGGCACCTACCGTTGCGCCGGCTGCGGATCGCGGCTCTTCGACGCCGATGACAAGTTCGACTCCGGCACCGGCTGGCCGAGCTTCGTCGCGCCCGCGGCCGACGACAGCGTCAGCGAGCGTCGGGAGGGCCTGATCATCCGGCGCACGGAGGTGCGGTGCGCGACGTGCGGCGGACACCTCGGCCACGTGTTCGGCGACGGTCCGCGCGACCGCGGCGGGCAGCGCTACTGCATCAACTCCGCGGCGCTCCGCCACGACCCGGGTCGCTAGCGCGCCGGAACCTCCGAGGCGCTCTGGCGGGCGCTCGGCGAGGGCGCCGTCGGGTCGGGGACCTCGTCGACGCCGACATAGCGCCGGACCACCGAGGGCTCGAGGTCCAGCCGCGCGAGCGAGCGCAGGAAGCCCTGCGTGACCAGCACGTGGATGCGCGACTGCGTCTGCGCGTAGAGCCAGCGGCCCAGCTGCGACGCGATCGCGGGGTAGAAGTTCGCGACCTCGACTTCGACCGAGACGTTCACGGAGCCCTCGCGCGCGCCCGAATGGCGCTCGACGTCGATCTCGAGGTAGCCGTCGCCCTCGCGCCCGGACCGCGCGACGAGCAGGCCCTTCTCGATGCGCCAGCGCACGACCCCGCGCGTGTCGTCCATCTCGTACTCCGGCGCGCGGAACGTCAGCAGCTTGAACTGGGGGATGAGCAGGCACACGTAGCGCTCGGTGTCGGTGTAGTAGACGCGGACGGCGCCGAGCGTCGCGCGCTGCAGGAAGCGCCAGTAGGTGCGGGCGAGGCGCTCGAGCGACATCGGCGTCCACAGGTCGTCGATCGTGTCGGCGGGAAGGACGACCTCGGCCGATTGCACGGACCGCACGGCGCCCGTCTTCGTGTCGAGCTCGGTGCTGTCGTCCGCGTCGCGCACGATCGTCAGGCCCTCCGGGATCGTGGCCCCGAGCACCTTGCGCAGGTACACGTAGAGGCCTCCGAGGGCGACGGCGATGGCGGCGAGCACGGGCACAGTGGCGGGAGTCTGTCAGCCCTCGTCGATGGCCGCCCGCACCGCGTCGCGGAACCCGAGCGGCTCGTCGTTGATGCCGGCCGGCGGCGGCTCGCGGACGATCATCTCGGCGCTGAGGCCGAGCACGAGCGGCTTGGCGAGGCCGGCATCGACGGGAGTGACCAGGCCGACCCAGTGCGACGAGAGTCGCGGGGTGAGCACGGGGGCCTTGATGATCACCGGCGGCCGCCGACCCGCCGCTTCGGCGTAGCTGACCATCATCTCGCGATAGGTGAGGACATCGGCGCCGCCGAGCTGGATCTCCGCGGGCGCTTCGAGCTCGAGGTCGGCGAGCGCGGCGAGCGTGCCGACGACGTCGCGGATCGACACGGGCTGCGTACGGGTGTCGATCCAGCGCGGACAGATCATGGCCGGGAGCTTCTCGACGAGGCTGCGCAGCATCACGAAGGACGCCGACTCCGAGCCGATCACCATCGCGGCCCGCACGTGGACGAAGTCGTCGCAGTGCGAGGCGAGGATGCGCGCCACCTCGTCGCGGCTGGCGAGATGCTCGGACTTCTCGTCGCCGTCACCCTCCAGCCCGCCGAGGTAGACGACCCGTTTGACCCCCGCACGCCGCGCGGCGGCGCCGAAGGACAGCGCGCCCTCGCGGTCGCGGGCGGCGAACCCGTTGCCCGACGGGCCTTCCATCGAGTGCACGAGGTAGAAGGCGACGTCGATGCCCTCGACCGCGGCGGGCAGCGTGTCCGGCTTCAGGACATCGCCCTCGACGATCTCGGCCTCGGCGGGCAGCTTCGTCTTGGCCCGGGCCGCGTCGCGAGCGAGGCAGCGGACGTGGTGGCCGCCACGCAGCAGCTCCGGCAGCAGGGAGCCGCCGACGTAGCCGGTTGAGCCGGTGAGCAGGACGCGGGTGGGCATGTGATGGCTACGCGCCATGGCCCTGCTTCGATGAACCCAGGATGAGCCTCAGGGCCGCGGCGAGCGTATTCGGGCCGGAGGAGCAGGGAAGATTCAACGTCGTGTTGAATGTTCATTGCGCATGTCGTAGAGAGGCGCTGCCGTCGTGGACGACGATCTGAGCATCAAGCAAATCGCGGAGCAGACCGGCCTGGCGGCCGGGACGATCCGCATGTGGGAGCAGCGCCACGGCGTCCCGGAGCCCCAGCGCACCCAGTCGGGCTACCGCCGCTACTCGCAGGCCGACGTCGACCTGCTGCGCCGCGCACAGGCCTACCGCCACCGCGGTCTCTCCGTGCCCGCCGCCCTCGAGCGCGCGCGTGAGAACGGCGGCGACAGCGCCCATCCTTCGATCTACGCCGCCGTCGCCGCGACCGACCACGGCGCCCGGCCACAGGTGCTGCGCAAGTCGACGCTGGTGGCCCTGTCGCGGGCGATCGAGCACGAAACGCTGGCCCACGCCGCGTGCCCGATGCTCTTCGCGGCCTTCCAGCGCGAGGAGTTCTACCGTGAGGTCGAGCCCCGCTACCGGCGGATCGCCCAGCATTCGGACGCCGCGTGCGTCTTCGCCGATTTCGGCGCCGTCGGGCACCCGGCCGGTGGCCCGGTCGAGGTGCCCATCCGGGCCCAGGACGCGCTGGGCAACGAGTGGTGTGTCGTGGTGGACGCGCCCGGCTACGCGGCCTGCCTGCTGGCCTGGGAGCAGCCCGGCATCACCGAGCCCGGCGACGCCGGCGACGCCGACCGCCGCTTCGAGGCGATCTGGACCCTCGACCCGCGCGCAACGCGCCGCGCCGCGGAGGTCGCCGCCCGTCTCGCCGCCCGCGCGGACCCGGAATACGGCGAGCAGCTGAGCGGCCTGCTGGCCGAGCGGCCCCTGGCGATGGAGGAGCCGGTCCCCGCACTGACGGCGCTCACCAACCGCGTCGTGTCCTACCTCGAGCGCGACTAGAGCGGCTCGACCTCGACCTCACTCCCGGCGGGCAGCTCGCCCTCGCCCGCCGGCACGATGGCCAGGCCGCTCGCTGTGAGCATCGACGAGAGCTGGTGCGAGCCCTGCGGGCCGGTGCTCGTCGCCTCGCCGCCGTCGAGCGTCACGCGCACGCATTCGTCGCGGTCGGGGTGGCGGGGGAGGGGCTCGGTCGTGCGCGCGCGCAGCCGGACCGGCGGTGCGGGCGCGCCCTGCAGCGCGGCGAGCGCCGGGCGCGCGAAGAGCAGGAAGGTGACCATCGACGAGACGGGGTTGCCCGGCAGCCCGAACACGAGCGTGCCGTCCGCTGCGACCCCGAACCAGGTGGGGCGCCCGGGGCGCAGCGCGACGCGCCAGAAGACCTCGCGGACCCCGAGCGCCGCGAGGGCGGGCTTGACGTGGTCGTGAGGGCCGACGGACACACCGCCGGAGAGCACGAGCACGTCGGCACGGTCCAGTGCGGCGGCGATCGCCTCCGTGGTCTCGCGCTCGGTGTCGCGCACCACGCCGCGCTCGATCACCTGAGCGCCGGCCCGGCCCGCGAGCGCGCCGAGCGTGTAGGCGTTGGAGTCGTAGAGCTCGCCGGGCTTCAGCGGCGTGCCGGGCTCCACGAGCTCGTCGCCGGTGGTCAGCACGGCGACGGCGGGCCGCCGCGCGCACACAAGCATGGCGCGCCCGGCGCTGACGGCGATGCCGAGCTCGGCGGGGCCCACGCGCGTGCCGGCGGCCAGGACTCGCTGCCCGGCGCGGAGGTCGTCGCCCGCGACACGCACGTTGCGGCCGGGATCGACGGCGTCGCCGAGGAGGACCTCCTCGCCCTCGACCTCCACGAGCTCGATCTGCAGCACCGCGTCGGCGCCGCCGGGCAGCGCGGCGCCGGTCGAGATCCGGAACGCCTCGCCCGCGCCGACCGCGGCCTGCGCGGGCGCACCCGCACGCGACTCGCCGGTGATGCGCAGGCGGCGCCCGGCGGGGCCGGAGGCGACCGCGTAGCCATCCATCGCGCTGTTGGCGAACGCGGGCACGTCGCCGGCGGCGGTGACGTCCTCGGCGAGGACGCGGTCGAGCGCGTCACCCACCGTGACGTCCTCGGCGGGGAGGGCCCGGACCTCGGCGAGCACCTTCGCGCGGGCAGCGTCGATCGTGAGCGGGGGCACGCCGCCATCATCGCGCAGTCGTCGGGACTCGACGTTCGTCCGGGACCGTCCTGGCGCCCTGGTATCCACCGAGGCTCATGACCGGAGGTCCCTTCGGTGCCCGGCGGCCGCGTGCGGTCGCCGACGTGCCGCCCGCTGCGCTCGCGGACGGCCAGCTGCCGGCCAAGGGGTGGCTGCTCGCGCTCGTCGCGGCGCGGCCGCTGGCGGGCGTCTCCGCGCTGCCCACCGCGACCATCGCACGCGAGGCCCCGGTGCTCTGCGCCGCTGCGCTGCGGGCCGTCGGGAGCGACGCCGACCTCGAGCGCTTGGAGCACGGCGACCTCACCGCGCTGGCCGCGCGCGTCGGGGAGCTCGCGGCGGCCGGCGACCCGGCCGCCGTCGCGGCGGCGGTGTCCACCCTGAGGGGCGCGCTGTGGGATGCGCTCGCGGCGGCCGATCCGCCGGCGGACGCGGCGCACGCGGTGGCCCTGTCGCAGCGGCTCGCGCTTGTCTGCGACGTCGTGGCGGCCGCTGCGCTCGGGGGCGCGACGGCGACGCTCGACGAGCCCGCCGCGTTTCGGCCGCGCGTCGTCTCTGCGCCCGGCGCGGGGCCGGCGGGGGCGACTGCCCGCACGGTGCAGGATGCGATCGCGGGGCGCGGCGGGCTGCCCTTCGCGCTGCTCGCCGTCGAGGTCGACCAGGCCGAGCGCCTGCTCGGGGCCGACGTCGACGGCGCCTTCGCCGCCGCGCTCATGCATGTCGAGGAAGCGGTGCGCAACGAGCTGCGCCCGGCGGACGCGCTCGTGCGCGAGGCCGCGGGACGCTGGTGGCTGCTCGCCTCGGAGCTCGGCGAGGGCGGCGGGCGCTCGCTCGCCGAGCGCGTGGCCGACGCGGTCGCGGGTGCGGTATCCAACGGCGGGGCGCCGCTGGCGGTGTCGATCGGCGTCGCGGCCTCGCCGGCGGACGGCACCGCGGCGGACGACCTCATGGCCCGGGCCGAGCGCGGGCTGTTCGCCTCGCGCGCGGCGGGCGTCCCGCTGGCCTAGCCGGAGGGGACGCCGCCCGTGCCGTCAGGCGCGGCGCCGGCGCCGGCCGGGGCGGGGGGGTTCATGTGCGCGCCGCGTTGCGGGATGACGCCGATCGTGCTCGTGCCGGTCATGCCCACGGCCTCGGCCGCCGCGGACGTGAGGTCGTACTGAGCGCCGTTGGCGAACGGGCCGCGGTCGATCACCGGGACCGTGATGGTGCGCCCGCCGTAGTAGATCGCGACGGGCGTGCCGCAGGGCAGCGTGCGGTGCGCGACCCCGAGCAGTGCGTGGCTCATGACCTGACCGCAGGCCGTCTTGTTGCCGTAGAAGCCGGGGCCGTACCAGGTGGCGCGGGCCGGACGGTAGACGGTGAGCGACGCGGTCAGCTGGCTCGAGGCGGCCTGGGCGCCGGCCGTGATGGCGCGGACGGTCGCGGGGCCAAGCGTGTCGGCGCGCCAGCGGGCGACGAACGTGCCGCGGGACCCGGCGCGGGTGCGGGCGACGCGCTTCCAGCTGCCGTCGGCTTGGCGGCGTTGGAGCACCACGGTGCGCCGGGCGTCGAGGGTGCCGCGGAACGTCGCGACGCGTCCCAGCAGGGCGCCGGGCCGGGTGACGAGCGCGCCGTCGGCCGGCTGCGCGGAGGCGGCCGGAGCGGCGGCGAAGGCGCACGCAAGCGCGTAGGTGGCTGCGATGGATCGGGTCGTCAAGCTCTCGGTCCTCGTTCACGGCCTACGGGGTGAGCTGACGGGCTCGCGCCGAACGAGTGGCGCTACCGGCGAAACGGCCGGATTCGCCCCGGCGGGCCGCGTGTTCATGCGGCCTGCATTGGGTCCCCCGCTTCCTGGGACGAGGCGTCCCGGGAACTCGGCAGTCGCGAAAACCTAGCGGATCTACGGGCGAGGGAGGCGCTTGAGCGCCGAACTGATGGCCCGCGAGCCGGCCGCGAGACCGATCTGCGTGAGCTCCCCGGCAGCCTGGACGGCGGTGCCGATCAGGTCGCCGCGCCCCGACGGCTCCTCGTCGCTGCGGGGCGTCGCGTAGCCGGCGGGCGGCACGGTCGAGCGGGGCGGGGGGGCGGCCTTCGGCTTCGCGGCGGCCCTGGGCTTCGCAGCGGCCTTCGCCTTCGCAGCGGGCTTCGCCTTCGCCTTGGTGGCCTTCTTCGGCTTGCTGGTGACCTTGGCCTCCGCCGTGGTCTTGGCCGTCGTCGTGCTGGATGCCGTCGTGGTGCGGCTCGCGCGCTTGGCGCTGCGTCGCTCCGGGCGGCTGCTGGGCAGGCTGCCGAAGACCTCCTGGTCGCCGGTCTTCGCGGGGTCGGTCGAGGCCATGGCGTGATTGTGCCTGAAACTCCGCAAACGCCGGGGTTCCGTTACCGCAAGCTGAAACCTCCGTCCGCGTTAAACGTAGAAGAGAACAGCCCGACGTCAGCGCCGCCGACCAGAAGTGTGCATGACCGCGCCGAGCGCTTATCATGAGCGGCTACGCTTGGCGGTTGTACGGTTGCGCGGTTTGCGCCCAGACGCTGCCACCCGGGCGATTTTGCCCAGAGACCTTCAACGCCGGTGGCGCCGCAGCCGCCGGTAGACGAAACGGACCACATGTCAGTCGTAGACCTTCAGGAACTCGAAGAGATCAAGGGACTCGTCGCCCGCGGGACGCAGGTCGGCGTGCTCACGTACGCGGAGATCGCGACCGCGGTCTCAGAGCTCGACCTCGACGAGTCCGACGTCGAGGAGCTCCACGGTTTCTTCGAGAAGTCCGAGATCGAGCTCGTCGAGGAGATCGACCCCGCCGCCGCGGCGTCGAAGGAGGTCGAGCGCGCGCCCGACAAGCGCCAGCGCCGCAAGTCCAAGGCCACCCTGGACCTGCGCCCGGACATGACCACCGACTCCCTTCAGCTGTTCCTGAAGGACATCGGCAAGGTCCGCCTGCTCACCGCGCAGGAGGAGGTCGACCTCGCCAAGCGCATCGAGCGCGGCGACCTCGACGCGAAGCAGAAGATGGTCGAGTCCAACCTGCGCCTGGTCGTCTCGATCGCCAAGAACTACCGCAACCAGGGCCTGCCCTTCCTCGACCTGATCCAGGAGGGCACGCTCGGCCTGGTGCGCGCCGCGGAGAAGTTCGACTACCGCAAGGGCTTCAAGTTCTCCACGTACGCGACCTGGTGGATCCGCCAGGCGATCGCGCGCGCGCTCGCCGACAAGGCGCGCACGATCCGCATCCCCGTCCACGTCGTCGAGAAGCTCAACAAGATCGGCCGCGCCGAGCGCAAGCTGGTCA
>JBDTYI010000043.1:0-2465 GCA_040005775.1 Solirubrobacteraceae bacterium
CGGTCCGTTTGGCCTTCCGGCATGATCGCTGCGGCATGGACGGCCTGATCCTCGTCGACAAGCCACCCGGCCCGACCTCCCACACCGTGACGGTGGGCACCAAGCGCGCGCTCGGCGTGCGGCGCGCCGGCCACGCTGGGACGCTCGACCCGTTCGCCAGCGGCCTGCTGCTCGTGCTCGTGGGACGGGCCCGCCGGGTGCAGCGGTTTCTGATGGCGCTGCCGAAGGAGTACGTCACGGTCGCCCGCTACGGGGCGCTGTCGAGCACGGGCGACCCCGAGGGCGAGATCACCACGACGGGGCGCATCCCGCCCGCCGACCCGGTGCTGCCGACCGGCGTGGTCCGCCAGCGGCCGCCGATCTACTCCGCGGTGCGCGTGCAGGGGCGCAAGGCCTACGAGCGCGCGCGGGACGGCGAGGACTTCGAGGTGCCCGAACGCGACGTCACGGTCTATCGCTTCGAGCAGACCCGCCGCGAGGGCGACGAGCGCGGCGAGTACCTGATCGAGTGCTCGGCGGGCACCTACGTGCGCTCGCTGATCGCCGAGCTGGGCGACGCGTACTGCGAGGAGCTGCGGCGCACGCGCATCGGCCCCTGGCACGTCGACGACGCCGACCCCGCGCGCGTCCTTCCGCTCACCGACGCGCTGGCGTTCCTGCCGATCGTTCGCCTGGACGCCGATGCGGGCTGGCGCGCGGCGCACGGCCAGCGCGTGCCCGGCGAGGTGCCCGACGGCGCCGAGCACGTGTTGCTCGTCGACGACGACGGGCCGGTCGCGATCGCGGGGCGAGCGCCGGAGGAGGAGGGCACGTTGCTGAAGCCCGCCGTAGGGTTCCGCGGGTGATCGTCACCCCACTCGCCGAGGCAACGCCCCGCCCGCGCCGCGTCGCCGTCGGCACCTTCGACGGCGTTCACCTCGGCCACCGCGAGGTGATCCGCGGCGCCGACACCGTCCTCACCTTCGATCCCCACCCCTCGATGGTCGTCGCTCCGGGCGGCGCGCCGAAGCTGCTGACGACGCTCGAGCGCAAGGCCGAGCTGATCGCTGCCCTCGGCGTCGAGGAGCTCGTCGTGATCCCGTTCGACCGTGAGTTCGCGGCGCGGGAGGCGCAGGCGTTCGTCGACGATGTGCTCGTCGGTGCACTCGGCGCAGCGCATGTGAGCGTGGGCGAGAACTTCCGCTTCGGCCACAAGGCCCAGGGCGACTGCGACCTGCTCGCCGGCGACGGGCGCTTCAAGACGCGCGTGGTGCCGCTGCTGGAGGTCGACGGTGAGGTGGTGTCCTCCAGCCACATCCGCGGGCTGGTGCTCGGCGGGGCCCTGGACTACGCAGGGCGGCTCCTCGGCGACCCGTTCTCGGCCTCCGGCGAGGTCGTCCACGGCGACGCCCGCGGGCGCACGCTGGGCTACCCGACCGCGAACCTGCTGCCCCGGGAGGGGTTCGTCGTGCCCGGCCATGGCGTCTACGCCTGCCGCGCGCACACGGCCGACGGCGCGGTGCATGCCGCTGCGACGAACGTGGGGGTGCGGCCGATGTTCGTCACGGGCCGAGGAGAGTTGATCGAAGCGTTCCTGATCGACTTCGACGCCGACATCTACGAGCAGCCGCTGCGCGTGGACTTCCTGCGCCGGCTGCGCGGCGAGCGGCGCTTCGACTCGGTCGGGGCGCTGATCGAGCAGATGGGGCGCGACGTCGACGACGCGCGCGCCATCGCCGGCTAGTCGGCGCCGAGGTGCAGGTGGACGTCGCGCATGGCCAGCGGCGTCGCCGGGCGCTGCCAGCCGCGGCGGGTGAGCACCCAGTCGCCGTCGTCCGCGCGCAGCACGACCCGGGGCCGTGGCTCGCTCGTGGTGGCGAGCGTCGCGGCGCTCAGCGGCCAGCGCCGGCGGCGGCCGAGACGGGTGATCGTGCAGTGCACGTCGGCGTGGCGGACCCCGCGCTCCAGCAGCGCACGGACGACCGCGGCCTCGGCGGCGTCCTCCACCGCATAGCGGCGCGGCTCGCCGTCTGAGACCGACGAGCGGATCAGCCCGCGCCGCGCCCACTGCCCGAGGGTGGTGCCCGGGACGCCCGCGAGCTCAGCGGCCTCGCCGGCGAGGAACGAGCCGTGCGGGCGGCGGCGGTCGGCCATCGGCTGCTACCTTCCCACGTCGCATATGACGATGACGCAGGAGAAGAAGGCCGAGCTCACCAAGCAGTTCGGCGCCAACGAGAAGGACACGGGCAACACCCGCGTTCAGATCGCGCTGCTGAGCGCGCGCATCGCCGAGCTCACCGAGCACCTTCGCGACCACAAGAAGGACCATCACTCCCGTCGCGGACTGCTGATGCTCGTCGGCCGTCGCCGCCGCCTGCTGAACTACATGCAGAAGAAGGACCTCGACGGCTACCGCTCGCTCATCAAGGAGCTCGGGCTCCGCAGGTGAGCATCATCGAGCCGGGCGCCGCGGCGCCCGCGTTCAC
>JBDTYI010000044.1:0-4861 GCA_040005775.1 Solirubrobacteraceae bacterium
TGAACGACCCGTCCTACCTCGAGGTCGCGCGGGCGAGCCTGGGCGCGTTCTCGACCTCGGCGCCGACCGGCGTGCGGGCGAAGGGCATCGTCGGCCCGCATTACCTCATCTACTCCTTCGGACCCGGGCTGAAGGTGTTCAACGCGTTCCTGCAGTCGTTGGTGGGGCTCCGCGACTTCGCCGACGCGACGCAGGACCCGGACGCGCGGAAGCTGTTCGCCGACGGCGACCGGGAGGCGCGCGCCGAGCTGCCGAGCGCCGACACGGGCGCCTGGTCGCGGTACGCGATCGGCGGCGCGGAGTCCGACCTGGGCTACCACAAGCTCCTGCGCGACGTGCTCCAGAACCTCTGCGAGCCCACCGCGACGGGCGCGTACTGCGCGAGGGCAGCGCGCTTCTCGGGCTACCTGCGCGACCGCACCCGCCTGTCGGTCCTGTCGGGCGGCCCGGCGGCCCGGATCGCGATCTCGCGTATCTCCTGCGTGACGCTCACGGTGATGCGCGGGTCGCGCTTGGTCGCGCGCATCGTGCGCGTGCTCCCGGGCGGCACCTGGTCGCTGCCGTGGCGCTCGACGGGCCGCGGGCACTACGTCGTGACCGTCGACGCGCGCGACCTCGTCAACCACCACACGGTGGTTCGGCGCGCGGTGAAGACGCGGCGCTGACGACCACCGCAGGGGGTGGGCCGTCTTATCCCGGATAGTCCGGGATCAGACGGCCCACCCGCGTGGCGTCAGAGCAGCCGGGCTCCGGCCGAGGGCGTCACGACGGTGGCGCCCTCGGGGAGCTCGGCGCCGGGGCGCAGCAGCGCGAGAACGTGGCCGCCGAAGCCGCCGCCGACCATTCGGGCGCCCCCGGCGCCGGCGTCGCGCAGCGTGGCGGCGGTGCGCTCGACGGCGTCGGTGGAGGCCTCGTAGTCGTCGCGCAGGCTGGCGTGGGAGGCGTTCAGCAGTGCCCCGAGCGCCTCCAGGTCGCCGGCCGCGAGCGCGGCGATCGTCTCCTCGACGCGCACGTTCTCGGTCTGCACGTGGCGCAGGCGGCGGCCGAGCACCCCGGACAGCTCGGCGTCGCCGGGGGCGTCGGACAGCGTGTCGACGCCCAGCTCCTCGCACGCCTGCGCGCACTCCGCGCGGCGCTCGTTGTAGCCGGACTCCGCATGGGAGTGGCGCTCGCCCGAGTCGACGGTCACAAGCGACCAGTCGCCGAGCTCCAGGGCCACGGGCGCGACCTCCAGCGTGCGGAAGTCGATGCGCAGCACGTGGCCCTCTCGGCTCAGCAGCGAGCCGATCTGGTCGAGCAGCCCGGTGTTCGCCCCGACCCAGTCGTGCTCCACGCGCGAGCACAGCCGGGCGAGCTCGATCCGGTCGATCTCCCCCGCGCCGAGCGCCAGGCACAGCGCCGCCTCCAGGGCGGCGGAGGACGACAGCCCCGAGCCCTGCGGGATGTCGCCGGAGATGTCGAGGCGGACCGCCTCGCCCACCCCGAGCTCGGCCACGACCCCGCGCACGAACGCCCGCCAGCCCTCGGCGCGAGGCGGGTTCGCGAGGGCGAAGCGGTCCTCCTCCCCCAGGTCGACCGCCACCGCGACGACCTCGTCGCCGTCGATCGGCGTCGCGGTCACGGTCACGCCCTGCTCGATCGCGAACGGCAGCGCGAGACCGCCGTTGTAGTCGGTGTGCTCGCCGATCAGGTTCACGCGGCCGGGGCCGAACGCGGTCCGCACGGTGAAGGCGTCGCGATCGCGCAGCGACGGCAGCCCGCCGGCGAAATGCGACTCGAAGTCGTCGAGGCGCCGCAGCGCGGAGCCGAGCGTCACGACGGGCGGGTCACCGTCGAAGCGCGGCTCAAGCACGCCGCCGTGGCGCAGGCCGTAGGCGTCGGAGCGGACGAGCAGCAGGCCGTCGGTGGTCTTCACCGGAGCGAAGCGCGAACGCGGCACGTGCACGGCCCGCGCGCCGCCGATCGCCCCGACCGCCGCCCCCATCGCCGTCTCGAGCTGCAGGACATCCGGGCTCGACGGGTCCTGCGGATCGACGGGCTTGCGGTTGACGATCAGCGGCAGGTCGAGGGCCGTCGGATCGAGCGCGCGCAGGTCGACCCAGAGATTGTTGGTGTTGTAGAAGCGCCAGCGGTCGACATCGGCGAACGAGGGGTCGCCGTCGGGCACCTGTGCGGTCTCGCGCAGCACGAGGCGACCGTCGTGCAGCGCAAGGTGCCCGCCCTTGCGGTCGGCCGCGGTCCCGCGCACGACCTCCATCACGAACGGCACGCCCTGCGCCTGCGCCCACGCCGGGATCCGTGGGTCCGCGACCGCGCCGAGGTTGTCGGCGTTGGAGATGAACGCCCACTCGATGCCCTCGCCGAGCAGCGCGGAGAGCATGCCCGACTCCTCCAGCGCGACATAGACGTCGCCGTGGCCGGCCGGGCACCACTCGAGCGAGCGGTCGCCCGGCCAGTCGACCGGCTCGCGCGAATCGGCCCACAGCCGCGGCTCGCGCCCCTGCAGGAAGTCGCGCACGCCCGCGACCCGACTCGCGGCCGAGTTCATCAGCACGAGCGGGAGGCCCACCGCCTGCGTCTGGCGAGCGATGACGTCGAGGAACGTGTGCCCCGGCTTGACCTCGATCAGCGATTTGGGCGCACGCAGGCCCATGCTCGTCCCCAGGCCGCCGTTGAGCTTGATCACGGCGACGCGGTCCAACGCGGTCGCCGCGGGCAGATCCTCCAGGCGCGGCGGGTCGGCGATCGGCTCGAGCTCGCCGCCGGGGAGCAGGCCGGCGCCCGGGCCTGAGTCGAGCTGGTCCAGCCGCCGCGCGAAGGCCGCCAGCGCGGCGGGCCCAGCGCCGTCGTCGCGCATGCGGTCCAGGGCCCGGGGCATCGCCGCCACGGTAGTGGGTAGGAGTCTCCGCATGAGCAGAGTCGTGGTGACCGGTGGCAGCGGAAAGCTCGGGCGGACGTGCGTGCGCGACCTTCTGGAGCACGGCTACGAGGTGACGAACGTCGACACGGTCCCCGGCGAGGGGCCCCGCGAGGCGACGGTCGTCGCCGACCTCAGCGACTTCGGCCAGACCATCGAGGTGCTCTCGGAGATCGACGACCGCTACGACACGATCGACGCCGTCGTGCACCTGGCCGCGATCCCGGCGCCGGGCCTCGCGCCCAACCATGAGATCTTCCGCGTCAACACCCTCTCGACCTACAACGTCTTCGAGGCCGCTCGGCGCCTGGGGGTCTGCAACGTCGTGTGGGCGTCGAGCGAGACCGTGCTCGGGCTGCCGTTCGACACGCCGCCGCCCTATATCCCGGTCGACGAGGACTACGACGCGCGGCCCGAGAGCGCGTACTCGCTGTCCAAGGAGGTCGGCGAGCGCATGGCCAACCAGTTCTGCCGCTGGGACCCGGCCATGAAGATCGCCTGCCTGCGCTTCTCCAACGTCATGTACGACGAGGAATACGCCGACTTCGCGGGCTTCGACGCCGACGCCGCGGCGCGGAAGTGGAACCTCTGGGGCTACATCGACGCCCGCGACGGTGCGCAGGCGATCCGGCGGGCGATCGAGACCGAGTTCACCGGCGCCGAGGCGTTCATCATCGCCAACGCCGACACGGTGATGAGCCGCCCGAACTCCGAGCTCGTCGCCGAGCAGTTCCCCGGCGTCGAGCTGCGCGAGGGCGTCGGCGACAACGAGACGCTGCTGTCGATCGAAAAGGCCCGCCGCGTGCTCGGCTACGAGCCCGCATACACCTGGCGCGACTCGGCGGGCTGAGGCGTCGCCTCGACGTCCCTGGCCCCGGCCTGTGCCTCGCGGCGGTGGTACAGCAACACCCCGCTGACGACGCCGGCGATCGTGAACAGCGCGTACGGGATGCCCTGGCCGACCTGGGTGACGATCGGGCCCGGGCACGCGTCGGCGACGCCCCACCCCACGCCGAACAGCGCGCTGCCCACGACGTGGCGACGCTGCGGGCGCTCGGGCCTCCACCCGACCGGCTGCCCGGTGAGCAGCGCGGCGGCGAAGAACTCGTAGAGGTAGGGACTGCGGAAGAGCAGGCCGTCGCGGAGGACCTCGGGGCTGCTCATGCCCGACCACGACAGCACCGCGCCGAAGACGGCGCCGATGGCCAGGCCGGCGAGCTTCTCGCGGGTGCTCATCAGATCAGCGCCTCGATCGCGAAGCTGACGGCGATCGCGACCGCGAAGAACGTCGCAGTGGCCACCAGCGAGGCGGGCGACAGCAGCGAGTTCCCGCTCAGCCCGTTGCCTGACGTGCAGCCGCCGCTGGTCTTCGCGCCGTAGCCGATCAGGACGCCGCTGGCCAGCAGGATCAGGCCGATGACCGCGCCACTGGAGAACGTGTCGGTCAGCCAGCCGTAGCCGTGGAAGTCCGGGCCGCCGGCGATCAGGGCGAAGAGCGCGGCGCCGACCGCCAGGCCGATCAGGAACCAGCCACGCCAGTCGAGGCGCAGGCTGCCGGCGCTGACCTCGTGACGACCTCCGAGAAGCCGCCGGTGACGCCCAGGCGGCCGTTGAACAGTGCGCGGGGCCGCGACGACGCAGAGGCCGAGAGGAGCGGGCCGGCGATGAACCACGGCAACTGCGGGTGGAGCATCAGGCCAGGGTAGTCACTCGGCGACGGTCCAGACCGCGCGTGCCCGCACGACCTCGCGGCCGCCGACCGTCAGCGAGCAGTCGGCGAACGCGAGCGTGGCGCCGACACGATCGACGCGCGTGCTCGACTCGATCCAGTCGCCGGGCCGAGCGGGCTTGAGGAAGTCGACGGTGAGGCTGACCGTGGCGCGGTCCTTGCCGTCGTCGGCGTCGGCCTCGATCGCGCGGCCGAGGGCGAAGTCGGCGAACGTC
>JBDTYI010000045.1:0-2542 GCA_040005775.1 Solirubrobacteraceae bacterium
AGCCGGTGCTCGGCACGCTGGAGAACGACGACCGCCAGATCGTGCTCGCCGACATTCCGGGCCTGATCGAGGGCGCGTCGGACGGCGCCGGCCTGGGCCACGACTTCCTCGCGCACGTGGAGCGGACGCGGCTGCTCGTCCACGTCCTGGACCTCGCGCCGCTGGACGGGTCAGACCCCGAGGACAACCACCGGGTGATCGAGGCGGAGCTCGCCGCGCATGATGCGCACCTCGCGTCGCTGCCGCGGATCCTCGCGCTGTCGAAGTCAGACCTCGTCACACCCGAGGCCGCCGCCGAGGCCGCCGACGCCTGGCGCGCGCGCATGGGCGACGACGTGCCCGTTCTGGTCACCTCCAGCGCCACCCGCGCGGGGCTGGACGAGCTGCGCCGGCTGCTGCTGGAGGCCGTCCCGGTGGAGGCGCCCGTCGCGACAGAGGCGCTCGCAGCCGAGAGCGAGCTCGCCGAGCACCGGACATTCCGCCCGGCCGCCGACCGCAGCTTCCGCGTCGAGCGCCTCGACGACGGGACCTTCCGCGTGATGGGGACGCAGGTCGAGCGCCTGCTGGCCCGCTACGACGTCGAGCACGAGGACGCGCTCGGCCTGATCGAGAGCCGCCTGCACCGCATGGGCGTTGTGCGCGCGCTGGAAGCCGCCGGCTTCGAGGCCGGCGACGACGTCGAGATCGGCGGCGTCACGTTCGAGCTGGATCCTCCCGAGTGAGCCGCTACGTCATCAAGCTCGGCTCGAGCATCGTCGCCCACGACACAGGCGAGGTGCGCCTCGACGTGCTCGAGCGCGTCAGCGCGCTGGTCGCCGCGCGGCGCGAGGCCGGCGACGAGCTGATCGTGGTGAGCTCGGGAGCGATCGCGCACGGCATGCGGGTCATGGCCCTCGGCGGGCGCCCGACGTCGATCGCCGACCTCCAGGCGGCCAGCGCCGTCGGGCAGGGCAAGCTCTACCGCTACTACGACGAGTTGCTGCGCGCCCACGGCGTCACCAGCGCGCAGATCCTGCTGACGTTCTTCGACATGAGCGCGCGCACGAACTACCTCAACGCGCGCCAGACGCTGCGCCGGCTCCTGGACTGGGGCGTCGTGCCGGTGATCAACGAAAACGACACCACGGCCACCGACGAGATCTCCTTCGGCGACAACGACTTCCTGGCCGCGCAGGTCGCGATCCTCGTGGCCGCCGACCTGCTGATCCTGCTCACCGACACCGACGGCCTGCACACCGCCGACCCGCGGACCGACGCGACGGCGCGCCTGGTCCCGGAGGTCGCCGACCCGCGCGCGCTCGAGGAGCTGTCGATCGGCAGCGCGACGTCGCCGCTGGGCTCAGGCGGCATGCGCTCGAAGGTCGTGGCCGGCGAGATGGCCACCGCCGCGGGCATCCCCGCCGTGATCGCCAACGGCCTTCACGAGACCGCGCTGGCGACGCTGCTGGAGGGCGGCGCGGCCGGCACTCGCTTCGCCGCGCAGGAGGCGCGCTACTCCTCGTTCAAGCTGTGGCTGCGCTACGCCAAGCCGTCGCAGGGCACCGTCGTGGTCGACGCGGGCGCCGCGCGGGCGCTGCGCGATGGCGGCACCTCGCTGCTGCCCGTGGGCATCACCGACGTGCGCGGCAGCTTCGACGCCGGCGACGCGGTGCACGTCGCCGAGGGCGAGCGCGTGATCGGCAAGGGCATCACGAGCTACACCGCGGCCGAGCTGCGCACCGTGATGGGCATGAAGAGCGGCGCGGTGCGCGAGCTGCTGCCGCGGGCCACCGACGAGGCCGTGCACCGCGATCACTTCGTCCTGGTGTGAGCTTCGTCGCGGTCGTCGCCTCGCCGCTGCTGATCGCGCACGTCCGCAACCCGGGCGGGCAGGGCGGGCGGCGCATCACCGCGGGCCGGCTCGACGGCGACTGGGCGCTGAAGGTCGCGACGGGCGGCGACCGCGAGCCGTCGGTCACCCCGTACGCCTCGGAGAACGCGCTCGTCCACGCCTACAACGCGGCGCTGCGCGACGCCGGGCGCGCGGGGTTGACCTCGCGCCCGGAGCCGGTCGCGCTGACCGTCGACGCCCTGCGCGCCGCCGAGCAGGCCCTCTAGCCTGTGGGCATGGTCACAACGCTCTCCTCCGCCGCCGAGCGCTGCCGCCACGCGCAGCAGGCCTCGCGCGCACTGGCGGCGCTCGACACCGCGACGAAGGACGCCGCCCTGGGGGCGATCGCCGACGCGCTGCTGGCGCGGACCGACGAGATCCTGGAGGCGAACGGGCGCGACATGGCGGCCGGACGCGAGAACGGCCTGGCGGACGCGCTGCTGGACCGCCTCGCCCTCGACGCCGGCCGCGTCCGCGCGATGGCCGACGGCGTGCGGGCGATCGCCGCCCTGCCCGATCCGGTCGGCGAGGTCATCGACGGCCGGCGCCTGCCCAACGGGCTCGACGTGCGCAAGACCCGTGTGCCGCTCGGCGTGGTCGCCGTCGTCTACGAGGCGCGGCCGAACGTGACGATCGACGCCGCCGCGCTGTGCCTGAAGTCGGGCAACGCGA
>JBDTYI010000046.1:0-6831 GCA_040005775.1 Solirubrobacteraceae bacterium
CCACGTCGTCTCGCTGGGCACGCCGCACATGGGCGCGCCGATGGCGCAGGGCGTGCACTACCTCGCCCACGGCCTCAGCGTGTTGCCCGAGACGCGGCCGTTCGGCGACTTCTTCCGCCGCCGCAGCGCGGGCATCCGCGATCTGCGCCACGGCTCGCTCGTCGACGAGGACTGGCGCGACCGCGACCCCGACGCGCTGCGCGGGGAGGCGACCACGGAAGTCCCGTTACTGCCGGGCGCGACGCACCACTTCGTCTCGGCGACGATCTCGCGCAACCCCCGCCACCCGCTCGGGCGCCTGATCGGTGACTGGCTCGTGCTGGCGCCCAGCGCGACGGGCGTCGCGCGCGACCGGCGCCTCGGCTTCCGCGACGAGGACGGCCGCCACCTGGGCGGCACGAACCACATCGCGCTGCTCAACCACCCCGCGGTGTACGAGCAGCTGCGCCAGTGGCTGTCGGTCTCGCCCGAGCCCGAAGTGCCCGCGCTCCCCGCACCCGCACCTGGGTAGGACGCCGCGCATGGCCACCGGTTCAGCGCCCCCGAACGCCCTTCAGGAGCTCGTGGGTCGCTACGACGCCGATGTGGCCGACTTCCCCGCCGGCCGCGCTCGGGTGCGCCTGGACGTGCGCGGCGGCGGGACGTGGGACGCGGTGATCGGGCGACGCCGCGCCACGCTCGAGCGCGCGGACGGCGCGGAGCCGGATGCGTGCCTGACCGCCGACGGGCAGACATGGGCGCAGATCGCCGACGACGTCCGCGGCGGGATGGTCGCCTTCCGGGCCGGAAAGCTCACGATCTGCCACAACCTGCACGTCGGCGTCGGCTTCCTGGCCGCCACGAGCGGGACGACCGACAAGCAGCGGCTGCGCTTCGAGACGCTCGACACCGAGGCCGGGCGGATCTCCACCGCCCAGGCGGGCGCCGGGCCGACGGTCGTGGCGATCCACGGGCTCGGGGCGAGCAAGGCGTCGTTCCTGCCGACGCTGGAGGCGCTGGCCGGCGACTTCCGCGTCGTGGCGATGGACCTCCCGGGCTTCGGCGACTCCGACAAGCCGTTCGGCGCGCCCTACCACGCGCCGTTCTTCGCGAACTCGGTGGTCGCGCTGCTCGACGCGCTGGGCGAGGACCGCGCCCACCTGATCGGCAACAGCCTCGGCGGCCGCGTCGCTCTGGAGGTCGGCCTGCGCCAGCCCGACCGCGTCGACCGGCTCGGGCTGCTCGCGCCGTCGCTGGCGTGGCGTCGCCCGAGACCGTACGCCCGCCCGCTCAAGTTCCTCCGCCCCGAGCTCGGCCTGCTGCCGCACACGCCGCAGC
Organism: Solirubrobacteraceae bacterium; assembly: GCA_040005775.1. Taxonomy (GTDB): domain Bacteria; phylum Actinomycetota; class Thermoleophilia; order Solirubrobacterales; family Solirubrobacteraceae; genus JAOPZW01. The sequence continues at coordinate 1,318 of JBDTYI010000046.1, forward strand.
GGGTGGTGCGGGCCGTCGTCGACCGCGTCGTGCCGGGCGCGACGGACGGCTGGACCGCGGCGGGCATCGACGAGTTCATGCGCGCGTTCCTCACGCCGCGGGGGCGGGCGGCCTTCTATGCGACCGCGCGACAGATCTATCTGGAGGAGCCCGAGGGCGAGAAGGGCTTCTGGCCGCGCCTCGCGGCGTTGCAACCCGATGCATTGTTCGTCTGGGGGCGTCAGGATCGGCTGGTGCCCATCGCCTTCGCCCGCCACGTCAGCGAGGCCGCCCCCGGCGCGCGGCACCTCGAGCTCAACTGCGGCCACGTCCCCCAGCTGGAACGTCCGCGCGAGACCCACCGCGCGCTGATCGACTTCCTGGGCGCGGCATGATCCTCGTCGCGGGCGAGGCGCTGTTCGACCTCGTCTCCCGCGACGGCCAGCAGCTCGCCGCGCACGCCGGCGGCGGCCCGTTCAACGCGGCGCGCACGCTCGGGCGTCTCGGGCGACGCGTCGGCTTCCTCGGGCGCGTCTCGACCGACCGCTTCGGAACCGTGCTCGCCGAGATGCTCGCCGCGGACGGCGTGAGGCTCGACCCGGTGCTGCGCACCGACAGCCCGACGACGCTGGCCTTGGCCGAGCTCGACAGCGCCAACAACGCCCGCTACCGCTTCTACGAGCGCGGGACGTCGGCCCCCGACGTCACGCCCGAGCTCGCGCTCGCGCTGATCCCGGCCGACCTGTCGATGCTGCATGTCGGCACGCTCGGGCTCGTCCTCGAGCCGATGGCGGGCGCCCTCGAGGCGCTGGTCAACGTCGTCGCCGACCGGGCGCTGGTGTTCGTCGATCCCAACTGCCGACCGTCGGCGGTCGAGGACGAGATCGGCTACCGCGATCGCATCGCGCGTGTGCTGTCGACCGCTCACGTCGCGAAGGTCAGCGCCGACGACCTCGCCTGGCTGCACCCGGGCGCGGCGCCGGTCGAGGCGGCGCGCGCGGTCCTCGAGGCCGGCCCCGCGGCCGTCCTGCTCACGCGCGGCGGCGACGGCGCGGTGGTGCTGACCGCCGAGCACGAGATCCCCGTCGCAGCGCCGGCGGTCGACGTGGTCGACACGATCGGCGCGGGCGACGCGTTCGGCGGCGGCTTCCTCGCGTGGTGGGACGAGCGCGGCCTCGGCGCCGGCGACCTCGGCGACGCGTCGCTGCTCACCCAGGCGACCGAGTTCGCCGCCTTGGTCGCAGCACGCACCTGCGCCCGCGCGGGCGCGTCACCCCCGACGCGCGCAGAGCTGTAGGGGTCGAACGTCGGTCGGCCCCCCTCTGGCGGGGGCAGGACCGACGATCGGCGCGGCCTAAGCCTCCGGCCAGCCGTCGACGAACAGGTCGAGCTGGAGGTCGGCGCCCTCCGCGGCCGCGTATCCGCTGAGGTCGGTGACGCCGGCCTCGGCGAGGACCTCGTCGTCGATGTAGGCGTTGCCGGTGCAGTCGCGTGGGTCGCGCAGCAGGATCACGGTGGCCGCGTCGGCGTAGATCTCGGGCGTGCGGGCGCGGCGCATCGCCTCGTCGCCGCCCAGCAGGTTCTGCACGGCGGCGGTGGCGATGAGCGTGCGCGGCCAGAGGCAGTTCGCGCCCACGCCGTGCTCCGCCTCGTCGGCCGCCACCCCGAGCGTGAGCATCGTCATCCCCATCTTCGAGACGGTGTAGGGCGCGTGGCCGCGCAGCCACTTCGGGTCGCTCGACAAGGGCGGGGAGAGCGTGAGGACGTGCGCGTGGTCGGACTCGCGCAGGTGCGGGAGCGCGGCGCGCGTCAGAGCGAACGTGCCGCGGACGTTGATGTCCATCATGAGGTCGAAGCGCTTGGGCTCGAGGTCTGAGATCGGAACGAGGTTGATCGCACTGGCGTTGTTGACCACGACGTCGATCTGACCGAAGCGCTTGACCGTCTGGGCGACGGCGTCGGCCACGCTCTCGTCGGAGCGCACGTCGCCGACGATCGCCAGCGCCTCGCCCCCGGCCTCCTCGATCTCCGCGGCGGCCGTGTGCACGGTGCCCTCCAGCTTGGGATGGGGCTGATCGGTCTTCGCCAGCAGCGCGACCTTCGCGCCCTCGCGAGCGGCGCGCTTGGCGATGGCGAGCCCGATTCCCCGGCTGCCGCCGGACATGAGCACGACGCGGTTCTCGAGCGCTGACATGCGGCGGGACGCTACCGGCGGCGATGAGTTCCGCGCCGCGCGCCGGTCTGATGACCATGAGCTATGTCGACATCTACACCCTCCCCGTCCCGCAGGATGCGCTGGACGACTACCGCGCGCAGGCGAGCGCGTTCGGCGCGGCGGTCGTCCGCCACGGCGCCCAGCGCTACCGCGAGTTCGCCCTCGACGAGCCCGGCGACAACATCACCGCCGAGGCCGGGCTGGTCCCGACGGTGGCCGTCGCGGAGTTCGCCTCCAAGGAGCAGCGCGACACCGTGATGGCCGGCGTGATGGACGATCCCGAGGTCAAGGCGATGACCGGCGCCGAAGCGCTGGCCGACATGAGCCGGATGGCCTTCGGCGGCTACACGGTGCTCGTCGACGAGTAGGCGCGTAATCTGGCGGGCGATGAGCGAGCTGATCCTGCAGGAGCACGACCTCGGCCTGACCTGGGTGCACCGCGAGGCCATGGCCCGCGCCTCGCACGCGCTGGTCGACGACGGTCGCGTGTGGCTGATCGACCCCACCGACGAGGACGAGGCGCTGGACCGGGTCGCCGCGCTCGGCGAGCCCGCGGGCGTGATCCAGCTGCTCGACCGCCACAACCGCGCATGCGCGCAGGTCGCGCGCCGCCTCCAGGTGCCGCACATCGAGCTGCCCGAGGTGCTCCCGCAGGCGCCGTTCGATCCCGTGTGGGTCGTGCGCCGCAAGGGCTGGAACGAGGTCGCCCTGGACTGGCCGGGCCGCAGGGCGCTGGTCGTCGCCGAGGCCGTCGGCACCGGACCGCTGTTCAAGGTCGGCAAGGACCCCGTCGGGGTGCACCCGCTCCTTCGCCTGCGCCCGCCGCGCTCGATCGCACGCCCCGCGATCGAGCACCTGCTCATGGGTCACGGCGAGAGCGTCCACGGCCCGAACACGGCGATCGCGCTGAAGGCCGCGCTCGACCACTCACGGCGGGACATCCCGCGGCTGCTGGTCAAGGCGCCGTTCCGCCTGCGCGGCTGAACCGGCGCGCCGCGCTACAGCTGTTCGACGGCGGTCTGGATCGCCTCGGAGAACGTCGGGAACTGCGGCATCGTGTCGCGCAGGATCGCCAGCGGCACCTGCGCGTTGATCGCCACGACGAGCGAGTGGATGACCTCGCTGGTCAGCGGCCCGATCGCCCACGCGCCCACGAGGACCTGGCGGTCGGTGTCGGCCAGCACACCGAGGTGCCCGGCAAGGCCCTTGCCGTAGGTCTCGGTGCGATCGACCTCCGAGAGGTCGACGGTCGCGGTGGCGGTGCGCATGTCGGTGTGCGCGGCCTGCTCGGGCGTGAGCCCCACGGCCGCCACCTCGGGGTCTGAGAACACGACGCGCGGCACGGCCTTGTAGTCGGCGGGCCGGCGGTCGTCGTCGAGGATGTCGGCGCACGCGATCCGCGCCTGGTAGCCCGCGACGTGGGTGAAGGGCGCGATGCCCGTCACGTCCCCAACCGCCCACACACCCTCGGCCGCGCGGCAGAACGCATCGACCTCGATGCCCTTGTCGCCCGGCTCGATGCCGACCGTGTCGAGCCCGATGTCGTCGGTCCGCGGCTTGCGCCCCACCGCGACCACTAGGCGCTCGGCGCTGATGCGGTCGCCGCCGTCGAGCGTGACCGTCACGCCGTCGCCGTCGCGCTCGACCTTCGTGGCCTTGTCCCCCAGCCACAGATCGATGTCGTCCTGCTCGCGCAGCAGCTCGCCGAGCTGGTCGCCGACCGACGCGCTCTCGCGCACGAGCAGTCGCGGGGCGGACTCGACGATCGTGACCTTTGCGCCGTAGCGGGCGAGCATCTGCCCGAGCTCGACCCCCACCGGGCCGCCGCCCAGGACGATCGCGCTCTTCGGGATCTCGGTGAGCGTCGTGGCCTCCCGGTTGGTCCAGTACTCGACGTCGTCGATCCCGTCGATCGGCGGGATCGCGGCGGTCGTGCCCGTCGCCAGGACGATGTGCTTGGCGCTCAGCTCGCGCCCGTTGGCCTCCACCGCTCCCGGCCCGGTGATGCGCGCGTGCCCGCGCACGATCTCGATGCCCTGCTTCTCGAACGACTCCGCCTTCTTGGTGTCGTCGAGCCCGCTGTTCATGTAGTCGCGGTAGTCCCGGATCTCGGGCCAGCGGTGGGTCGCCTCGTCGATCCCGGGCGTATGGCGCGTCTCGCCCAGCAGCTCGGCGGGGCGCAGCAGCGCCTTGGTCGGGATGCAGGCCCAGAACGGGCACTCGCCGCCGACGAGCTCCTGCTCGACCATCGCGGTGGACAGGCCCGCCTTCACCAGGCGCTTGGCGGCTCCGCGGCCACCAGGGCCGGCGCCGAAGACGACGGCTTCGAAATCCTTCTTCTTGGTCATTGTTGGGCTTACCTCCCCGTCGGACGAGGGTGGGAACCGTCTTGCCGCGCTTGCCACCACGACGCGGCGCATCGACCATCGGTCGGATGCCGCCGCTGCGCCACCCCCGCCTCCGCCCCTCAGTGGTGGCTCTGGGCGTCGCGCTGACGCTCGCGTGCGCCATCGCGCTGCTGCTGCGCGCCGACAGCGGCCACGGGCAGGGCGGCAACCGGATCCTGCCGCCGCCGGCGAGCGCCGCCGTCCGCCCGGCGCCGGGCTCGTGCCTGCTGCCTGCGCGCGCCGCCCAGCGCTTCCAGTCGACGACCCGGCGGCGGGTCGTCGCGCTCACCTTCGACGACGGCCCCGGGCCCGAGACCGCCGCGGTGCTCGCCCGGCTGCGCCGCGCCCGCCAACACGCGACGTTCTTCGTCATCGGGCGCCAGATCGCCGGCCGGGAGGCCGTGCTGGCGCACGCGGCGCGCGACGGCAACGCGGTCGGCAACCACACGTGGGACCACGTCGACGTGAGCGCGGGTGACGCGGCGGCGGCGGGCGAGCTGCTCTGGACCTCGCGCGCGATCCGCCGCGCCACCGGGGAACCGCCGTGCGTGCTGCGCGCCCCTTACGGGCGCACCGGGCCGGGCCTCGTGGCCGCTGCTCGCGAGCAGGGCATGATCGTGACCGAGTGGAACGTCGACCCGCAGGATTGGCGCTCGCCAAGCTCGGCGCGGACCGCGCGCGCCGTGCTGAGCGCCGTGCGCCCTGGCGCGATCATCCTGTTGCACGACGGCGGCCCGCGCGCGCGGGAAACCCGGGCCGCGCTGCCGCAGATCCTGAGGGGCCTGAAGCGCCGCGGCTACCGGTCGCTGACGGTGCCCCAGCTGCTGCACCTGCGCCGCGCGCGCTAGGGGTAGCTCCCGAGGACATCATTCGCGACGAGCAGGCATCGAGGAGAGCGGCGCGGGCGCTGGGCTGCTGCGCTCGCGAGAACAC
>JBDTYI010000047.1:0-13449 GCA_040005775.1 Solirubrobacteraceae bacterium
AGGCGGCCAAGAAGCACCAGCAGCAGATCACGATCCGCGAGATCAAGTTCCGCCCGAAGATCGCCGAGCACGACTACGCCACCAAGAAGGGGCACGTCGAGCGCTTCCTGCGCCACAAGGACAAGGTCAAGATCACGATCATGTTCCGCGGGCGCGAGGTCACGCATCCCGAGCGCGGCACGATGATCCTCGACCGCCTCGCGGAGGAGCTCGCCGAGCTCAGCCAGATCGAGCAGCGGCCGAACCTCGACGGGCGCAACATGACGATGATGCTCGGCCCGTCCAAGGCCGTGCTCGCCGGGACGCTGGAGGAGACGGCCAAGCACGATCCTGAGGCGGAGGCCGACGCGGCCGCGCTCGCCGAGCGGGAGGCCACGGCCCCCACGGCCGCCCCGGCCGCCGAGCCCGAGATCGCGCCCGGGGCCGACGAGGCCGAGGCCCCAGCGGCCGCCGAGCCCGAGGCCGCAGCACCCGAGGCACAGCCGGATCCGGAGCCGGAGGCCACCGAGGCCACCGCACCGGAGCAGGAGAAGACTCCCTCTTAGGGGAGTCGCTATCCTGCTTCGTTCGCCATGCCGAAGATGAAGACCCATTCCGGCGCTAAGAAGCGCTTCAAGGTGACCGCGAACGGGAAGGTCCGCGGCCGCCACGCCTTCACGAGCCACATCCTCGAGAAGAAGTCGGCGAACCACAAGCGCCACCTCGGCAGCCCGCTGATCCTGAGCGACCACGACGCTCCGCGCGTGAAGAAGCTTCTCGGGGCCAAGAGCAAGGCCAAGACCAAGTGACCCGCGTCAAGCGCTCAGTCCACGCCAAGAAGAAGCGCCGCGCGACCCTCGAGCGGGCCAAGGGCTTCCGCGGCGAGGCGAACTCGAACTACAAGCGGGCGAAGGAAGCGGTCATGAAGGCCGACTCCTACGCCTACCGCGACCGCCGTAACCGCAAGCGCGACTTCCGCCGCCTGTGGATCACGCGCATCAACGCCGCCGCGCGCCTGAACGGGATGAACTACGGCCAGTTCATGCACGGCCTCAAGCTGGCCGGCATCGAGCTCGACCGCAAGGTGCTCGCCGACATCGCCGTGCGCGACGCCGAGACGTTCTCCCGATTTGCCGACGCCGCCCGTGAGGCGTCGGCCGCTGCCACCGCGTAGCACCAGCCGACATAGCCAGTCTCCCGGGCGCCGCTCCTCTCACAGGACCGGCGCCCTTTTTCGTTCCATGATCACCAGCCCGCACAACGACAAGCTCAAGGAAGTCCGCCGCCTGCAGCGCAAGCGCAGCTCGCGCTTCGTCGCCGAGGGCGAGGACCTGCTGGCCGCCGCCCAGGCGGCCGGCTGGGCGCCGGTCTACGAGCTGCACGCCGGCGTCGACGTGGAGGAGGCGCTGCTGCACGGCGTCTCGTCGCTGGGCTCGGGGACGCGGGCGCTGGGCGTCTTCGAGCAGCGCTGGTCGGCGCCCGTGGGCCCGCTGTGCGTCGGGCTGTGGGGCGTGCGCGACCCGGGCAACGTCGGGACCGTGATCCGCGGCGCGCTGGCCTTCGGCGCGGCGAGCGTCGCGCTGGGCCCCGAGTGCGCCGACCCGTTCTCGCCCAAGGCGGTGCGGGCGTCGATGGGCGCGATCTTCTCGGTACGCGTCGCGCGTGTTCAGACGGTGGCCGAGCTGCCGGCGCCGCGGATCGCCCTCGAGGCCCGCGGCGGCGATGTGCTGCGCGGCCCGCGCGAGGGCACGCTGCTGATCGGGGCCGAGCGCCAGGGGCTGCCCGGCGAGGTCCTCGACGCGTGCGACGAGGTCGCCCACGTGCCCATCGCCGGGGAGTCGCTGAACGCCGCGATGGCCGCCACCGTCGCGCTCTATGAGTCAACGAGACCAGTGAACGGGTGGCGGGCATGACCGGCTGCCCCCGGATCGTGGATGCCAGGCGGCGCGGACCGCAGCCCGGTAGGGGCAGCGCCCCGGCGGGCTGCGGGACGTGGCGGCTGACGCCGCGAGGCGCGGGCCGCCGGACGTGTTGGTCGCTCGTTCACTGGTCTAGGGTGGCCCGCGCATGATCGAGCGCATCGACAGCCTCCGCGCGGAGGGCGAGGCGGCGGTCGCCGCCGCCACCACGACGGCCGAGCTCGAGGAGCTGCGGGTGCGCTTCCTGGGACGCAAGGCCGAGCTGCCCAACCTGCTGCGCGGCGTGGCCGAGCTGCCCCCTGAGCAGCGCGGCGCCGTGGGCAAGGCGGCCAACCAGGCGCGCCAGGGCCTCGACGCGCTCATCACCCAGCGCGCGGCCGAGCTGGAGGCCGGCGAGCTCGACGTCCGCCTCGCCGCCGATCGCATCGACGTCACGCTACCCGGCGAGCCGCCGCAGAAGGTCGGGCGCCTACACCTGCTCACCCAGACCTGGCGCGAGCTCGAGGACGTCTTCGTGGGCCTCGGCTTCACGGTCATGGAGGGCCCTGAGGTCGAGACGACCTATTACAACTTCGACGCGCTCAACCACACGCCGACGCACCCCAGCCGCGAGCGCAGCGACACGTTCTACGTCGCCGACGACGTGGTGCTGCGCACGCACACCTCGCCGATGCAGGTCCGCGCGATGCAGGCCCTCCCGCCCCCGCTCTACGTCGTGGTGCCCGGCCGCGCCTACCGCCGCGACTCCGACGCGACCCACACGCCGATGTTCAACCAGGTCGAGGGCCTGGCCGTGGACGAGGACATCACGCTCTCAGACCTCAAGGGCACGCTGCTGAGCTTCGCGCGCACGATGTTCGGCGCCGAGCGCGCCGTGCGCCTGCGCCCGCACTTCTTCCCCTTCACCGAGCCGTCGGTCGAGGTCGACGTCAGCTGCTTCAACTGCGGTGGGAAGGGCTGGCTGCGCGACGGCAGCCGTTGTCACATCTGCCGCGGCGAGGGCTGGCTGGAGATCCTCGGGGCGGGCGAGATCGACCCCGACGTGCTGCTCGCCGTCGGCGACGAGCGCTACGACCCCGAGCGCGTTCAGGGCTTCGCCTGGGGCATGGGAATCGAGCGCGTCGCGATGCTCAAGCACGGCGTGAGCGACCTGCGGCTGTTCTACGACAACGACCTTGGCTTCCTGGAGCAGTTCGGCTGATGCGCGTCCCCGTGCAATGGCTCGCGGAGTACGCCGACGCCGCCCTGCCGGTCAAGGCGCTCGAGGAGCGCCTGACGATGACCGGCACGAAGGTCGAGGCCGTGCACCACCACGGCGTCGGCGCGCTCGAGCACTTCGTCATCGGCAAGGTCCTGAGCGCCGAGCAGCACCCCGACGCCGATCGCCTGCGCGTGTGTCAGGTCGACGTCGGCGACGGCGGCGACCCCCAGCAGATCGTCTGCGGCGCCCCGAACGTGGCCGCGGGGCAGACCGTCGCCGTCGCGCGCCCCGGCGCGGTCATGGCCGACGGCACGAAGCTGAAGACCGCCAAGCTGCGCGGCCAGCAGTCCCACGGGATGATCCTGGCCGAGGACGAGCTGGCCATCGGCACCGACCACGACGGCATCATGGTCCTCGACGACACGCTCGCGGCGGGCTCGCCGCTCGCCGCCGTCCTGCCCATCTCCGGCGACGTCCTCGAGCTCGAGGTCACGCCCAACCGCCCCGACTGCCTGGGCATCTACGGCGTCGCGCGCGAGGTCCACGCCGCCACCGGCGCCGCGCTCGCCCCGCCGCCATGGGCGCAGGACCAGGGCTCGGCCGGCGAGATCTCGTCCCACCCACCCGTGCAGGTCGTCGTCGAGGCGCCGGACCTGTGCCCGCGCTTCACCGCCCGCGTCTTCGAGAACGTGACGATCGCGCCTTCGCCGCCGTGGCTGAAGGCGCGGTTGATGGCCGCGGGCATGCGCCCCATCAACAACGTCGTCGACATCACCAACTACGCGATGCTCCTCGCGGGGCACCCGCTGCACGCCTTCGATCTCGATCGCGTCGCCGGCGGGCGGCTCACCGTGCGCCGCGCGGGCGATGGTGAGCAGATCACCACCCTCGACGGCCTCCTGCGCACCCTCGACGCCGACATGCTCGTCATCGAGGACGCAGACGGGCCTACTTCGATCGCCGGAGTGATGGGCGGCGAGCGCTCCGAGGTCCACGCGGGCACCACGCGCGTCCTGATGGAGGTCGCCTCCTGGGACGGCTACACGATCCACCGCACCTCCCAGAAGCTCACGCTGCGCAGCGAGGCCAGCGGGCGCTTCGAGAAGGGCCTCGCGCCCGAGCAGGCGATGGAGGCTCAGATCCTCGCGACGCGGCTGATGCACGAGCTGACGGGTGCGACGGTCGCGCCGGGCACGATCGACGTCGGGGGCGAAGGGCCGCCCGCGCAGACGATCCACCTGCGCGAGGCGCGCGTCGAGGCGCTCCTCGGCCTCGCGATCGGGCGCGACCGGCAGGCGGAGATCCTGCGCGCGCTGGAGTTCGGCGTCACCGAGGCCGGCGACGGGCTCGACGTCACGGTGCCCGCCTTCCGCCGCAACGACGTCACCCGCGAGGCCGACCTCGTCGAGGAGGTCGCGCGGATCGACGGCCTGGACAACCTGCCCGCGACCCTGCCGGCGCGCCGCGGCTCGGCCGGGTCGCTCTCGGTCGCCCAGCGGCTGCACCGCCGCGCCGTCGACGCCCTCGTCGGCCGTGGCCTGCACGAGATCGTCGGCTGGAGCTTCACCGACCCCGGCCTCGGCGAGCGCCTGCGCCTGGACGCCGAGGACCCGCGCAACCAGCCGATCGTCATCGAGAACCCGATGAGCGCCGACCACGGCGTGATGCGCACGACGCTGGCCGGCTCGCTGCTGGACGTTGCGCGGCGCAACGACGCGCGCGGCATGGGAGACCTCGCGCTGTTCGAGTGCGGCACGGTCTACCTGCCATCGGGTGAGCAGCTGCCCCACGAGCACCGCGCGCTCGGCGCGATCCTCACGGGGCGTCTCGCGCCGCAGACGTGGGGCACGCGCGAGCCGCCGCGGGCCGGGTTCTTCGCCGTCAAGGGCTTCCTCGGCGCGGTCATGGACGCCGTGCGCGTGCGCTGGGAGGTCGAGCCCGCCACCGAGCCGTTCCTGCATCCGGGGCGCAGCGCACGCGTGCTGGCCGGCGGCGTGGAGGTCGGCTGGATCGGCGAGTTGCACCCGCTCGTCGCCCGGGCCTGGGATCTCGAGGCCGCGTCGCTGTTCGAGGTCGACCTCGACCGCGTCCTGGGGCACGCCGACGCCGTGCCGCAGTACCGCGACCTGACGAGCTTTCCCGCGCTGCGCATCGACCTCAGCGCGACGCTGCCCGATGACGTGCCCGCCGCGCAGGTCGTGCACGCCGTGCGCGAGGCCGGCGGCAAGCTGCTCGCCGACGTGCGCGTGTTCGACCTCTACCGCGGGGCGCAGGTGGGGGAGGGCCGCAAGTCGCTCGCCCTCGCGCTGACCTTCCGCGCCCCCGACCGCACCCTGGCCGACGAGGACGTCGCGCCGCTGCGCGCGCGGATCGTCGCCGCGCTGCACGACGGGCTCGGGGGGGAGTTGCGTGGCTGACGCCAGCTCGTCGGTCCTCGTCGCTGGCGCCTCGGGGTTCGCGGGTGCGCTCGCCGCGCGCCTGGTGAGCCGCCACCCGCACTTCACGCTGGCCGCGGCCACGTCGCGGTCGGACGCCGGCCGGCCGCTGGACGAGCTCTACCCGCACCACCGCGTGCCGGTCGTCTTGGAGGAGCTCGACCTCGACGGTCCCCACGGCGAGGTCGACGCGGCGATCGTCGCCTACCCCCACGGCGCCAGCGCTCCGGTGGTCAAGGCGCTGCTCGAGCGCGGCGCGAAGGTCGTCGACCTGTCCGCCGACTTCCGCCTGCGCGACGTGGACACCTACGAGCGCTACTACGTCGAGCACCCACACCCCGAGCTGATCGCCGACGCCGTCTACGGGCTGCCCGAGCTCTACCGCGACGACATCCGCGAGGCCTCGCTGGTCGCGGGCCCCGGCTGCTACCCGACGGCGACGATCCTCGCGCTGGCGCCGCTGGCGCAGGCGGGCGTGATCGCCGACGTCGTCGTCGACGCGAAGTCCGGGGTCTCCGGCGCCGGGCGCTCGGCGACCGAGAAGACGCACTTCGTTACCGTCGACGAGAACGTGACGCCCTACGGCGTCGGCACCCATCGCCACGCGCCCGAGGTCGATCAGGAGCTCGCCGTGCTCGGCGCCGACGTCGTCACGGCGTTCACGCCGCACCTGCTGCCGCTCGACCAGGGCGAGCTCGTGTCCTGTTACGTCACCGTCCACGGCGACCCCGGCGACGTCCGCGCGCTCTACGAGGACTTCTACGCCGGCGAGCCGTTCGTCGAGATCGCCGCGCGGCCGCCCGGGGTGCGCGACGTGCGCGAGACGAACGTGTGCCGCATCCACGTCGTCGCCGACCAGCGCACGGGCAAGGTGTTCGCCTTCGGCGCGATCGACAACCTGTGGAAGGGGACGTCGTCGCAGGCGATCCAGTCGCTGAACCTGATGTTCGGCCGTTCCGAGACGGAGGGCCTGCGGTGACCTTCTTCACGAGTCGCTGGGTGCCCAAGCCCGACTGGGTCGCCGAGGCGCCCGGGCCGCTGCCCGCCGGGTTCCGCGCCGCGGGCGTCGCGGCCGGGATCAAGCCCAGCGGCGGCACCGACGTCGGCCTGCTCGTCTCCGACGCGCACGAGACGGTGAGCGCCGCGCGCTTCACGCGCTCGGGCACGCTCGCAGCGCCGGTTCTGTTGACGCAGGAGCGCACGCGCCTGAACGCGCTGCGCGTCGTCGCGGTGAACTCCGGCAACGCGAACGCGGCCACCGGCGGTCGCGGGCTCGACGCCGCCGCGAAGGTCCAGGGCGCGGCCGCGATGGTCGGCGGCGCCGCCGTCGACCAGGTCGCCGTCGCCTCGACGGGCGTGATCGGCGTACAGCTCGATCCCGACGCCGTGGTTCGCGGGCTCTCCCAGGCGCGGACGGAGCTGCGCGCCGACGGCGACGCGGACTTCCAGGCGGCGATCATGACCACCGACAAGTTCGAGAAGCGCGTCGCCGTCGACGTGACGCTGCCCAACGGCACGGTGCGCATCACCGCACAGGCCAAGGGGGCGGGGATGATCCAGCCCGCCTTCGCGACCATGCTCTGCTTCGTGCAGACAGACGCCGTCCTCAGCCCCGAGACGGCCGACCTGCTGCTCGGAGTCTGCGTCAAGCGCTCTTTCGACCGCATCTCCGTCGACGGCCAGCTCTCCACCAACGACACCGTGATCCTGCAGTGCTCGGGCGCGAGCGGGATCGCCGTAGAGCCCGAGACCGACGGGGAGATCCTCTTCGGCCAGGCACTGGACTGCCTGCTGCGCCAGCTCGCGCTGGAGATCGTCCGCGACGGCGAGGGCTCCGCGCACACCGGTCGCGTCGTGGTTCGCGGCGGCGACCGCGAGGCGATCGAGCGCGTCGCCCGCGCCGTGGCCAACTCCCCGCTGGTCAAGGCCGCGCTGCACGGCGGCGACCCCAACTGGGGACGCATCGTGCAGGCCGCCGGCGCCGCGCTGCTCGGCACCGCGCCGCTGCGCATCGACGTGGCCATCGAGGGCGTGCAGGTCTGCGCCGGGGGCAGCGCGATCGGATTCGACGAGCAGGCGCTCGCGGACAAGGTCTCCGGCAGCGAGGTCGAATACGTCATCGACCTGCCCGGCGACGGTGACGAGACCGAGGTCTTCTTCTCCGACCTCAGCCACGAGTACGTGACCATCAACGCGGACTACACGACATGAGAGACGTCGGCACCCTGCTCGAGGCGCTCCCGTACATCCGGGAGTTCCACGGCAAGACGATCGTCATCAAGTACGGCGGCGCGGCGATGGAGGATCCGGCGCTGCGCGAGAACTTCGCCCGCGACGTGGTGCTGCTCAAGTACGTCGGGCTGAACCCGATCGTCGTGCACGGCGGGGGACCGGAGATCACCGCCTTCATGGACCGCCTCGGGCTGCCGGTGGAGTTCGTCGGCGGCCTGCGGGTGAGCGACGCGGACACCGTCGAGGTGGCCAAGATGGTCCTCGTCGGCAAAGTCAACAAGGACATCGTGGGTCGGCTGAACCGGCAGGGTCAGTCCGCGGTCGGGCTCAGCGGCGACGACGGCCAGCTGTTCCGCGTCGCGCGTCAGGCCGGGCCCGAGGGGGAGGACGTCGGCTTCGTCGGGCGCATCGAGCGTGTGGACGTCGACGTGCTCAACCACATCGCCCAGGACTACATCCCGGTGATCGCGTCGGTCGGTGCCGACCGCGAGGGCAACTCCTACAACGTCAACGCCGACGCGGCCGCGGGCGCGGTGGCGCGGGCGATGGGCGCCTACAAGGTGCTCTTCCTCACCGACGTCGAAGGCTGGCTGCGCGACCCGGCCGACCTCGGCAGCGTCATCAGCGAGGCGACCGCCGACGAGGTCGAGGAGGCGATGGGGCACATCGCCGGCGGCATGCGCCCCAAGCTGCAGGCCTGCGTCGACGCGATCCATGGCGGCGTCACCTACGCGCACATCGTCGACGGCCGCCAGCCGCACTCGATCCTGCTCGAGCTGTTCACCGACGCGGGCTTCGGGACCAAGATCAGGCCGGCGTTGTGAGCGTCGATGAGCTGCAGGCGCTCGAGCGCGCGCACGTCGTCGGCGCCTACGCGCGGATGCCCGTGCAGTTCGTCCGCGGGGAGGGTGCGCGCCTGTGGGACGCCGAGGGCACCGAGTACCTGGACTTCCAGACCGGCCTCGCGGTCAACTCGCTCGGCCATTGCCACCCCGCGGTCGTCGCGGCGATCCGCGAGCAGGCACAGCGCCTGATCCACGTCGGCAACCTCTTCTACACCGAGCCGGCCATGCGCCTGGCCCAGCGCCTGAGTGAGTCGTCGCTGGGCGGCAAGGTCCACTTCGCCAACTCCGGGACCGAGGCGGTCGAGGCGGCGCTGAAGGTCGCGCGCAAGGCCAAGCAGGGCGGCACGATCGTCTCCGTGCACCGCGGGTTCCACGGGCGCACGTACGGCTCGCTGTCCGCCACCCCGCAGGAGGCCAAGCAGGCCCCGTTCGCGCCTCTGGTGCCCGGCTTCGAGGCGGTTGCGCCGACCGCGGAGGCGATCACCGCCGCCGTCGACGAGCGCACCGCCGCGGTGCTGCTCGAGCCCGTGCAGGGCGAGAGCGGCGTCCACGTGCTCGGCGACGACGTGCTGCACGCCGCCCGCGCCGCGTGCGACGAGCACGGTGCGGCGCTGATCTTCGACGAGGTGCAGTGCGGCCTCGGGCGCACCGGGACGCTGTGGGCCTATCAGGACTCCGGCGTCGTCCCCGACGCGCTGACGACGGCGAAGGCGCTCGGCGGCGGGCTGCCGATCGGCGCGCTGATCTGCGGGCCGCGGCTGGCCGACGTGTTCGAGCCCGGCGACCACGGCTCGACGTTCGCCGGCGGCCCGGTCCAGTGCTCCGCCGGACTGGCGGTGATGGATGTCGTCACCGACGAAGCGCTGCTGGCCTCAGTGCGCGATGTCGGCGCGCAGCTGCACCAGGGCCTGAGCGAGCTGCCGGGCGTCGTCGAGGTCCGCGGGCGCGGGCTGATGCTCGCCGCCGACTTGAACCCTTCCCACCCACCCAGCGCGCCCGACCTCGTCCGCCGTGCGCTGACCGAAGAGCACCTCGTGCTCAACGCGACCGGCCCCGCGACGCTGCGCCTGCTGCCGCCGCTGACGATCGGCGTCGCCGAGGCCGACGACGCGCTGGGGCGCCTGCGCGCGCTTACTGGCGGTAGCCGCTGAGGCCGTCGTTTCCCTGGTACAGCGCGGCGATGCCGCCGAGGAACGCGCCGAAGCCGATGAACAGCGGGATGAGGCCGGGCCAGCCGGGGATCAGCTTCGCGGCGACGATGAGGACGATGGCGCTCAGGAACCAGCGCCACGGCGCCAGCTCCGGCAGGTCCAGGTAGAGCGGCTCGCGGCGATCGGGCGCCGGCGGCGGCTCACGGGTGTCGATGAGCATGAGCATCATCGGCTTCCCAGGGTACTCCGGAGAACCATGGAGGTCGATCCGCTTCGCCTGTCGGTCCCCGTCGAGCACGACGGTGGTCCCGACCGCGTGGCGATCGAGGAGCCGCTGGAGATCCGCGTGCGCGGGCGCGCGCTGGCGGTCACGATGCGGACGCCCGGCCACGACGAGGAGCTCGCGCTCGGGTTCCTGCACGGCGAGGGACTGATCGGCGCGGCGGCGCCCGCCGGCCCTTCAAAAGACCTCGCCGCGAACACCGTCGACGTCGACGCGGAGCTGCTCGCCGACCCGGGCACCCGCAGCTTCTACACGTCGAGCTCTTGCGGCGTGTGCGGGAAGGGCGCGCTGGAGGAGGTTGCGGTGCACGCGCCGCCGGCCGCCGACGGACCGGTCGTCGACCGCGCGCTGCTCGCCGACCTGCCCGAGCGCCTGCGCCAGCCCGCGTTCGCCGCCACCGGCGGCCTGCATGCCACGGGGCTCTTCGACGACGCCGGCGAGCTGTTGCTCGCCCGCGAGGACGTCGGGCGCCACAACGCGATGGACAAGGTGATCGGCCGCGCGCTGATCGACGGGCTGCTGCCATTCCACGGGCACGTGCTCTGCGTTTCGGGGCGGCTGTCGTTCGAGCTCGTCCAGAAGGCGGCCGTCGCCGGCGCGCCGATCCTCGTGGCCGTCGGCGCGCCGAGCTCGCTGGCCGTGTCGCTGGCCGCTGACCGCGGGATGACCCTCTGCGGGTTCGCCCGCGGCGGGCGGCTGAACGTCTACACGGGGCGCGAGCGCGTGGGGTGATACCTGTGGCGTCGAAGCAGCGCTCGCGGAGGGACGCAGTACATGGGCAGGCCGAAACGGCGCGCCGAGGGCCCGGATCCGCCGAACGTCGGTATTCCCCCTCCAGAGGGGGCAGGACCGACGTTCGGCGATCCCGCCGCGGCCCTTCACCCGCTTCCGTAAGCGTCAGCGCCCTCCGGAACGGCCGCACGGCTAGGCTCACGCGCAAGATGACCGACGAGCCGCGCGAGCCGATCCGCACCGAAGTCCGCCACCTCGCCGACCCCGACGCCACGCGGGTCGCCAGCTACATCGCCCAGCCCGGCGAGGTCGGCCGCGTGCTGCTGCTGTACTCGGGCGGGCTGGACACGAGCGTGATGCTCAAGTGGATCCAGGACGAGTACGAGGCGGAGGTCGTCGCGCTCACCGTCAACCTCGGCCAGCCGGGGGAGGACTACGACGTCGTCAAGGGCAAGGCGCTGGACCTCGGCGCGCTGGACTGCCACGTCGTCGACGCCCGCGAGGAGTTCGCCCGCGAGTACATCGCCCCAGCGATCCGCGCCAACGCCGACTACGGCGACGGCTACCCGCTGTTCACGTCGCTCGGGCGCCCGCTGATCGCCAAGCTCGCGGTCGAGTACGCGCGCAAGACCGGCTGCGACACGATCGCCCACGGCTGCACGGGCAAGGGCAACGACCAGGTGCGCATCGAGGGCACCGTCGCCGCGCTCGCGCCCGAGCTGAAGGTCATCGCCCCGGTCCGGTCGTGGGCGATGGGCCGTGACGAGGAGATCGCCTACGCGCGCAAGCACGGCATCCCGGTCAAGGGCGGCACGGAGGCGGCGCCGTACTCGATCGACGACAACCTCTGGGGCCGCTCGTCGGAGGGCAAGTGGATCGAGGACCTCTCCCACGCGCCCGACGACGACGTCTTCCAGCTCGTCACGCGCCCCGAGCTCGCGCCCGACGAGAGCCAGACCGTGGCGCTCACCTTCGAGGCGGGGCTGCCGGTCGCCGTCGACGGGCAGGCGATGGACCTCGTCGCGCTGCTCGAGCACGTCGCCGAGCTCGGGATGCGCCACGGCGTCGGCATCCTCGACCACATCGAGGACCGCATCGTGGGCCTGAAGGTCCGCGACATCTACGAGGTGCCCGCCGCCGCGATCGTGCTCAAGGCCCACAAGGAGCTCGAGCGGCTCACGGGCACGATCCACCAGAACCAGTTCAAGCCCGGCCTGGATCAGAAGTGGGCCTACCTCGTGTACGCGGGGCTGTGGTGGGAGCCGCTGCGCGAGGACCTCGAGGCCTACATCGAGCACGTCAACCGCCGCGTCACCGGCACGATCGGCCTGAAGCTGTTCAAGGGCAGCGTTCGCGTCGTCACCCGCGCGAGCCCGAACGCGGTGTACGACGCCCAGCTCGCGACGTTCGCGGAGTCGGGCGGCCTGTTCTCCCAGAACGCGTCGCCCGGCTTCATCGAGCTGTGGACGCTGCAGTCGCGCCTGGCGCACCGGTTGCACCACCCTGACGAGGGGTAGCGTCCGACCATGTTCTACAAGGCTCTCGGGTTCGCCGTCTGGAACGGCGTCAAGTTCTACGTCAAGCGCAGGACCCCGGGCGGCGGATCCTCGCAGAAGCTCGTCGCAGCCGGCGTCGTCGCCCTCGCCATCGGCTCGATCATCGCGCTGGGCGCGAAGCGCGACAACAGCTAGCAGCTCGCGGCCGAGGCGTCCGGGGGCGGGATTAGCGTCCCGCCCCAAATGGAGCCCGCCACCCCGCCCGACGGCCTCGAGGCCCGTGTCGTCGACCTGCGCCCGCGTCACGCGATGCGCCGCCTCGCCGAGACCCAGGAGGAGCTCGACGCTCTCCGCGCAAGCCTCGTCACCCTCGTCGCCGAGCGCGACGCCGCGCAGGCGTCGGTGCGCGAGGCGCAGGCCGACGCGCTCACCGCCCGCGAGGAGCTCGCCGCTCGCATCGTCGCGGAGAGCGAGGCCCTCGCCGGTGTCGCGGCGATGCGAGGGCAGGTCGAGGAGCTGCGCATCCGTGCGGAGTCGCGCGACGAGCGCGACCAGACGCTCGCGCGGCTGGCGGGGGAGCTCGCCCAAGCCGCCCGTGCCGCCCGCGAGGACGTCGACCGTCACGCCGAGGCCCGCGCCACGGCCGAGCAGGCGCTGACCGCCGAGCGGGCGCGCGTCGAGGAGGCCCGCGCGAGCCTCGCGGCCGAGCGCGACCGCGCAGGCAAGGCCGAGTCCGCCCTGCGCGCCGAGCTCGACGCTCTGCAGGGAGCCCGCGAGCGGGCCGTGAGCGCGGAGGAGGCGGCCCGCGAGGCGCGCGCCGCCGAACTCGCCGCCCTGGACTCGGCGCGCGACCGTTTGACGCTATCCCCACCCACCCCGGCGGTGCCCATCGCCGGGCACGACAGCCTCATCGCCGAGCTGGGCCGCGCCGCCGACCGGCTGCGCCAGGAAGCCGCCGGCGCGGTCGAGGCGGCGGCCACCGCACCTCGGCCGAGCGCTCTGCGCCGCCTCGCGCGGCGCTTGCGCGGGCACTGACGCAAGAAGGCGCCAAAGTGCGGAAAAGCGCCTGGGCGACGCCCGCGAGCCATCCGCACCGGCACCTATCCTGATCCGTCCCGTGAGCACTCCGTCCTGCGCGCATCTCCACGTCCACTCCGAGTACTCGCTGCTCGACGG
>JBDTYI010000048.1:0-4445 GCA_040005775.1 Solirubrobacteraceae bacterium
GGCGCGCTGCTCGTCGTGGCCTCCAACCTCCTGGCCGACGTCGTGCAGGCGTGGCTGGACCCGCGCGTGCGCAGCGGCTCCGCCACGCACTGACCAACTTCTTCACGACGCCCCGGCGGGCCGAGGTACGGTCGGGCGGATGCGATCGACTCCCATCGCTGCGGTCCTGGTGGCAGCGGCCTGCGCCGTGCCCGCCGGCGCCGCTGCGCGACCGGCGCGGGTGGAAGTCGCGGCACGACTGGCGGCCGCGATCGCCGGCGCCCAGGGCGGAGTGGCGCCGACGGAGGCCTGGATCGCGCCGGCGTGCGGTGGACCGGACAGCGACGGCGACGGACGTCCCGACCGGTGCGACGCCTTCCCGGGCGACCCCGTCGAGCAGGACGACACCGACGGCAACGGCCACGGAGACAACTGCGACTCCGACGATGACGGCGACGGCGTGATCGACCCGTCCGACGCGTTCCCCCACATCGCGAGCGAGGCGAGCGACCTCGACGGCGATGGGATCGGCGACAACACCGACCCCGACATCGACGGCGACGGCCTGCGCGACGACCGCGAGGCGGTGCTGACCACCTCCGCACGCGACCGCGACAGTGACGACGACGGCGTGCCCGACGGCGTCGAGGTCCCGCTGCGCCTGGCGCCCACGCGGGCCGACAGCGACCGCGACGGCCTGCCCGACGGCCTCGAGCTGGGCGTCACCGCCCAGGTGCCGCGCACGCTGCAGCTCGCGGGGACCGACTGGGCGGTGTTCCACCGCGGCTACGACCACGACCCGGCCACGTGGACGAACCCGCACCGCGCCGACACCGACCGCGACGGCCGGCCCGACGGCGTCGAGGACGCCGACCGCGACGGGCGCGTGGACCGCGGCGAGACCGACCCGCTCAGGCCCGCAGCGCGGTCGTGACCGGCCCGCGCCGCTCGCGGTCGCGCTCGTAGGCGTCGATCGCCGCGCCCTGCTCGAGTGAGAGGTCGATGTCGTCGAGGCCGTTGACCAGGCGGTGCTTGATGTCGGGGTCGATCTCGAACCTCGCCGTCCCCTCCGGCCACCGGACCTCCTGGCCCGCCAGATCGACCTGGCACTCGCCGGCCTTCGCGATCGACGCGCACTCGGCGGCGGTGAGCTCGACGGGCAGCAGGCCGATCTTCGTGCAGTTCGAGCGGAAGATGTCGGCGAAGCTCGACGCGATGACGACCTGGAAGCCGTAGTCCTCCAGCGCCCAGGGCGCGTGCTCGCGGCTGGAGCCGCAGCCGAAGTTGCGCCCGCTGACGAGGATCTGGTTGACCGGGAGGTCCCAGCCGGGCTCCTGGGCCCAGTCGTAGAACAGGAACTCGCCGAACCCCGTGCGCTCGACGCGTTTGAGGAACTGCTTGGGGATGATCTGATCGGTGTCGATGTCGTCGCGCATCAGCGTCGACACCGGCCCGGTGATGGTCTCGATGGCCTTCATGTCAGCTCCATTCCCTGATGTCGACGAACCGGCCTTCGATGGCCGCGGCGGCGGCCATCTCGGGGCTCACGAGGTGCGTGCGGCCCCCGCGGCCCTGGCGGCCTTCGAAGTTGCGGTTCGACGTCGAGGCGCAGCGCTCACCGGGCTCGAGGGTGTCGGGGTTCATCCCCAGGCACATCGAGCAGCCCGCGCCGCGCCAGTCGAACCCGGCGGCCTTGAAGACCTCGTCGAGGCCCTCGGCCTCGGCCTGGCGCTTCACCGCCACCGAGCCGGGGACCACCATCGCGTACAGGTCGCTCGCGACCTTGCGCCCCTCCACCACCTTCGCGGCGGCGCGCAGGTCGCCGATGCGCGAGTTCGTGCACGAGCCGATGAACACGCGGTCCAGCCGGATGTCCTGCAGCGGCGTGCCGGCCTCCAGGCCCATGTAGTGCAGGGCGCGCTCGTCGCCGTCGGACGCCGGGTCGGGCACCGCCGCCGTCACCGACGCGACCTGCGCCGGGTTCGTGCCCCAGCTGATCATCGGACTCAGCGCCGCCGCGTCGACGGTGATCTCGCGGTCGAAGGACGCGCCGGCGTCGGTGGAGAGCTCGCTCCACGCGGGGTCGGCCTCGCCGCCGTGCTCGCTGACCCACTCGAACGTCGTCTCGTCGGGGGCGATCATGCCCGCCCGGCCGCCGCCCTCGATCGTCATGTTGCAGATCGTCATGCGCCCCTCCATCGACAGCGCCTCGATGGCCGCACCGGCGAACTCGACGACGTGGCCGGTGGCGCCGTCGACGCCCATCTGGCCGATCGTGCCGAGGATCAGGTCCTTCGCGGTGACCCCGAAGCCGAGGTCGCCGTCGTAGCGGATGCGCATCGACTTGGGCTTGGCCTGCACGAGGCACTGCGTGGCCAGGACGTGCTCGACCTCGCTCGTGCCGATCCCGAAGGCCAGCGCGCCGAACGCGCCGTGCGTGGCGGTGTGGCTGTCGCCGCAGACGATCGTCATGCCCGGCTGGGTGACGCCGAGCTCGGGGCCGATGACGTGGACGATCCCCTGGTGCTCGGAGCCCAGCGAGTAGATGGGGACGCCGAACTCCTCGCAGTTGCGCTCCAGCGTCTCGACCTGCACGCGGCTGAGGGCGTCCTTGATCCGCGCGGCGACCGGGGTGCCGTCGGTGGGCACGTTGTGGTCGGCCGTGGCGAGCGTGCGATCGGGCCGGCGCACCGTGCGCCCGGCCAGCCGGAGCCCGTCGAACGCCTGGGGGCTCGTGACCTCGTGGACGAGGTGCAGGTCGATGTACAGAAGCCCCGGCGCCACCTCGTGGGCGGACCAGATCTTGTCGAACAGGGTCGTCGGCATCGCGGCGGTCTCCTAGCTTCGGCGCAGGCCCGCGGACACGACGGCGAGGATCGCCGCCGGTGCCGGGCCCGGGTTCTCGTAGTGGTGGGGAAGGTCGGCGTCGAACGTGACGCAGTCGCCGGCGCCGAGCTCCTGACGCTCGCCGTCGATCTCGAGCACCACGGCGCCGGACTCGACGAGCCCGATCTCGCGGCTGCCGGGCTCGTGCATCGGCGGGTCGCCCTCGCCGCCGGTGCGCGCGCCGGTCGCCAGCTCGTGGCGGCTGAGCTCCACGCGCTGGCCGGGCAGCGGCGCGGTGAGGATCTCGAAGGCGTGCCCGCCGGCGCCCGAGCCGCCGCGGCGGCGCTCGGAGGCGCGGACGACGGTGACGCTGCCGGCCTCGTCGAGGCGCAGCAGCTGGCTGAGGCGCAGCTCGAGGCCCCCGGCGATGCGGGCGGCGACCTGGAGCGTCGGGCTCGTCTCGCCGCGCTCGACCTGGCTGAGCATCGGCGCCGACACGCCGGAGCGCTCGGCGAGGTCGCGCAGCGAGAGGCCCATCGCCTCGCGAAGGGCGCGCACGCGCGGGCCGATGTGAATCGTGCGCTCGAGCTCGTGGATCAGGGCCATGCGATTACAAGTGTACGTGATCGCATACAGGACGTGACGACGACACAATCCCCGCCTTGGCCCGCTTCGTCCTGCCCGACGTGTTGGTCCTCGCCGGCGGCGGCGTGGTCGGCGAGGCGTGGATGAGCGGTGTCCTGGCCGGGATCGAGGAGACCTCGGGCGCCGACCTGCGACAGGTCGAGTCGCTCGTGGGCACCTCGGCCGGCTCGATCGTCGCCGCGCGCCTGGCCGCCGGGCAGACGCCGCGCCGGCCGCGATCGCGCAAGGCGACGTCGACCCCCGAGCCGGAGAACGACGGCGCGCTGCGGGGCGCCCTGCGCGAGATCGGGCGCTGGGGCTGGGCGGCCGCCGCGCCCGTTGCGGTCCCCGCGACGACGCTGTCGGCGCCCGCCGGAGCGCTCGCGCGCGCGGCGGCGCTGCGCGCGGCTCCCGGCAAGGGGCAGTCGCTGCGCGGCCTGGCGCGCGAGGTCGACGCCTCCGGCGCGCGCTTCGACGGCCGCCTGCGCGTGTGCACCGTGGACAAGCGAACCGGCCGCCGCGTGGTGTTCGGCTCCCCGGGCGCCCCGCGCGCAGGCGTCGGCGAGGCGGTGGCGGCGTCGTGCTCGATCCCGTGGGTGTTCGCACCGGTGAGGATCGGTGGGCGCGAGTACGTC
This sequence comes from Solirubrobacteraceae bacterium, assembly GCA_040005775.1. Taxonomy (GTDB): domain Bacteria; phylum Actinomycetota; class Thermoleophilia; order Solirubrobacterales; family Solirubrobacteraceae; genus JAOPZW01. The sequence goes on from JBDTYI010000048.1 coordinate 4,065, forward strand.
GACGGCGGCGCGTGGTCGGTCACGAACCTCGACGCGGCGCCGGCCCGCCGCGACACCCAGGTGCTCTGCCTGGACCCGACCGGTGGGCGCACCGGCGTGCTCTTCGCCGCCTTCCGTGTGGGCGTGGCCGTCGAGCTGCAGCTCCTGCGCACCCGCGGGGCGCGCGTGCGCCACGTCATCCCCGACGCGCCGGCCATCGAGGCCATGGGCCCGAACTTCATGGCCCGCGGCACCGTCCGCGCCTCGCTGGCGGCCGGCTTCGCCCAGGGCCGGGCGCTTGTCTAGGACTCCTTCGGCATGAAGATCCACAGCCCGACGTAGATCAAGAACTGCGGGCCCGGGAGCACGACGCTCACGATGAACGCGACGCGCACGAGGGTG
>JBDTYI010000049.1:0-58791 GCA_040005775.1 Solirubrobacteraceae bacterium
CGACGTCGGGGAAGTCGTGGCCTTTGGCGACCATCTGCGTGCCGAGCAGGATCCCGTGGCGCGCGGCGCCGAACGCGGCCAGGACGCGAGCGGGGTCGCCCGCGTCGCCGTCGAGGCGATAGACGTCGCCGCCGAGGGCCGCGAGGTCGGCCTCCATGCGCTCGGTGCCGGTGCCGTGGCGCGCGATGGACACCGAGCCGCAGTCCGGGCAGCGCGAGGGCACGCGGTCGCGGTGGCCGCAGTGGTGGCAGGTGAGCAGGTCGCGTGCCCGGTGCAGGACGAGCGTGACGTCGCACTCCGGGCACTCCCACGCGCGCCCGCACGAGCGGCAGGTGAGGAAGTTCGACCAGCCGCGGCGGTTGAGCAGCACGATCGCCTTGCGGGAGTCGGCGATCGCCTCGTGCGTGCGCGGGTGCAGCGCGCGCCCGGCTTCACGCATGTCGATGATCTCCACCGGCGGCAGGGACGCGCCGTCCACGCGCGCGGGCAGGCGCAGGCGGGTGAGCTGGTGCACGCTCTCGGGACGCGGCGTCGCCGAGCCCGCCACGAGCACTGCCCCGGCGTGGCGCGCCCGCCAGGCGGCGACCCGCCGGGCGTCGTAGCGCGGGTCGCCCTCGTGCTTGTAGCTGGCGTCGTGCTCCTCGTCGACGACGACGAGGCCGAGGTCGGCCAGCGGCGCGAAGACGGCCGAGCGCGGGCCGACGCAGACGCGCGCCTCGCCGCTGCGCAGCCGCATCCACTCGTCGTGGCGCTCGCCGTCGGAGAGCTTGGAGTGCAGCACCGCGACGGTGTCGCCGAAGCGCGCCACGAAGCGCGAGACGATCTGCGGGGTCAGCGCGATCTCGGGGACGAGGACGAGCACCGAGCGGCCCTGCTCCAGGACCGCGTGCGCGGCGTGCAGATAGACCTCGGTCTTGCCCGAGCCCGTCACGCCCTGCAGCAGCAGCAGCTTGCCGGGCTCGGCGGCGGCGATCGCCTCGACCGCCACGGCCTGCTCAGCGGTCAGCGGCGGCGGCTCGCGCTGAGCGCCGACGGCGACGTGCGTCGGCGCGCGGCGCACCGGGCTCGCCTGCACCGCCACGAGGCCGCGGGCCTCCAGGCGGCGCAGCGCGGGCAGGTCGCTGCCGGCGAAGCGCGGCAGGGTCTGAAGCAGCGCGCGCTGGCGGTCGGTGAGGCGCTCGCCGTTCGCGTCGCCGGCGGCCTCGGCCCACGGGGCGGTCTTCGTCCGCGTGCCCTTGGGCGGCAGCAGGAGGCTCAGCGCGCGGGCCGGCGTCGAGCAGTAGTCGCGCGCCAGCCAGAGCGCGAGCTCGACGAGGTCGGGCGTGAGGCGGGCGTCGAGGACCTGCTTGGGCTCGGCCAGCTCGTGCTCGCTGGTATCGGCCGTCGCGGTGACCACGCCGACGACGTCGCGGTGGGCGAACGGGACGACGAGGACCGACCCGACGCCGACGCCGTCGGGGCAGGCGTAGTCGAACGGCCCGCGCAGCGCGCGGGCCGTGGTGAGCGGCTCGACCTTGGCCACGGCGGGCACACCGCGGACCGTAGCGGCGCGACCGGCTCGTCACGGACCGGGTTCCGGAGCGTTTCGCATCGGACGGACTTGTGCGGATCGCCACGTTGCCTGACATAGGGTCGCCGCGCCAAGCAGCGCGACAAGGAGCGGGTCATGGGTTCGAGGCGCAAGACGGCTGCGGTCGTCACGGTCGTTACGGTGCTGTGCGCGATGGTCGCGGGCGGCGTGCTCGCCGCCACGCAGTCCAGCGACGAGGCAGCGCTGGCGCCCTCACGTCCTGCCGCCAGCCGGTCGGTCGAGCACAGGGTCGATGCGCTCGTCAGGCGCATGACGCTCGGGGAGAAGCTTCAGCAGGTGCAGCTGCTCTCCGACGGGCAGATCACCGACGCCGACGCGAAGGCCGGCGTCGGGAGCGTCTTCAGCCTCACCGATCCCGACAAGATCGACCACCTCCAGCACGTCGCCGTCGAGCAGTCGCGCCTGCACATCCCGATCCTCTTCGCCTACGACACGATCCACGGCTACCGCACGATCTTCCCGATCCCGCTCGGGGCCGCCAGCTCCTTCGACCCGGCCGTCGCCACCGCCGACGACACCGTCGCCGCGCGCGAGACCGCCACGGTCGGCGTCAAGCAGATCTACAGCCCGATGGTCGACGTCTCCCACGAGCCGCGCTGGGGGCGGATCTCCGAGGGCGGCGGCGAGGACCCCTACCTCGGCTCGGTCTTCTCCGCGGCGCGCGTGAAGGCCGCACAGGGCAAGGACTACAGCGCCCCGGACAAGGTCGTCGCGAGCGTCAAGCACCTCGCCGCCTACGGCCAGCCCGAGGGCGGCCGCGACTACAACACCACCGACATGTCCGAGCAACGGCTGCGCAACCTCTACCTGCCGCCGTTCAAGGCCGCGGTCGACGCCGGCGCCGACACCGCGATGTGCTCGTTCAACTCCATCAGCGGCGTGCCCGGCTGCGCCAACCACGAGGTCGAGACCGACATCCTCAAGCGCGAGTGGGGCTTCGACGGCTTCATCGAGAGCGACTACACCGCCGTCGCCGAGCTCCGCGCCTGCCCGCCCGTGAACCCGGACTCCGGCTCGTGCGGGCACGGCGTCGCCGCCGACGGCCCCGATGCGGGCGCGCTCGCGCTGAACGCCGGCACCGACTCGGAGATGGTCAGCACGAACATCCGCGACTTCGGCCGGCAGCTGCTGGCCGACCGCCGCATCTCGCGCAGCCGCCTCGACGACGCGGTCCGCAGGATCCTGCGCGTGAAGTTCCGCGCCGGACTCTTCGAGCACCCCTACGTCGACACGGCCAAGGCCAAGGATGAGTCGAGCTTCGTCACCGCCGCCGACCGCGCCGCCGCGCGCAACGCCGCCTCGCGCTCGATGGTGCTGCTCAAGAACAGCGGCGACAAGGCCACGCTGCCGCTGGACCCCGGGAAGAAGACCGCGGTGATCGGCCCGCTCGGCGACAGCGGTCACGACATGCTCGGGCCGTGGTGGGGCAAGGGCCGCGACGAGGACGCTGTCACCCCGTACGCCGGCATCAAGGCCCAGGACCCCGACACGACCTACACGCCCGGCTGCACGATCGAGGACAAGGACCCGCCCAGCAACACGCCCGAGGGCGAGTGCGGGTCCGCCGCGGGCTTCCCGGCCGCCGTCGCGGCCGCCGAGGCGGCCGACCAGGTCGTGCTCACGCTCGGCGAGAGCCGCGGCCAGAGCGGCGAGGCCGCATCGCGCACCGAGATCGACCTGCCCGGCAAGCAGCAGGAGCTGATCGACGCGATCAAGGCGACGGGCAAGCCGTTCGTCGTCGTGCTGTTCAACGGCCGGCCGCTGACGCTCTCGAAGGTCGACGCCTCGGCGCCCGCGATCCTCGAGGCCTGGTTCGGAGGCGTCGAGGCCGGCAACGCCGTCGCCGACGTGCTGTTCGGCACGGTCAACCCCGGTGGCAAGCTGCCCGCGTCGTTCCCGCGGGTGCTCGGCCAGGTGCCGATCTACTACAACCACGAGCCGACCGGCCGCCCGTGCGACGCGACGCAGAAGTACAACTCGCGCTACCGCGACCTGAACTCCTGCTCGCCGCTGTACGAGTTCGGCTTCGGGCTCAGCTACACGACGTTCAAGGTCGACGGGCCGCGCCTGAGCAGGAACACGGTGAGGCGAAACGGCTCGCTGACGGCATCGATGGACGTCACGAACACCGGGTCGCGCGAGGGCGACGACGTCGTGCAGCTCTACATCCACGACCCGGTCGCGAGCCTGTCGCAGCCAGTCCGGCGGCTGCGGGGCTTCCAGCGCGTGACGCTGAGCCCGGGCGAGAAGCAGACGGTCACGTTCACCCTGGACGAGTCGGACTTCGGCTTCTACGACAACAGTGGCCGGTACGTGGTGGAGCCGGGCCGGATCGACGTGTTCGCCGGTGACAGCTCGACGGCCGACCAGTCGCAGTCCTTCACGGTGACCGGCTGAGGGCGTCCGGCGCCTGACGGGGCGGTAGCGTTCGGACCATGGACCTGCATCCCGGTGAGGAGATCGTCTTCGAGGGGCACCCGTCGTGGCGCTCGACGCTGCGCTTCTACGTCATCGGCCTGGTCGCCGCGGCGGCCATCGGCGCCCTCGTCGGGCTGGTGACGTCCCCGACGACGGGTGCCCTCGTCTGGCTCGTGCTGTTCGCCGGGGTCCTGGTCGTGGGCTTCTTCAAGCGTGTGTCGACGACCTATGTCGTCAGCTCGCAGCGGCTGTACATCCGCCGCGGCCTGCTGGCCAAGCGCGTCCAGCAGACGCGCATCGACCGCGTGCAGAACGTGAACACCGACCAGGGACCGCTCGAGCGCATGCTGCGCGTCGGCACCGTGGACTTCGACACGGCCGGCACCGACGACAGCGACTTCACCTTCACCGGGATCGCCGATCCGCACGAGATCGTCACTGCCGTCGATCGCGCGCAGCGCGAGCAGGCCCAGCAGCGGTCACTTTGAGCCGCTGCTTCGGGGACGGCGACGATCTCTACGCCGCCTACCACGACGATGAGTGGGGCCGGCCGGTTCGCGACGAGCGCGGGCTGTTCGAGCGCCTGAGCCTCGAAGCGTTCCAGTCGGGGCTCTCCTGGCTGACGATCCTGCGCAAGCGCGACGCGTTCCGCGCGGCGTTCGCGGACTTCGACCCGGAGGTCGTGGCCGAGTTCGGCGCGGCCGACGCGGGCCGCCTGCTCGGCGACGCCGGGATCGTGCGCAACCGCCTGAAGATCGAGGCGACGATCGCCAATGCCCGGGCGACGGTCGCGCTGCGCGAGGCGGGCACCCCGCTGCCCGAGCTGATCGCTGCCCACGCCCCGGCGCCACGGCCCGCGCCCACCTCGTTCGCCGACGTGCCGGCCCAGACGGCGGAGAGCCGCGCGCTGGCGAAGACGCTGCGCGCCGCGGGCTTTCGCTTCGTCGGCCCGACGACGCTCTACGCGCTGATGCAGGCGACCGGCTTCGCCAACGACCACCTGGCCGGCTGCCCGGTGCGCGCCGCCGTGGCGCGCGCGCACCGGACGCCGTGACGGCTCAGCCCGTGGTGGTGAAGAACGCGTCGGTGCGGTTCGTCGGCTGGAACGGGTTGTTGGACTGCACCCAGAGCGGGGTGAACAGGCTGCCCGCGTGGTCCAGCCCCGTGTAGTCGCCGACGAAGTAGCCGCGGGCGTACGGGGCGGCGCGCATGTCGAACCGCCCGCTGAGGTCCTGCTCGTTGCCGAACGATGTCCCGCCGGTGTGCGAGTGCACCATCCAGAGGTTGGTCGTCAGACCCGGGTCGTTGGCGCTGTCGTTGCGCATGTCGTAGTAGCTCACGGCCACGGTGCCGTCACCGTTGACGTGCACCTGCGCCGTGAACGCCTGCCGGTTGTACGCATCGGCCGGGGTCTTGTTCACGACGATGGGCGCCTCCCAGCTCACGCCCCCCGTCGTCGAGCGCGACAGCTTGATCGTGTCGTCGCCGAACGAGCTGGTGGAGTCCTGCTCCTGCCACACCATGTAGAGGTTGCCGCGGGTCGCCGGGTTTGCGGACCGGTCGACGGCGATCTCGGGGAGGATGTCGCCGGTGCGCACGAGCCGGCACCCAAGCAACGGGCGCCGCGGGTCGCAGGGGCGCGGCTCGGGGTCGTTGACGCCGACCGAAGGGTGAGGCGCGACGATGACCGGCCGCTGCGACCAGGTCTGGCCCTTGTCGGTGGAGCGGATCACGGCCACGTTGGCGCCCCGCAGGCCCTGCGCGTTCTTGTGGGTCTGCAGCAGCTCGAAGCCGTCCACCAGGGTGCCGGCGGAGTCCGGGAGCACGACGATCTGGTTGCCGATCGTCTGGTTCTGGGTGCCCGGGTCGTAGATCGGGTGCGAGGGCTCCCACGTCGCTCCGTTGTCGGTCGAGCGGGCGAACCAGGTCGGGCCGTGGTAGGCGCGGGCGTTCTCGTAGGCCTTGGCGCTCGAGTTCTCGCTGGGCGAGACCAGACGGTCCCAGATCGCGTACACGTACCGCGCATCGCCGGGATCGGCCGTGATCGACTCCTTGTCGCTGAAGTTGTTGCCGGCCGCCCGCGGGTTGTCGGCGCGCAGCACCGTGTTCTTGGGCCACGTCTGACCGCCGTCGAGCGACCGGTTGACGATCACGGCGTTGCGCGCCGTCGAGTCGTCGAACGAGATGCTGATCGCGTGCGCGACCCCGTTGGGCGAGAAGGACACCCACGGGTCGCTGGCGCGCTCGTAGTCGCCGCCGTTGACCGGCGCGCCGCCGGCGCAGTTGCTGAACGGCGGGCTGGACGGGGTCCAGGTCGTGCCGCCGTCGGCGCTGAAGGCATGCAGCAGCCCGTGGGCTCCGCCGTCGCTCCAGCGATCCTGCTGCCAGGCGCCGATGATGTTCTGGGTGTTGGTCGGATTGACCGACACGTAGGGCTCGACTTCGGCGTTCTGGTAGTTCACGCCGCCGTTGATCGCCTCGTTGTCGCCGCCACAGCCCGGCAGCCACGGGCTCAGCCCGCTGGCGCGCGTCGGAGACGCGGGGGCGAACGGCGCCGCCTGGGCGCCGGTCGCGACGGCGAGCACGGCCACCGCCGCGAGGGTCATCGCCTTGATGGAACTGGACACGTGGCCTCCTCCGTTGAATCGCAGCCGTCACCGGCTGCTGTCCGGAGAACGTAACCTCGACGCTCGGCAATTGCCACTGCCGGGTCAGGCCCGGCCGTCCCGGTCGGCGCGCTCGCGGGCTACGCGGTTGCCGGGGCGGCGACGCCCGCGGCGTCGGCCAGCGCGGCGGCCTTGTCCGTGTTCTCCCAGGTGAAGTCCGGGTCGTCGCGGCCGAAGTGGCCGTAGGCGGCGGTCTTCTGGTAGATCGGCCGGTGGAGCTTGAGCTCCTCGCGGAAGGCGCCGGGGCGCAGGTCGAAGTGCTCGCTGACGAGCTGGGCGATCGTGCCGCGGCCGACCTTCTCGGTGCCGAAGGTCTCGACCATGACCGACACGGGGTGCGCGACGCCGATCGCGTAGGCGACCTGCACCTCGGCGCGGTCGGCGAGGCCGGCGGCGACGACGTTCTTGGCGACCCAGCGGGCGGCGTAGGCGGCGGAGCGGTCGACCTTCGACGGGTCCTTGCCCGAGAAGGCGCCGCCGCCGTGGCGGGCCATGCCGCCGTAGGTGTCGACGATGATCTTGCGCCCGGTCAGGCCGGCGTCGCCGACGGGGCCACCGATGACGAAGCGACCGGTCGGGTTGACCAGGAACTCCTTGCGCAGCTTGTCGGCGTCGAACATGTCGGCGGGCAGCACCGGCAGCACGACGTTCTCCCAGAGGTCGTCCGGGATGAGCGACTCGGCGCCCTCGGCGTGCTGGGTGGAGATCAGGAGCTTCTCGATCTCGACCGGGCGGCCGTCGACGTAGCGGACGGAGACCTGGGTCTTGCCGTCGGGGCGCAGGTAGTCCAGGACGCCCTCGTGGCGGACGTCGGCGAGCTTCTTGGCCAGGCGATGCGCAAGCGAGATCGGCAGCGGCATGAGCTCGGGCGTCTCGTTGGAGGCGTAGCCGAACATCATCCCCTGGTCGCCGGCGCCGGCGACATCGAGGCTGTCGTCGTCGCTGGGGTCGATCCGCGTCTCGTAGGCGTGGTCGACGCCCTGGGCGATGTCGGGCGACTGCTTGTCGATCGCGTTGAGGACGGCGCAGGAGTCCGCGCTGAAGCCGAGGTCCGCGTCGACGTAGCCGATCTTGCGGACCGTCGAGCGCACGACGTCCTGGATATCGACGTAGGTCTCGGTGGAGATCTCACCCGACACGACGACGAGGCCGGTGTTCACCAGCGTCTCGCACGCGACACGCGACGCCGGGTCGTCGGCGAGGCACGCGTCGAGGACGCCGTCGGAGATCTGGTCGGCGACCTTGTCGGGGTGTCCCTCCGTGACGGACTCGGAGGTGAACAGGTACTCGTTGTCGGCAAACTGGGTCATGGGAGCCAAGGAGAGTAGCGATGGTCGGGCTAAGGTGGCCTCGCCATGCTCGTCGCCATCGACGGCCCCGCGGGGGCCGGGAAGTCCACCGTCGCCCGCGCCGCCGCCGCCGCGCTGGGCTTCACCTACCTCGACTCGGGAGCCATGTATCGCTGCGTCGCGCTCGCGGCCGACCGCGACCCGGCCTCGCTGGACATCCAGTTCGACGGCGACCGCGTGCTGCTCGACGGTGCCGACGTGACCGACGCGATCCGCACGCCGGAGGTCTCTCAGGAGGCGTCGCGGCGGGCGACCGACCCGGCCGTGCGCAGCGCCCTCGTCGCCAAGCAGCGCGCGCTGATCGCCACCGGCGACTGGGTGGCCGAGGGCCGCGACATCGGCACGGTCGTCGCCCCCGACGCCGAGCTGAAGCTGTGGCTCGATGCCGACGAGGCCGAGCGCGCGCGCCGCCGCGGCGTCGACGTCGCCGAGGTGCGCGAGCGCGACGGCCGCGACGCCGGCCGCGAGCACTCCCCCATGATCGCCGCGCCCGACGCGGAGATCCTCGACACCACCGGCCTGAGCATCGACGAGGTCGTCGCGCGCATCGTCGGCCTGGTGGGCGCACACGCGTGAGCATGAAGGTCGCTGTCGTGGGCTATCCGAACGTCGGCAAGTCCTCGCTCGTCAACCGGCTGACGGGCTCGCGCGCCGCGGTCGTGCACGAGCGCGCGGGCATCACGCGCGACCGCCACGAGCTCGACTGCGAGTGGAACGGGCGCGCGTTCACGCTGATCGACACCGGCGGCATGGACTTCCTGGACCCCGACCCGATCTCGGGCTCGATCCGCGAGCAGGCGCAGGCGGCGCTCGCCGACTCCGTCGCCGCCGTGCTGGTGGTCGACGCGCGGGCCGGGCGGCGCCCGGGCGACGACGAGCTCGGCGATCTGCTGCGCCGCTGGCGGGGCGGGCCGGTGCTCATCGCCGCCAACAAGATCGACTCGGTCGGCGACCTCGCCCTCTCCCACGAGTTCCACGCGCTGGGGCTCGGCAACCCGATCGCGGTGTCGGCCGCCCAGGGCCTGGGCACCGGCGACCTGCTCGACGCGCTCGTCGACGTGCTGCCGACCGAGGACGAGGTCGCCGCCGAGGACGAGGACGTCGTGCGCCTGGCCGTGATCGGGCGCCCGAACGTCGGCAAGTCGACGCTCGTCAACCGCATCTCGGGCTCCGAGCGCATGATCGTCTCGGACATCGCGGGCACCACGCGCGACGCGATCGACCTGCCCGTCGAGGTCGACGGGCGCAAGCTGATCCTCGTCGACACCGCCGGCCTGCGCCGCCAGGCCAAGGTGCAGGACTCCGTCGAGTACTACACGACGCTGCGCTCCCAGCGCGCGGTCGAGCGCGCCGACGTCGCCCTGGTCGTCTGCGACGCGGCCGACGGCGTCACGAGCCAGGACCTGCGCATCGCCGAGCTGGCGATGAAGGAGAGCTGTGCCACCGCACTCGTGCTGAACAAGTGGGACGCCAGCGCGATGGACGACAACGATCTCGCCCACGAGCGCGCCGTCGTCGCCAACAAGCTGCGGATGCGGCCGAAGTTGCTCACCGCGAGTGCCCTGACCGGCCGCCACGTGGCGCGCCTGCTGACCGAAGCGATCGCGCTCGGCGACCGGATGCGCAACCGGATCCCGACCCCGCAGGTCAACCGCTTCCTCGCCGAGGTCGTCCAGGAGCGCCAGCCGCCGGCCAAGCAGGGACACCGGCTGAAGCTCATCTACGGCGCCCAGATCGGGACGGCGCCGCCGCGCTTCGCGATCCAGGTCAACAGCCGCAACCGCGTGACGCGCGACTACGCCTACTTCGTGGAGAACCGGATGCGCGAGCGCTTCGGCTTCGACGGCGTCCCGCTGATCATCGACTTCAACGAGCGCAAGCAGCGACGCAGCGACCGCTGAGGGCGGCGACGCCCAGGCTCAAGGCCCGCCGCGGCGGGCCCGATAGGAGTCGAACGTGGCTCCCGAGGTGACCCCAACCCACCGCCGGCCCCCGTTGGTGCTGATCGCCCTGTCCGCCGCCGCGCTGGCCGCGGCCGTCGCCGGCTACCTGATGGGGCTCCAGTCGCTATGGCTGGCCAACCTCTCGTGGACGCTCGGGGCGTGCGTCGGCGTCGCCGGCGTGGTCCACGCCGCGCGCCGCAGCGAGCCGGAGGCCAGGGCCGGGTGGCGCCTGCTCGTCTGGGCCTGCGTCGCCTGGCTGCTCGGACAGCTCTCCTGGGACGCGTATTCCACCTCGGCGATCCCGGCCTCCCCCAACCTCGGAGACCTCTTCTGGCTGCTGTTCGCGGTCCTGACCGCTGCCGGCGTGCTGCGCCTCGCCCAGGGCGCCGAGCGCGGGCGCGCCGTGTCCGCGCTGGAGCTCGCGCCCATCATCGTCGCCGTCTGCACCCTGTTGAGCGCGCTGCTGTGGGACGACGTCGCCGCCTCGAACATCTCGGTCCTCGGTCAGGCCACGTCGCTCGCCTACCCGGCGCTCTACGCCTCGGCGGCCCTGGTCATGATCCAGGCGGTCGTCGCGGGCGCGCTGGACGTGTCGGGCAATCCGGGCCTGCGCGCGGTCCTCGTCGGGCTTGCCGTCGAGGCCGTCGCCTTCATCCTCTGGAGCCCGACGCTGCTCGGGGCGAGCTACGTGCTCGGCGTCAACCCGATCGACCTCCTGTGGACCGCCGGGCTCGTGCTCGTCGGGCTCGGCGCGTACCGCGCCGGACCGATCCGCCCCGCCGCACACCACGCCGCCGGCGATCGCGGCGGCGTGCTGCCCGGGGCGACGTTCGGCGTCCTCGCGATCGTTCAGGCGGTCCTTCTGCTCACGGGCGCCGCGACGGGCGCCGTGCTCGCCCTCACCTTCGGGCTGACGCTCGTCGGCGGCTCGCTGCTGGCCCGCGGGATGGTGCTGCGCCGCGATCAGGAGTCCCTCTACGGCCAGGTCCGCGAACGCGAGCGCGAGCTCCAGGTGCTCAACGAGCGCCTCGGCGCGGAGTCGCGCCGCGACCCGCTCACCGGCCTGGGCAACCGCCTGCGCCTGGCTGAGGACATCGTCGAGATCGACGCCCGCGCGGCGCGGTACGCGCACGGCTACTGCCTGGTCCTCTGCGACCTCGATCGCTTCAAGGCCTACAACGACCGCATGGGTCACCAGGCCGGCGACGACGTGCTGCGCCAGGTCGCCCGGCTGCTCGAGCGCAACGCGCGCGCCGGCGACCGCATCTACCGCTACGGCGGCGAGGAGCTGCTGCTCCTGCTGCCCGAGCAGGACGAGGACGCGGGCCGCGCCGCCGCCGAGCATCATCGGGCCGCCCTCGAGCACGCCGCGCTCCCCCACCCCATGAACACCCCCGACGTCGTCACCTTCAGTGCCGGCGTCGCGGCGGCCGGCGTGTTCGAGACGCCTGAGGACGTCCTGCGCCGGGCCGACCGGGCGCTCTACGACGCCAAGGCGAGTGGCCGCAACCGCGTCTGCATCGCCGACCCGGTCGCGATCTAGGCGGCGGGCTCGGGCGCGGGCGCGGGCTTCTCCTCGGCCGCTGCGGGTACGGGCACCGGCACGCCGGCGATGTCGTAGGCGTCCTGCTGGTCGAGCGTCTCGCGCTCGAGCAGGGCGCGGGCCAGCGCCTCCAGGCGGGGGCGCTCGCGCTCGAGCAGCAGGACGGTGTCGTGCTCGGCCTCGTCGACGATCCGGCGCACCTCGTCGTCGACCAGGCGCTGCGTGGCCTCCGACACGGGCGCGGCGCCCGGCAGCAGCATGCCGTCCTGGCGGCCCTCGGCCACCGCGACGGGGCCGATCGCGTCGCTCATGCCCCAGCGCCCGACCATGCCGCGCGCGATCTGGGTGAGCTGCTGGATGTCGGACTCGGCGCCGGTGGTGGTCTCGCCGTAGACGACGCGCTCCGCCGCGCGGCCGCCGAGGGCGACCATGATCCGGCCGAGCAGCTCCTCGCGCTCGTAGCCGTAGCGGTCGGCCTCGGGGGTCGACAGCGTCACGCCCAGCGCCTGGCCGCGCGGGATGATCGAGATCTTCCGCACCGGGTCCGCGCCCGGGGTGAGCATGCCGACGAGAGCGTGGCCGGACTCGTGATAGGCGGTGCGCTCCCGGTCGGTGTGGCTCATCACGACGGCGCGCTCGGTGCCGAGGATGATCTTCTCGATCGCGTTGGTGAAGTCGCTCTGATGGACCTTCTCGTGGTCGAGGCGCGCGGCGAACAGCGCCGCCTCGTTGACGAGCAGGGCGAGGTCGGCGCCGGACATGCCCGGCGTCGAGGCGGCGATCGCGCCGAGGTCGGCGGATTCGTCGAGCGGGACCGAGCGGGTGTGGATGCGCAGGATCGCCTCGCGGCCCGTCTTGTCGGGCGGCTGCACGGCGATGCGGCGGTCGAAGCGCCCGGGGCGCAGGAGGGCGGAGTCGAGGACCTCGGGGCGGTTCGTCGCGCCGAGCACGATCACGCTCGTGTCGGGGTCGAAGCCGTCCATCTCGGTGAGGATCTGGTTGAGCGTCTGCTCGCGCTCGTCGCTGCCGCCGCCGAAGTTGCCCGGCCCGCCGCGCGAGCGGCCGATCGCGTCGAGCTCGTCGACGAAGACGATCGCCGGGGCCGCCTCCTTGGCCTGCTTGAAGAGGTCGCGCACGCGGCTGGCGCCGACGCCGACGATCGCCTCGACGAACTCCGATGCGGAGATCGAGAAGAACGCGGCGTTCGCCTCCCCCGCGACCGCGCGGGCCAGCAGCGTCTTGCCGGTGCCGGGAGGCCCGTAGAGGAGCACGCCGCGCGGGATCCGGGCGCCGAGGCGCTGGTAGCGCTTGGGATTCTTGAGGAAGTCGACGATCTCGACGAGCTCGTTCTCGGCCTCGTCGATCCCGGCCACGTCGTCGAACGTCACGCGCGCCTGATCCTCGGGCTTGATCCGCCGCGCCGCCGAGCGGCCGAAGCCGCCGAGCGCCCCGCCCGAGCTCATGCGCCGCGCCAGGTAGACGAAGATGCCGACGAGCAGCAGGGTCGGGCCGAAGCCCAGCAGCAGCGTCAGCAGCGGCGATCGGCCGTCGTCGGCGGCCGACGCGTTGACCACGACGTTCTTGTCATCGAGGAGCTTGGTGAGGTCGACGGTGTCGACGAAGGCCGGCACCTGGGTCGTGAAGCGGTCGACCGCCTTGGCCTTGCCCTTCGGCGGCGTGTAGGTCGCCTTGGCCTTCAGCGTGCCCTCGATCGTCTGGTCGCGCGAGGAGATCTCCTGCACGTTGCCGGCCCGCACCTGGTCGACGAAGAACGGCTCGTAGGGGATGCGCGTGCGGTCGGCCGGGCCCCCGGTGACGAGGGCGAGCACGAAGTTGAGCGCCAGCAGCGCCACGATCGCGCCGATGAACGTGCCGCGCCGGTTACGCGGCATCAGCGGGTTGGACTTGCCCCCGCGGCCGTCGGGCGCCGGGTCGACCTTCCACGACGGCTTCTCGTCGTCCCCGCGCCGCGGATGGTCGGGAGTGGGCTGGGAGCCGTCGGCCATCGCGGATCAGGGTAGCTGGCAGCTGCCGCCGGGCCGCGTCAGAGCAGCGTGGCGAGGTCGTCGAGGAACCGTGGGTAGGACACCGCCGCCGCGTCCATACCGACGACGTCGACCCCCTCGCGCGAGGCCAGGCCGGCGACGGCGCCCATCATCGCTAAGCGGTGGTCGCCGTGGCTGTGGATGGTCCCGCCGCGCAGGCCGCCCGTGCCGGTGACGACGAACCCGTCGGTCGTGGCCTCGATCTCGCCGCCCAGGCCCCGCAGGCCGTCGACGACGGTGGCGATGCGGTCGGTCTCCTTCAGGCGCAGCTCCTCGGCGCCGCTGACGACGGTCTCGCCCTCGGCGAAGCAGCCCAGCAGCGCAACGAGCGGCAGCTCGTCGATCGCCAGCGGGACCTCGTCGGCGCCGACCGTGGTGCCCTCGATCGGCCCGTGGGCGACGTCGAGCTCGCCGACCGGCTCGGCGACCGGCACCTCGTCTCCGGGGTCCTCCTCGAGCTCGCCCAGGACGATCCCGCCCATCCGCGCGACGATGCGCATGAACCCGGTCCGCGTCCAGTTCAGCCCGACGTCTGCGATCAGCAGCCGCGCCCCGTGGACGAGCACGCCCGCCGCGACGAAGAACGCCGCCGAGGACGGGTCGCCGGGCACGGTGAAGCGCTCGGGCGTCAGCTCGTCGGCGCTGCCGACGGTGAGGGTCCGCCCGTCGCGACGCACGCCGATCCCGCCGCCGGCGAGCATCCGCTCGGTGTGGTCGCGGCTGGGCGCGGGCTCGGTGATGGTGGTGACGCCCTCGGCGCCGAGGGCGGCGAGCATCACGCACGACTTGACCTGCGCGCTGGCGACGGGCATGTCGTACTGGATCGCGCGCAGCGTGGTCCCGTGGATCGTGAACGGCGGCCGCCGCCCGTCAGTCGCCTCGATGACCGCCCCCATCTGCCGCAGCGGCTCGGCGACGCGGTCGACGGGCCGGCGACGAATCGAGTCGTCGCCGTCGAGGGTGAAGCTGCGCCCCTCCTGCGCGGCCAGCCAACCGGGCAGCAGGCGCATCAGCGTGCCCGCGTTGCCGACGTCGACGACGCCCTCCGGCTCTGCGGCCTCGCGCAGCCCGGGCCCGCGCACGAGGATCTCGTCGGCGCCGGCCTGCACGATCGCGCCGAGCGCGCGGACCGCGTCGAGGGTCGAGTTCGTGTCGGCGGCGTCGAGGTAGTTGGTGATGACGACCGGCTCTACCGACATGCCCGCCAGCAGCGCCGCGCGGTGGGAGATCGACTTGTCGGGCGGCGGGACGATCGTGCCGCGCAGGCGCGTCGCCGGCTCGATGCGCACGGTGCTCACAGATCCACCCCGAAGCCGAGCTCGACGACGAGCGCGGCCGCCTCCTCGGCGCGCGCCTCGGGCACGGACACCGCGATCTCGCCGCGTTCGCCGCCCGCGGACGGGCTCAAGGCCATATCGGAGATGTTGATGCCGGCGTCGCTGAGGGCCAGCGCGATCTCCGCGACGACGCCCGGCCGGTTGGGGACGAGCGCGCGCAGCTCGCGGACGGGCCCGGCGGCCAGCGCGGAGAGCAGCGCGGCGCGGTCCTGGGCAGCCTGCTGCTGCCAGCCGGTGAGGTCGGCGCCTGAGCGCAGATCGTCGCGCACGGCCGCAAGCGCGGCGATCGCGCCGTCGAGCTCGTCGCCGAGCGCGGGTGCGTTCGCCGCGTAGATGCCATTCCAGAGCGGCGGGTTGGCGCCGGCCACGCGCGTGGCGTCGCGGAAGCTCGGGCCGGTGGCCGGAACGCGCTCGTCGCCCAGGGCGCCGGCCGCGCGGGCCACGAGCACGTTGGCCAGCACGTGGGGCAGATGGCTGACCGCCGCCATCAGGCGGTCATGCGCCTCGGCGTCGATCACGACGGGCCGGGCGCCCAGGCCACTCAGCAGCCGGTGCAGGCGCTCGAGCACGACGCCCTGGGCGTCGGGCGCCGGGGTCAGGTACCAGGTGGCGTCGTCGAACAGGTCCGCGCGGGCGTGCTCGACCCCGCTGACCTCGGCGCCGGCGAGCGGATGGCCGCCGACGAAACGCGGGTCGCGGCACGAGCGCGCGACCGCGCCCTTCGTCGAGCCCACATCCGTGACGGCGCAGCCGGGCGGCGCCGCGTCGAGCACCGCGCGCACGGTGTCGAGGAGTCCGTCGACCGGCACGGCGACGAACGCCGCGTCGGCGCCCTCCAGCGCGGAGGCGAGGTCGTCGTGCGCGGAGTCCACGGCGCCGCGGGCGACTGCCTGGTCGCCGCGCGGGTCCACGCCGCGCACGGTCGCCCCCAGGCGCTCGCGCGCGGCGAGTCCGATCGAGCCCCCCACGAGCCCCACGCCGACGACCGCGATGTTCAAGCGTCCACGAGGACAGCCTTGCCGGCGATCGCCGCGGCGGCCCGGACCTGGCTCGCGTAGCGCGTGAAGTCGTCGGCGTACAGCTGCTGCGGCCCGTCGCAGATCGCCTGCTCGGGATCGGGGTGCACCTCGACGATGATGCCGTCGGCGCCGGCTGCGGCCGCGGCCAGGCTCAGCGGCTCCACCAGGTCGCGCCGGCCCGCCGCGTGGCTGGGGTCGACGACGACCGGCAGGTGCGTGAGCTCCTTGAGCACGGGGATGGCGGTGAGGTCGAGCGTGAAGCGGTAGGCCGTCTCGAACGTGCGGATGCCGCGCTCGCAGAGCATCACCGACTCGTTGCCCTCCTTGAGGATGTACTCCGCGGCCATCAGCAGCTCCTCGAGCGTCGCCGACAGGCCGCGCTTGAGCAGCGCCGGGATGCCCGCGCGGCCGACCTCGCTGAGCAGCGCGTAGTTCTGCATGTTGCGCGCGCCGATCTGGATGACGTCGGCGACCTCCATGATCGGCTCGAGGTCACGAGCGTCCATGAGCTCGGTGACGATCGGCAGGCCGGTGCGCTCCTTGGCCTCGGCGAGCAGCCTCAGGCCCTCCTGCCCCAGACCCTGGAAGGCATACGGGCTCGTGCGCGGCTTGTAGGCGCCGCCGCGGAGCATCGTCGCGCCGCCGGCGAGCACGGCGTCGGCCGCGGTAAGCAGCTGGTCGCGCGACTCGACGGTGCAGGGCCCGGCGATGAGCGCGAAGTGCTCACCGCCGATCTTGCGCCCGCCGATGTCGAGCACCGTGCGCTGGCCATGCTTCACCTGCTTGCTGGCAAGCTTGTAGGGCTTGAGGATGGGCACGACCCGGTCGACGCCGGAGGAGCCCTGCAGCTCCAGCCGGGCGATGTGCTCCAGGTCGCCGACGGCGCCGATCACGGTCACCTCGTCGCCGCGGCTGGGGTGGGCGCGGGCCCCCACGGATTCGATCCGCTCGATGACGGCCTCGACGTCTGCGTCGCTGGCCGTCGGCTTCATCACGATCATCATGGCTTCGGTTCCTTTTCAGCTTCCTGGCGATGGTACGGGCGGGATGCGTTACCGGCGCTCGACCTGAGGCAGCAGAAGCTGCGCGCCCGTCAGCGGGCGGGCCGAGCGCCTAGCGAAATCGCCAGGCGGAATAGGTC
Organism: Solirubrobacteraceae bacterium; assembly: GCA_040005775.1. Classification (GTDB taxonomy): domain Bacteria; phylum Actinomycetota; class Thermoleophilia; order Solirubrobacterales; family Solirubrobacteraceae; genus JAOPZW01. Next base: position 17,053 of record JBDTYI010000049.1, read on the forward strand.
GCGTAGCCGTAGCTCGACAGCGGGACGCCGGAGCGCGCGGGAGTGCTGTCGAGGCGGACGGGCATGCGAGGCGGCGATCCTAGCGGGTCACGAGGCCACCGATCAGCATCCCGGACCCGAGGTGCGCGCCGAGGACGGGGCCGACCTGGGTGCAGAACACCGGCGGGCCGCCGAGGATCTCGGTTCCCTGCTCGGCGAGGCGCTGCGCGTCGTCGCGGGACTGGGCGTGCTGGACGACCCACTCGGTCGTGCCGGCCTCGCGCAGCTCGTGCAGGTAGGCGACCATCCGCTCGAACGCCCGCTTGCGCGTGCGCACGCGGCCGACCGGGGCGATCTCCGTGCCGAAGGTGAGGATCGGCTTGACCTGGAGCGCCGAGCCCAGCAGCGCCCGCGCAGCGCCGATGCGCCCGCCCTTGCGCAAGAACTCGAGCGTGTCCAGGCAGAACCACATCTGCAGCTGCGCGCGGGCCTCATGGGCGGCCGCGACGACCGCGTCGGCGTCGGCACCGTCGCGGGCGGCCCGCGCCGCGGCGAGGATGACGAGGCCCAGCCCGCCGGCGCCCGTCTCGGCGTCGAGGACCTCGACGCGGCCGCCGTCGAGCGCCCTGGCGGCCTCGCGGGCGCTCTGGCAGGTGCCCGACAGGCCCTCGGCGAGGTGGATCGACACGATGTCGTGCCCGGCGGCCACCAGCGGCGGATAGACGGCGAGAAAGTCGCCGACCGATGGCTGCGAGGTCTGCGGCAGCGACTCGGACTCCCGCAGCCGTGCATAGAAGGCCTCGAGGTCGGTGTAGTCGCGCTCGGGCTGCCGGTCCCCGCCCCAGCCGACGTAGAGGCTGACCTGATGCACGCCGAGCGCCCCGAGCTGCTCGGCGGGCACGTAGGACGTGGTGTCACAGACGACGGCAACGCTCATGCGAGCAGCTCGGAGAGCTCGCGCAGGAAGCGCCGGTTCTGCTGCGGCGCGCCGTAGGTGACGCGGATAGCCCCCGGCCTCCCGAGGGCGGCGCCCGCACGGACGAGCACGCCGCGCTTCGCCAGCTCTCCCACCACGTGCGCCTCGGTGGCCGCCCGATCGTCGGGTGGGCGGGACGGTAGATCGAACCACGCGAAGTTCGCCTGCGACTCGGCGGGCTCGATGCCCAGCGCGCGCAGGCCGTCGTCGAGCTCCACGCGCTCCATCACCGCGCGCTCGACGCGCTCGGTCACCGCGTCGCCGTGCTTGAGCGCCTCGATGGCCGCCGCCTGGGCGACCGCGTTGCAGAAGAACGGCTGGCGCACCTGGTTGACGGCCGTGACCAGTTCCTCGGAGCCGCACAGGGCATAGCCGACGCGCAGCCCGCAGAGCCCGTAGACCTTCGAGAACGTCCGCAGGAGCACGAGGTTCGGGTGACGCTTGAGCAGGTCGATCGTCGTGTCGGGGTCGTCGAGCGTGTTGTACTCGCAGTAGGCCTCGTCGACGATCAGGCACACGTGGCGCGGCACCTTCGCCGCGAACGCCGCGATGTCGGCCGCGGGCACCGCGGTCGACGTCGGGTTGTTCGGGTTGCAGACGATCACCAGGCGCGTCGCGGCAGTGATCTCGGCCGCCATCGCGTCGAGGTCGTGGGTGTGGCTGTCGTCGAGGTCGACCGTGATCGCCGTGGCACCGGAGGCCGCCGCGAGGTGCGGGTAGATGCTGAACGACGGCCACGCGTGGACGAGCTCGGCGCCCGGCTCCAGCAGCGCCTCCCCGGCGGCGAGCAGGATGTCGCACGAGCCGTTGCCGATCGCGATGCGCTCGGGGCGCACGCCGTAGCGGTCGCTCAGCGCGCGGCGCAGTGCCGCGTTGGTCGGGTCGGGGTAGCGGTTGGCCCCCTCCAGCGCCTTGGCGGCGGCCGCGATGACACCGGGCAGCGGCGGCTCAGGGCTCTCGTTGGACGCCAGCAACGCGACGTCCTCGGGCAGCGCGTAGGCGCTGGCCGCCGGGTAGACGGGGATGCGGCGGACGGCGTCGGAGAACTCGAGGGCCATGCCCCCATTGTGTCCTGCGCGGCGTCAGCGCGGCGGCGCGGCCTCGCACGCCGTCGCAAACGGCCGGAAGCCGACGCGCCCGTAGACGCGGGCGACGTCCTCGTCGGCGGCGCCCATGAACGTCGTCGTGACGCCCAGTGCGGCGACCGCGTCGACGAGCGCGGCGACCACGAGTGCGGCGATCCCGCGGCGCCGGGCGGAGGGCAGCGTCGCGATGCCGACCAGCTCGCTCACCGCCCCCCGAGGGAGCGCCGTGCCGCCGCAGGCCGGGCCGTCAGCATCCTCGGCGACGGCCATCACGGCGTGCCCGGCGCGGATCTGGTGCGCCACGAAGACGTCGGCGCGCGGATCGCGCGCGGCTAGCTGATGCTCGCGCTCGCGCACTCCGGCCTCCCCCACGGTGGTGCCCGGACTCCCGAAGCCGACCGCGACCGCCGCCTGGGTCGCGGGCAGCGCGCGATCGTCGGCGTCGAGCACACGGACCGTGACCCCGGCCACGGGCGCTGCGGCCAAGGGCCGGTCGAGCACGAGCAGCGGGAAGCGCTCGACCTCCAGGCCGGCGGCGCACGCGGCGGCCTCGGCGGACGGGGTTGTATCGACGATCCACTCGAGCTTCTCCGGGGCGCCGAGCTCGCGCTGCCGGGCCCGGACGAGCGCGATGTCCTCAGCGGTCACGGGCGCGTGGCCAGGCCGCGGGCGCGCGTAGTAGGGCCAGGCGCCGGTGCCGACGAACAGGCGCAGCGAGCCGTGGTCCTCGACCGTGGCTGCCGCCCGCGGCAGCTCGTCGAGGTAGGCCTCCACCCGCTCGAGCAGCGCGGCCGCGCTCATTGGGCGGCGTCGAGGTCGGTCCGCAGGGCGCGGGCCTCCCCCAGGTACACGTGGCGTGCGTGGTGCTCGTCGTCGGCGTGGTAGTGGATCAGCACGCGGATCACCTGCGGCAGGGCGCCGGGCACCGGGATCTCGCGCGCGCAGAGCAGCGGCACGCGATCGAAGCCCAGGCGGCGCGCCGCGACGGCCGGGAACTCGGCGTCGAGGTCGGGGGTCAGCGTGAAGATGCAGCTCACGACGTCGTCGGGGGAGAGCTCGTTGCGGGCCATGAGCTCGCGCATCAGCTCCTCGGTGGCGCCGAGGATCGCGTCGGCGTCGTTGGCCGTGACGCTCGCGGCGCCGCGCAGGGCGAACAGTCGCATCAGCGCGGACTATGCCAGGGGCGCCAGCGGCGGTCGGCTACCCGCCCCCGGCGATGACCGGCCCGGCCTCGCGGGCGAAGGCGTCGTAGTCACGCGGGGGGCGGCCGGTCGCCGCCTGCACGCCGTCGGCCACGCCGCCGGCGTAACCCGGCGCGTAGACGTGCACGTCGAGCTCGATGAGGCCGTCGACGTTGAAGTCGGGGTAGCCCGCCGAGCGCATGGCCTCGGCGGCCTGGTCCTCGGAGATCTCGGTGACCTCCACCGAGCGCCCTGCCGCATCAGCCAGCTTGTGGGCCTGCTGAGTACGCGTGAGCGCCCCGGGTCCGGTCAGCTCGTAGACCTTGCCCGCGTGACCGGGCTCGGTGAGCGCCACGGCCGCGACGGCGGCGATGTCGCGCACGTCCACCGACGAGATCGGCGCATCCGCGATCGGCGTGTAGATCGTTCCCGAGGGCAGCGTGGCGGCCCATCCGAACGCGTTCTGCATGAAGTCGGTCGGCCGCAGGATCGTGTGCGCCACCCCGGAGTCGGCCAGTGCCGCCTCGAGCTTGCCGTGAGCGGAAGCGAAGCGCACGGGCGCTGACGGATCAGCCCCGATCACCGACAGCTTGACCAGATGTATGCCCCCGCGTCGCGCGACGGAGTCGATCGCGGCGCGCTCCAGCGCGACCTGGTCGAAGGCCGCCGGGGCGACGAGGAAGACGTGGTCGACCCCGTCGAGGGCGGCGTCCAGCGAGGCGGCATCGGTCAGGTCCCCGATCGCGAGCTCGGCGCCCGCGTCGCGAGCGGCGGCCCCCTTTTCCTCGGAGCGCACGAAGGCGCGCACGGGCGCGTCCGCGTCGCGCAGGGCGTGCACGACCTGGGAGCCGACCTGTCCGGTCGAGCCGATGACGAGGATCATGTCCCGGACGCTACGCGCGGCCGAGGGGTGCGGTCAACGCTCTGGCGCCGCAGAGGCGCGCAGCCGCTCGACCTCGGCCTTGGACAGGCGGCGGTGGTGGCCGGGGGCGAGCTCGCCGAGGCGCAGCGGGCCGATCGCGATGCGCTGCAGCTCCTTGACGGGGAAGCCGACGGCCTCGCACATGCGTTTGACCTGGCGCTTGCGGCCCTCGTGGATGGTGAGCTCGAGGATGTGCGGGGTGACCATGCGCACGCGCGCCGGGGCAGTGCGGCCGTCGTCGAGCACGACGCCCTCGCGCAGCTCGCGCAGGGCGCGCTCGCTCGGACGGCCCTCGACGCGGGCGCGGTAGACCTTGGGGACCTCGAAGCTCGGGTGGGTCAGGTGGTGCGCCAGGGCGCCGTCGTCGGTGAGCAGCATCAGGCCGGTGGTGTCCTGGTCCAGGCGCCCCACGGGGTACAGGCGGCGCTCGGACTTGACGAGGTCGATGACCGTGCGCCGGCCGTGGGTGTCCGCGGCGGTCGAGACGATGCCCGCGGGCTTGTGGACGGCGTAGACCGCGTAGCTGCGGTGCGCGCGGATCATCTCGCCGTCGACGGAGATGATCTCGCTGCCGTCGACGTCGCGGGCGGGGTCGCGCACGACCTCGTCGCCGATCGTGACGCGGCCTTCGAAGATCAGCTCCTCGGAGGCGCGGCGCGAGGCGACGCCCGCGTGGGCGAGGTGCTTGGCGAGGCGCATCAGACGGTCGACGGTACCGTGATGGCGTGGATCTCGACCTGTTGCAGCGCACGCTCGACGATGCCGGTGAACCGGGCTTCCGCGCCAAGCAGGTGTGGGAGTGGACGGCGCGCGGCGTGTCGGGCTACGACGAGATGACCAACCTGCCCGCGGCCCTGCGCGAGCGGCTGACCGCCGACGTGCCGTTCTCCTCGCTCACCCTGGCCGATGAGGCGCACTCCTCCGACGGCACGGTCAAGGCGCTTTTCCACACCCACGATGGGCGCCCGATCGAGGCGGTGCTGATGCGCTACCGCGACGAGCGCCGCTCGCTGTGCCTGTCGTCGCAGTCGGGGTGCCCCCTGACGTGCACGTTCTGCGCGACGGGCGCGATGAAGTTCGGCCGCAACCTGACCGCCGGCGAGATCCTCGACCAGGCGCTGCACTTCCGGCGGATGGAAGCGGTCGACCACGCCGTGTTCATGGGCATGGGCGAGCCGATGATGAACCTGCCCAGCGTGCTGGCCGCGTGCGAGAAGCTCCCCGACGTCGGCATCACGAGCCGGCGCACGGCGATCTCCACCGTCGGCTGGATCCCGGGCATCGATGCCCTCGCCGAGCAGCCGCGGCCGATCCGCCTGGCCCTCTCGCTGCACGCGGCCGACGAGACGCTGCGCTCGGAGATCATGCCCGTCAACGACCGCTACCCGCTGGCCGACGTGCTCGCGGCGTGCCGGCGCTTCTACGAGGCCAAGCGGCGGATGGTGTTCGTCGAGTACGTGATGCTCAAGGGCGTCAACGACCGCTACGAGCAGGCGGTCGCGCTCGCCCAGGTGCTCGACCCGAAGATGTTCAAGGTCAACCTGATCCCCTACAACCCGACCGGGATGTACGACGGGTCCGGCCGCGACGCGATCGCCGCGTTCAAGGCCGCGCTGGAGGAGCACGGCATCGGCGCGACCATCCGCCTCACCCGCGGACGCGACATCGATGCCGCCTGCGGCCAGCTCGCCGCGTCGGCCGTCAGGGCATGAGCCCGGAGCCGCTCCTGCTCCTGCACGCCGGCGGCATGGACAGCCGCATGTGGCAGCCGCTGGCCACGGAGCTGGGCGACGGCTACGACGTTCTTGCGCCGGACCTGGGTGCCGCGCCGGTCGACGAGGCGCTCGCCCTCCTCGATGCGCACGGCGTCGAGCGCGCGATCGTGGTGGGCGCCTCGGCCGGCGGCAACGGCGCCCTGGAGCTCATCACGCGGGCACCCGAGCGCGTCGCCGGGCTCGTGCTGTTCGCCGCCACGCTGTTCGACCACGACTTCTCACCGGAGATCAAGGAGTTCTGGGCCGCCGAGGAGGCGCTGGTCGCGGCCGGCGACATCGAGGGCGCCGCCGCGCTGAACGTCCGCGCCTGGGTCCGCGATCCCGCCGTCGCCGGCCTTGTCGAGGCCATGGTCCGTGACGACCTCTCCGGCGGGGACGCCGGAGAGATCCCCGAGCTGCCGATCGACCTCGCGGCCATCCGCGCGCCGACGCTCGCGGTGAGCGGCGGCCTGGACTTCCCCGACTTCGCCGCCATGGCCGACCGCATCGCCGCGACCGTGCCCGGCGCCCGCCGCGCCGAGGTGCCCGACGCCGGCCACCTGATCGCCCTGGAGCGCCCGCGGGCCGCCGCGGACCTCGTGCGCGGCGCGCTCACCACACGCTGAGGGCGCGGCTGAGGCGCAGGATGTGGCCGTCCGGGTGGCGGACGTGGACCTCGCGGACGTGCCACAGCTCGTCGGCCGGGCCGTGGGTGACGTCGAGCCCCTCCCGCACGCACCGCTCGTGGGCAGCGTCGACGTCGTCGACCCAGATCGACATCCAGCTGCCGTGCTCGCCGCGCCCGCCCTGGTCGTCGAGGCACAGGAAGATCTCGCAGTCGTCGCACATGACCGAGCCGAACACGGGCGCGGATCCGGGCTCCGAATCCCACGCGAACCCCCGGCGCCAGCCGAGCTTCGCGGACCACGCGAAGCTCTGCTCGATGTCGGAGACGTTCAGCACCGGAACGACCAGATCGGCCTTCATCGCCGCAACGTAGAGATCCGCCGGAAACCCGCTGGACGGGTGTCAGGCGACCGGCGCCGCGCGAGCCTCGCCGGCGCGCAGGAGGCGGTCGCGCAGCTCGCCCTCCTCCTCCGGCGTCGGATCCCACTGCGACGGGTCGGGCAGGCCGTCGAGCGACTCGAGCCCGAACAGCTTCAGGAACAGTGGGGTGGTGCGGTAGAGCACCGCGCCGAAGGGCGAGCGGCCGCCCTCCTCGATCAGGCCGCGCTCGAGCAGCGTGCCGGACGCCGAGTCGGCGCTGACGCCGCGGATCCGCGTGATCTCCGGCCGCGAGACGGGCTCCAGGTAGGCGACGATCGCCAGCGTCTCGGCCTGCGCGGGGGTCAGCGGCGGGGTGCGCGGCTTGGCCAGCAGGCGACGGGCCGCGGCCTCGGTCTCCGGCGCACTGGCGAGCGTGAACCCGCCCGCCAGCTCGCGCAGCACGACGCCGCGCTCGCCCGGCGCGCACGCCTCGCGCAGCTCTGCGAGCGCCGCGTCGAGCTCCGCGGCCGAGCACTCGGCCGCCTCGATCAGCGCGTCGGCGCTCACCGGGTCGCTGGAGAGGAACAGCAGCGCCTCGACGGTGCGGGCGAGCGGGGTCACGACGCGAGCACCTCCGCGAGGCGGTCCGACAGGACCAGCGGCGCGATCGCGATGTCGCCGAAGGGCTCCGCCTGCTCCCACGTCGCCTCGCCCTGCTTGTAGAGCTCCAGCAGCGCGAACAGCGTCACCGCGACGGTGACGCGGTCGGCCCCGCGCACGGCCTCGTCGAACGACGTCGCACCGCGGCGCAGCAGCGTGCGCAGGTGCGACAGGCGCTCGCCGACACTCACGCGCGGGATGGTCAGATGGCCGAGCTCCAGCGGCAGGGGGATGCGCAGCAGCCCGCCGACGGCCCCGCCCAGGCGGGCCGGGTCGTACACGGCGCGGGTCAGGTCGGGGGCGACGAGGCCGACGCGGCGCAGGCTGGGCGGCAGCGGCGCCGCGCGGAAGCGGTGCCCCTCCTCCCCGGCCAGGCGCGCGGCCAGGTGTGCGGCAGCGCGGCGGTAGCGCTGGGCCTCCAGCAGGCGCGCGAGCAGCTCCTCGGCCGCCTCGCCAGGCTCGAGGTCGAGCAGCTCCTCGTCCTCGCGGGGCAGCATGAGGCGCGACTTCAGCTCCAGCAGCGCCGCGATGAGCACGAGGAACTCAGTGGCCACCTCGAGGTCGAGCTCGCCGCGCGCCTCCAGGAAGTCCAGGTAGGCGATGACGACATCGGCGAGCTCGACCTCGAGCAGGTCGACCTCCTCGCGCAGGACGAGCGTCAGCAGGAGATCGAACGGTCCGGAGAACACCTCCAGGTCCAGCTCGAGCGAAGCCACGGTCACGTCGCGAACGGTAGCGGCCGGACCCGACGCCACCGGACCGCGGCGACCGCGGTGACGGCGTAGGCAGAGGCCACCACCAGGTAGGGCAGCGTGTCGCCGGAAGCCTGGGCGAGCGCACCGCCACCCGCGGCGCCGACGGCGAATCCCGCCGACCACCCGAGGTTGAAGAACGCGAACGCATAGCCGTGGTCCAGGCCGATGCGGTCCGCGCCTTCCGTGAGCAGCGCCATGGCCGGCAGCCAAGCCAGGCCGAGCAGCCCCGAGACCCCGACGACGACCACGGCCAGTCCCAACAGCGAGCCGGGCAGATCGACGAGGGCCAGGCCGACGGCGCCCGTCACGAGCGCGACACGGGCGACGACGGCCGGCCCGCGGCGGTCGGTGACGCGCCCGGCGAACGGCGAGATGATCGCCTCGAGCCCCGCGGCGAGGAAGAACGTGACCGCCAGCGCGACCCCGCCGGCCCCCAACTCGGCCAGGCGCAGGGGCGCGAGCACGTCGAGCACGCCGAAGGCCAGCGCCGGCAGCAGCGTCAGCCACACGCCGGCCAGCATCCGCCGCTCGCGCAGCGCGGCCGCGGGCGTCGCGGGCGCGCGGCCGGCCGCCGGCGCGGGCGTCCGCCACGCCCACACCGCCAGCGCGGCGGCGAAGACCACCGTGGTCGAGAACGCCGGACCGCGGCCCACGCCGTTCGCCAGCGCCCCGATCGCCGGGCCCAGCTGCACCCCGAACACCGCGGCCCCGAACGCCGCGCCCAGCACCTCCCCGCGGCGCCCGGGCTCGACGCTGCCCGCGAGCCAGGCGAAGGCGGCGGCCCACGAGAACGAGCTGCCCAGGCCCTGCGCGAAGCGCGCGGCGTCGAGTACCTCGACCGAGCGTCCGAAGGCGAACACGAGCCCCGACACCGCCATCAGCGCCAGGCCGAAGAGCACCACGGGCTTCACTCCCAGCCGGCTCACGAGCCAGCCGCCGGGCAGCGAGCCGACGAGCGCGCCCGCGGCGTAGGCGCCGGCCAGGATCCCGGCGGCGTCCTTGGCCAGGGAGAACTCGTCGCTCAGGCGGGGCAGCAGCGGCGTGATCGCCGCGTAGAACATCGTGTCGACGAGGACGATCGCGCTGACGAGCAGGGTCAGGCGTCGCACCGGGGCTCACCGCGGCCCGAAGCCCATCGCCACGCGCACGTCGGAGAGCGTCTCGCGCGCCATCGCCTGGGCCTGGTCCGCCCCGGCCGCGAGCACGGTCTCCAGCCGCGCCTCGTCGGCGCGCAGCTCCGGGTAGCGCTCGCGCACCGGCGCGAGCATCTCGACCACGGCCTCCGCCGTGGCCGCCTTGAGGTCGCCGTAGCCGCGCGCCGAGCGCATGTCCTCCACGACCTCCTCGGGGCTGACGCCGCGCGCGATCGCCTGGATGTCGATGAGGTTCGTCACGCCCGGCTTGTCGGCCGCGCGGACGATCTCGGTGCCCGAGTCGGTCACCGCGCGCTTGAACTTCTTCGTGACCGCCGCCGGCTCGTCGAGCACGTAGACCGTGCCCTCCACCGACGTGCCGGTCGTCGACATCTTCCGCGTCGGGTCCTGGAGGTCCATGATCCGGGCGCCGACCGTCGGGATGCGGGCCTCGGGAACGACGAGGAGGCCTTCGCCGAAGCGCGCGTTGACGCGGCGCGCCGCGTCGCGCATCAGCTCCAGGTGCTCGCGCTGGTCCTCGCCGATGGGCACCTCGTGCGCACGGTAGGCGAGCACGTCGGCGGCCATGAGCACCGGGTAGAAGAGCAGGCCGGACGAGACGAGCTCGCGCTGGGCGGCGGACTTCTCGCGGAACTGGTGCATGCGGTTCAGGGGGCCGAGCGGCACGACGCCCGACAGCAGCCAGCTCAGCTCGGTGTGCGCCGGCACGTCGCTCTGGCGGAAGAGCACGCAGCGCTCGGGATCGAGCCCCGCGGCCAGCAGCAGCGCCGTCAGGTCGTAGAGCGAGCGGCGCAGCTCGGCCGGCTCGTAGGCGACCGTGATCGCGTGGAGGTCGACGAGGCAGAAGATCGCGGGGTCGCCGACGTCCTGGCCGGCCACGTACTGGCGGATGGCGCCGATGTAGTTGCCGAGGTGCTTGTCGCCGGTCGGCTGGATGCCCGAGAAGATCCGCACCGGCAAGAAAGTAGCGGGAGCGCCGCTCCGGCGACCTCGAGCGTCTGGGGGGCGATGACGGTTCGAGGTCGCCGGAGCGACGGCTCCCGCTTGAGCCGACCTAGGGGGGCGATGGCCGGGCCGCAAAAACGCGGCCCCTAGTCTATGCCCCGCTCGGCGGCGTTCCAATTCGCTTTTCGGCGGACGGTCGGATCCCGGCGCCGAACGGCGAGCCCGGAATCCCACGCGAGGGACGCGGGTACGGTCGCGGGATGGCCGACACGCGTCCCACGAGCCCCGTCGACTACGCCGCGCTGAGCGCCGGGTGGGGCGCGCTGATGGGCGCACTGCTCATCGCCACCCGCGACAAGGGCGACGAGCCGCTGAAGGCCGCCGAGGTGCTCCCGATCGGCCTCGCCACGTTCGCCATCGCCAAGCTCGTCGCCAAGGAGAAGGTCGACGCATGGGTGCGCGAGCCGTTCGTGGAGGAGCACGAGGACGGCGGCGCCACGCCGAAGGGCACCGGCATGCGCTACGCCGTCGGCGAGCTGCTGACGTGCACGCGCTGCGTCGGGGTGTGGAGTGCGATGGGCCTGGTGGCCCTGCGCGTCACGCGCCCCCGCGAGGCCCGCGTCGTCAACGCCGTCTTCGGAGCCAGCGCGGTCAACGACTCGGCGCAGGCCGCCTTCAGCTGGCTCGCCGCGCGCTCCAACGCCGCCCAGTCCGACGCGGACGCCGCCGCCGGCCACGGCGCGAGCAACGGCGGCGCCCGCGCGGCCCCGTTCGCGCGCCGGCGGTAGGGCGGAGTGGCGCCGGCTCGAACGTCCGTTTGACCCGCCTACAGCGGCTGGCGGATGACCGGGCGCTTCGCGGCGCCCGCCTCGTCGAGGCGGCGCACCGGCGTCGTGTAGGGCGCGTTGCGCGCCAGCTCGGGGTCGTCCTCGGCCTCGCGCAGCACCGCGGCGACCGCGACGGCGAAGGCGTCGAGCGTCTCCCGGGTCTCGGTCTCGGTCGGCTCGATCAGCAGCGCCTCGTCGACCAGCAGCGGGAAGTACACCGTCGGAGGGTGGTAGCCGTGGTCGAGCAGGCGCTTGGCGAGGTCGAGCGTCTTGATCCCCAGGTCGCGCTTCATCGGCGCGCCGGAGAGGACGAACTCGTGCATGCACAGCTCCCCGAAGGCGAGCGGCAGGCGGTCGGCGACGTCGAGGTTGCGCAGGCGGGCGAGCAGGTAGTTGGCGTTGAGCACCGCAGTCTCCGAGGCATCCTTGAGCCCCTCCGCGCCGAGCGAGCAGATGTAGGCGTAGGAGCGCACGAAGCACCCGTAGTTGCCCTGGAAGCCGCGCAGCTTGCCGATCGACTTCGGCCGGTCCTCATCGAGGCGGAAGGCGTCGCCCTCCCTGACGATCACGGGACGCGGCAGGTAGGGCTCGATGCGGTCGCTCACCGCGATCGGACCCGCGCCCGGGCCGCCGCCGCCGTGGGGCTGGGTGAAGGACTTGTGCAGGTTGAAGTGCACGATGTCAAAGCCCATGTCGCCCGGGCGCGAGAGGCCCATGACCGCGTTGAGGTTCGCGCCGTCGTAGTAGAGCGTCGCCCCCACCGCGTGCACGATCTCGGCGATCTCCTCGATGTTCGCGTCGAAGATCCCCAGCGTGTTGGGGTTGGTGAGCATCAGGCACGCGACATCGGTGTCGGCCTTGGCGCGGAGGTCGTCGACGTCGACGCCCCCGTCGGGGTTGGTGCCGACCTTGACGACCTCATAGCCAGCCATCGTCACGGTCGCCGGGTTCGTGCCGTGCGCCGTGTCGGGCGTGAGCACCTTGGTCCGGGTCTCGCCGCGGTCCTCGTGGTAGGCCTTCGTGAGCAGGACGCCCGCGAGCTCGCCGTGCGATCCGGCGCTCGGCTGCAGCGATACGTGCGGCAGGCCGGCGACCTCCCCGAGCGCATGCTCGAGGTTGTGCATCAGCGCCAGCGCACCCTGACTGTGCTCGGCGCTCTGCAGCGGGTGCAGGCGGGCGTGGCCCGGCAGCGCCGCGACGCGCTCGTGCAGGCGCGGGTTGTGCTTCATCGTGCACGAGCCGAGCGGGTAGAAGCCCGAGTCGAGGTCGAAGTTGCGCTTCGACAGGTTCACGTAGTGGCGGACCAGCTCGGGCTCGGAGATCTCCGGGAGCCGCGGTGGTTCCCTCCGCCGCAGCGCCGTGGGGAGCAGCTGCTCGCCGTCGGCCTCGGGCACGTCGAGCCGCGGTGCCGTGAACGCCCGGCGGCCCTTGGCGCCCTTCTCGAAGATCGTGACGGCCGCCTCGCGCTGCAGCGGGCTGGCCACCTCCCCGCCCACGGGAACCCTATGGCTGGGCTCATGGGCCTCGACGCCGGGATCGCCGTGCAGGACGTTGTCGTTGATCGTGCTCACGACGCCGCCCCCACCCTCGTGCGCTCTGCCGCCACGGCGGCGCCGAGCACCTCGACGAGGCGGTCGATGTCCTTGCGCGAGCGCTGCTCGGTGAGCGCGACGAGCAGGCCGTCGGGAAACTCGTCGTACTCGCGGCCCAGCGCGAAGCCGGGGTTGACGCCCTGCTCCTGGCAGCGGCGGATGACCGCGTCGACATCGGCGTCCAGGCGCACGGCGAACTCGCGCACGACCGGCTGCTCGTGCAGGGCGCTGACGCCGTCGAGCGCCACCAATGCCTCGCGGGCGTAGTGCGTGCGCTGCAGCAGCAGCTCGCCGAGCTCGACCAGGCCCTCGCGGCCCAGCCAGCTGAGGTAGACGACCCCGGCCAGCGCGTTGAGCGCCTGCGCGGTGCAGATGTTCGACGTGGCCTTCTCGCGGCGGATGTGCTGCTCGCGCGTCTGGAGCGTGAGCACGAAGCCGCGGCGCCCGTCGACGTCGGTGGTCTCGCCGGCGATGCGGCCCGGCATGCGCCGCAGGTAGGCCTGGGTGGCGGCGAAGAACCCGAACGACGGGCCGCCGAAGTCCAGCCGGTTGCCGAGCGTCTGTCCCTCGCCGACCGCGACATCGACGCCGCACTCGCCCGGGGGCTTGACGATGCCCAGCGGGATCGGGTCGTAGGAGCCCACGACGACGGCAGGCGATTCCTTGGCGGCGCCCGCGAGCGCCTCGGCGTCCTCGACCGCGCCGAGGAAGTTCGGCTGCTGGAAGATGACGGCGCCGGTCTCGCCGTCGATCGCCTCCGCCCACGCGTCGGGGTCGGTGACGCCGTCGCGCAGCTCGATCTCGACGACCTCATGGCCGTAGCCGGCGGCGAGGGTCGCGAGGGCGGCGCGAGCGTGCGGGTGCACGCCCCGGGACACGACGACCCTGCCCTTGCCGTTGGCGATGTGCGCCAGGTACGCGGCGGCCGCGACGGCGCTTGGACCCTCATAGACGCTCGCGTTGGACACCGGCAGGGCCGTGAGCTCGCTGATCGCCGTCTGGTACTCGAACATCACCTGCAGCCCGCCCTGGGAGATCTCGGGCTGGTAGGGCGTGTAGGGCGTCAGGAACTCCGAGCGGCCCATGAGCATGTCGATCACCGCAGGGACGTAGTGGTCGTACATCCCGGCGCCCAGGAACGTGATCTCGTCCTCGGCCGACGTGTTGCGGGCGGCCAGCTCGCGCAGGTGCGCGTAGACCTCCTGCTCGGGCAGGCCCTCGGGCAGGTCGAGCGGCCCCTCGAGGCGCACGCCGGCGGGGATCTGGCGGTCGAAGATCTCCTGGAGGCTCGAGACGCCGATCTCGGCGAGCATCGCCTCCAGGTCGGCGTCGGTGGTGGCGGTGTAGCGCGACAAGTCGGTCCTTCTCGGGTCGGGTCCTAAGAGAGCTGGGCCTGGTAGGCGGCGACGTCCATCAGGCTGTCCTTCTCGGATACGTCGCTCAGCCTCACCTTGACCAACCAGCCCTCACCGTAGGGGTCCTCGTTGATTGCCTCGGGACTGTCGCCCAGACCGGTGTTGACCTCGACGATCTCGCCCGACAGCGGCGCGATGACGTCAGAGACGGCCTTGACCGACTCGACCTCGGCGTAGGGCTCGTCCTTCTTGATCGAGGTGCCGACCTCGGGCGGGTCGAAGAAGACGACCTCGCCCAGGGCATCCTGAGCGAACCAGGTGATCCCCATCGTGGCGACGTCGTCGTCGATCCGTGCCCAGTCGTGCTCGGCGTGGTACAGCAGGTCCTCGGGGTAGCTCGCGTCAGCCATCGGTCTCCTTGACGTACAGGGGCTTCTTGGCGACCACGGCGGGGCGCTGCTTGCCGCGGACGTCGATCGTCAGCTCGGTGCCGGGCGCAGCCGTGGTGGCCGGCACGTAGGCCAGGCCGATCCCGGCCTCGAGGCACGGCGACATGGTGCCGCTCGTGACCTCGCCGCCACCCTTGATCGGGTTTCCCTGGCGGGCGATGCCGGGGCCGGTGAGGCGGAAGGCGACGAGCTTCTCGGCCGGGCCGATGTTCCGCGTGCCCGCGATCGCCTCGGAGCCGATGAAGCCGGTGGCCTCCTTGCAGGCCCAGCCCAGGCCGGCCTCGATCGGGCCGCGGGACTCCATGAGGTCGTTGCCGTAGAGGTGGTAACAGACCTCCATGCGCAGCGTGTCGCGCGCGCCGAGGCCCGCCGGGGTGGCGCCGCGGCGGACGACCTCGTCCCAGAGCGCGACGGCGTCGCCGGGATCGCAGAGCAGCTCGACACCGTCCTCGCCGGTGTAGCCGGTGCCGCAGACCAGCACCGAGCGGCCGACGAGGGTGCGCGTGGCGGTCGCGAAGCGCTCGGGCAGGGGCGCGTCGCTGATGGTCTGGACGATCTCGCGGGCGGCCGGGCCCTGGACGGCGAGCATCGCGTAGCGGTCGTGAGCGTCGGTCAGCTCGATGTCGAAGCCGCCGGAGTGCGCCGCGAACCAGTCGAAGTCCCTCTCGTGGTTCGACGCGTTGGTGACGGTCAGGAAGTGGTCGGCGGCCAGGCGGTAGGTGAAGAGGTCGTCGAGCACGCCGCCGTCGTCGCGGCACAGGACGCTGTACTGCGCCCCGCCGACCGGGACCGTCGACACGTCGTTGGAGAGCAGGCGCTGGAGCAAGTCCAAGGCCTGCGGGCCGGAGGTCTCGATCTCGCCCATGTGCGAGACGTCGAAGATGCCGCAGGAGCTGCGAACGGCCATGTGCTCGGGGCGCACGCCTTCGTATTGCACGGGCATCTCCCAGCCCGCGAATCCCACCAGCCGGGCCCCGGCCTCGGCGTGGCGGGCGTGCAGCGGGGTGCGCTTCAGGGCAGGGGAAGAGGTCGGGGCGGCCACCGCGGCTGACCCTAGCAACGCGGCCGATCCGTCCCCGGGGCGGTGTGGCCAGCTGTTCTGGGCTTCGCGCGTCGCGTAGATCTGCACGAGCAGCTCGTGCAGGAGCTCGTCGAGCTCATCCATGCTGGTCTCGCAGAGCGTCTCGATGTGCTCCGCGAGATCCTCCGCCGTCATGTCCGCCACGGTTGCCCCCAGGTTCGCGTGCCTTACACGAACGACGCTACGTCGGCCGCCGGCGGCCGGCGCCCGACCTTCGTTCAGGTTCGCGACCGCGCCCGCGGTCAGCGGTCGCGCAGGAACGGCGGGATGTCGATCTCGTCGTCGGGGATCTCGAGCGAGTCGCGCTCGCGCTCGCCGACACGCGGGCTGCGGTCGCGGCGGCGGGCGCGGTCGCTGGTCTCCTCGCGCGCCGTGCGCGGGCGCGCGCGGCCGTGGTCGAACCCGGTGGCGATGACGGTCACGCGGACCTCGTCGCCCATGCCCTCGTCGATGACCGAGCCGAAGATGATGTTGGCCCCGGTCTCGGCGGCGCTCTGAACGACCTCGGCCGCCTCGTTGATCTCGAACAGGCCGATGTCGCGGCCGCCGGTGATGTTCAGCAGGATGCCGGTGGCGCCCTCGACGGACTCCTCCAGCAGCGGGCTGGCGATCGCCTGCTTGGCGGCCTCGGTGGCGCGGTTCTCGCCGCCTGCCTGGCCGATCCCCATCAGGGCCGATCCGGCGTCGGACATGATCGTCCGCACGTCGGCGAAGTCGAGGTTGATCAGGCCCGGGATCGTGATCAGGTCGGTGATGCCCTGGACGCCCTGGCGCAGGACGTTGTCGGCCTCGCGGAACGCCTCGAGGATCGTGGTGCGCCGCTCGACGATGTTGAGCAGCTTCTCGTTCGGGATGACGATCAGCGTGTCGACGACGTCGCGCAGCCGCGCGATGCCCTCGTCGGCCTGGCGCATCCGCTGGGAGCCCTCGAAGTCGAACGGCTTCGTGACGACGCCCACAGTGAGCGCGCCGATCTCGTTCTTGGCGATCTCGGCGATGACGGGCGCGGCGCCCGTGCCGGTGCCGCCGCCCTCGCCCGCGGTGACGAAGACCATGTCGGCGCCCTTGAGCGCCTCCTTGATGTCGTCGCGCGACTCGGCGGCCGCGCCGAAGCCGACCTCCGGGTTGGCGCCGGCGCCGAGGCCCTTCGTCAGGTCGTGCCCGATGTTGAGCTTGATGTCCGCATCGGTCATCTGCAGCGCCTGGGCGTCGGTGTTCGCCGAGACGAACTCCACCCCGCGCAGGCCGGCGTCGACCATGCGGTTCACCGCATTGGTCCCACCGCCGCCGACACCGACGACCTTGATGACGGCTAGATAGCTTCCGCTGCTTTCCATGAGATTCCGACCGAGCCTCGATCTAGGGTTGAAGGTCTTTTCCGCGCCCCCGGTCGAGCGTCGCGGGAAGGACGGTATGCACGGGAATCGAACCGTGTCAACGCACACTCTACGCCAGCAAGGTTCCTTGCAAGTTCCAGAACCCTCTAGTCGTCGTTGAGTGTTAGGGGTCCAGGCAGGCTCAACCCCAAGTTGAGGGTCAGGTCATGGGGCGGCGGGAGCCGGGGTCGCCGGCTGGACGGGTGCAGGGGTGGTGGTGGAGGGCTGAGCGGGCTGCGCGCCGACGGTTCCGCCGGTTGCCGTCGGCGCGGTCTGCGGGTGCAGTGGCGCGAGCCCGCCGGCCGCCGCGCGCTCGGGCAGGCGGACGTCGAGGTACGTCGCGCCGGCCGAGGTCTTGTCCTGGAGCACGCGCACGACCGCGGTCCACTTGGCGGCGAGCCGATCGGTTCCGCCGAAGTACAGGGCGGGCCCGTCGGCGAGGCGGACGGTCAGGCCGCGCTCCCCCACGAACGCCCGCTCGGCCTGTCCGCGGACCTGGGCGGGCGCGGCGGCGAGGAGCTTCACGAGCGCCTTCGTGCGCGGGTCGGTGACGGTGTCGGTCGCGGGCGGGCGGCGAGTGGAGATGGCCGGGAGGCCTCGGCTCGTGCTCCCGCGCAGGACAGTCCCGTCCGCGGCGATCGGCAGGCCCGCGCCCGGCCCGGAGACGACGCCGACGGCGACGTGCTCGTGGACGGTGATGTGGATGCCGTGGGGAAAGTCGGAGTTCGCGCTGACGCCGATGACCGCCGGGAAGGGCTGGACCGCGGTCTCCAGCTGGCCGTCGCGCACGTGAAGCGTGGTCATCGACCGCGCGGCCTGCTCGAGGGCGGCGCGAACGCGCGGGGCGTCGGCGCCGCTGACACCCGAGACGGTGACCTTCCGCACCGAGACCAGGCTCGAGTCGCGCAGCCACAGCCAGCCGCCGGCGATGACGACCAGAACGCCGGCGAAGGCGGCGAGCGTGCGAACGTGCGGGCGAGGCAGCGGCGGCAGGGCGGGCGTGCGCATCCACGCGGGCCTTCGACGGGGCTGGGCGAACTCCTCCCGAAGAGGCCACCCGCGGACCCCCCGACGGCCCACACGGGCGCCTCGCGGCGCCTGCCGCGACCGCTGACCCTCACCGATACAACCAGTATCGACTTCGGATATCGGCGACGGCAGGCATCCACGATTCGGCCGTCTGGCCCCGCCGCGGAGTCCCCGGATGACCTCTAAGGTGCCCGCCGTGCTGCTCTCCGAGCTCACCACGCTGCATTTGGGCGGCCCCGCCGGCGCGGTCGTCGACGCCGCCACCGAGGCCGAGCTCGTCGGCGCGGTGCGCGAGCTCGACGCCGCGGGCGAGCCGACGCTCGTGCTCGCCGGGGGCTCGAACGTCGTGGTCGCCGACGCGGGCTTCCCCGGCACGGTCGTGCGGGCGGTCACGCGCGGCGTCGCCCGGGACGCCGCGCGGGTCGAGGTCGCCGCGGGCGAGTCGTGGGACGCGCTGGTGGAGCGCTGCGTGGCCGATGGCCTGTCGGGGGTCGAGTGCCTCTCCGGCATCCCCGGCTCGGTCGGCGCGACGCCGATCCAGAACGTCGGCGCCTACGGCCAGGAGGTCGCCGAGACGATCACGGGCGTCCGCGCGCTGGACCGGCGCAGCGGCGAGATCGTGTCGCTCGCCCCCACCGACTGCGCGTTCGCCTACCGCTCTAGCGCCTTCAAGCGCGATCCGGGCCATTGGCTCGTGCTCGCGGTCGAGTTCGCGCTGGAGCCCAGCGGGGCGTCGGCGCGCGTGCGCTATGCAGAGCTCGCGCGGACACTCGGCGTCGAGCTGGGTGACCGCGCCCCCCTCGACGCGGTCCGCGAGGCGGTGCTGAGCCTGCGCCGCGGCAAGGGCATGGTCCTCGACCCCTGCGATCCGGACACCGTCTCGGCGGGCTCGTTCTTCACCAACCCGGTCCTCGACCCCGACGCGTTCGCCGCCTTCGAGGCACGTGCGGGCGCGCCGCCGCCGCGCTGGCAGGAGGAGGGCCAAGTGAAGACCTCGGCCGCCTGGCTGATCGAGCGCGCCGGGTTCACCAAGGGGTACGGCGACCCCGAAGGCATCGCGATCTCGTCGAAGCACACGCTCGCGCTGACGAACCGCGGGGCGGGCACGACCGCGCAGCTCGTCGCCCTCGCCCGCGAGATCGCTGCCAGGGTCCACGACCGCTTCGGCGTGGACATCGTGCCCGAGCCCGTGTTCGTCGGCCACTCCTGGGACGGGGTGTGACGCCTGGACGGTCATAGAGACCGTCAACGCGTCACACCCCTCCTCGCCGCGCTGTTACGCCACCAAGCGCCGTCCCAGCGCGTCGACGTCGCCCGCGCCCAGCACGAGCACCAGATCGTCGCGGCGCAGGAGCCCGCGCAGGGCCTTCTCAGCGTCGTCGAAGCCCGGCATCCAGAGCACCGGGCGCCCGCCGGCGTGCTCGGCCGCCTCGCGGGCGATCAGCAGGCCGCTGACGCCGGGGAAGTCCTCGGCGCGCTCACGGGCCGGGTAGACGTCGAGCAGCACGGCGACGTCGGCTTGCGCGAGCGCGGCGCCGAACTCACGCGCGAACGCGGCGGTGCGGGAGAACAGATGGGGCTGGAAGACGGCGATGAGCCGCCGCGGCCCCCGCGTGCGCGCCGCGGCGATGGTGGCCGCGACCTCGGTCGGGTGGTGGGCGTAGTCGTCGACGACGGCCGCGCCCTCGCGCGTGTGGCCCAGCGGCTGGAAGCGACGCCCGGCGCCGCCGAAGTCCGCCAGCGCCGCGGCGGCCGCGGCCTCGTCGGCGCCCGCGAGCACGCAGGCCTCCAGCGCCGCGGCGGCGTTCAGGGCGTTGTGGGCGCCGGGCACCGGCAGGCGCACCTCGTGGCCGCGCCAGAGGAAGCGGACGCCGCCGCCGGAGAGGTCGGGGTCGGGCACGTCGAAGGCCGCGACCGGACCTTCGCCGCGCAGCGAGAGGATCTCGGGCCGGTCCCAGAGCACGGCCTGCGGCGCGCCGGCGAGCAGGGTCCGAAATGCCTCGCGCAGCTCCCCGAGCGAGCCGTAGGTGGCGTGGTGGTCGAGCTCGACGTTCGTCACCACCGCGATGTCCACGTCGAGCGAGAGCATCGAGCGGTCCGACTCGTCGGCCTCGACGACGAGCCAGTCGCCGTCGCGCCAGTCGGCGTTGCGCCCGGTGGTGGTCAGGGCGCCGCCGATCAGGTAGCTGGGCTCCAGACCGCAGCGCAGCAGGATGTGCGCGGCCATCGAGGACGTCGTCGTCTTGCCGTGGGCTCCGGCCACCGCGATCGTGCGCTTGAGCGCGCTGAGGTCGGCCAGCAGCGCGGCCCGCGGGCGGTCGGGCAGCCCGCGCGCGGCGGCGGCGGCGCGCTCGGGGTTGTCGGGCGCGATCGCGCTGGAGTGCACGACCTCGACGTCGTCGCCCGCGGGCACGTTCTCGGCCGCGTGGCCGACGTGCGCGTCGACGCCCAGGGCGCGCAGCTCCTCCAGCCCGGCGGACTCCGCGCGGTCCGAACCGGACACCGCCGCGCCCAGGGCGACCGCGGCGCGGGCGTAGCCGCTCATCCCGGCGCCGCCGAGCCCGACGAGGTGCAGGCGCCGGCCAGCCCAGGGCCGGTTCGTGAGAGTTGTCATAGAACGCGCGCAACCTCGGGCGCTTCCGGCCGTTGAATGGGTCGGATGAAGCCGGTCTCCCCCACCCGCTGGCGCGCGTTGCCCACCGCCATGCTCGTGATCCTCGCGATCGCGCTGGGCGCCGTCACGGCGCGGGCCGACGACGGCGCACCGCGGCCGAGCTCGCCCGGCCCCGTCACGCCGGCTGCGGTGCGCTGACCAGCAGCGACGCGCCGATCGCCCCGCCCAGGTCGCCCAGCTCCGCGAGCACCACCGCGGGCGGGTCTGAGTCCTTGAACAGGTGGGGCAGCATCGCGGCGCGGATGCGCTCGACGTAGGGCTCGCCCATCCGCAGGCCCATCCCACCGCCGATGACCACGGCCTCGATGTCGAGCAGGTTGACCGCCGACGCGACGCCCGCGCCGAGGGCGGCGACGGCCTCGGCCATCAGCGACTCGGCCAGCTCGTCGCCCTGGTCCAGCGCGCGCGACCAGATGCCGCTCGACAGCCGCTCGCGGTCGCGCTTCTCCATGATCTTGAACAGCTCGGTGTGCTCGCCGGCCTCGTGGCGGCGACGCGCCTCGCGCTCCATCGACCCGCGCCCGGCGTAGGCCTCCATGCAGCCCTTGCGCCCGCAGCCGCAGCGCCGGCCGCCCAGCTTCACGACCATGTGGCCGACCTCGCCGGCCGACGAGCGCCCGAGCCAGGCCTGACGCTCGAGCACGACCCCGCCGCCGACCCCGGTGCCCCAGAAGACCCCGAGCAGCGAGCTGAAGGCCCGCCCGGCGCCCAGGGCGACCTCGGCGTCGGTGGCCACCTGCACGTCGTTGCCGATCGCCACGCGTGTCCCGAGGCGGTCGGACAGCGCGTCGCGCAGCTGGAACGCCCCCTCCCAGCCGGGGATGTTGACGACCTCCGAGACGGTGCCGAGCTCGTTCTCGACGGCCCCGGGCGAGCCCACGCCGGCGCCGTCGAGCGCGGTCGCCTCGGTGCCCGCCTGGGTGGCGGCCTCCTGGAGGGCGACGACCATCTCGGCCGCGACACCCTCGGGGCCGCTGTCGGTCGGCGTCGGCCGGCGCGACTGGCCGCGGACCGCGCCGGTGTCGTCGACCACCGCGGCCTGGATCTTCGTGCCGCCGAGGTCGATGCCGCCGTGCAGAGCCATGGCCCGGACGCTACCCGCTCAGGAGGCCGCCGACAGGACTTCAGCGGCGATCCGCGCGGCCGCGTCGGGCCGGGCGAGCGCGCGCGACGCGCGGGCCATCTGCGCCAGGCGGTCGGGGTCGCCGAGCAGCGCGTCGACCTCAGCGCGCAGTCGGTCCGGGGTGAGCTCGGCGTCGGGCACGACCACCGCGGCGCCGCCGTCGGCCATCCAGCGCGCGTTGGCCGCCTGGTGGTCGCCCGCGGCGTGCGGATAAGGCACGAGGATCGCCGGCAGCCCGTGCGCGGCCACCTCGGCGATCGACCCGCCCGAGCGCGCCACGCACACGTCGGCGGCCAGCAGCGCCTCGCCGAAGCCGTCGATGTACTCACGCAGGTCGTAGCCCGCGCTCAGCTCGCGTTCCGACAGCGCCGCGAAGTCGCGCGCGCCGGCGGCGTGCAGCACCCGGTAGGGCGAGCCGGCCAGGCCGGCGATCGCCGCCTCGTTGATCGACCGCGCGCCCAGCGAGCCGCCGAACACGAGCACGCAGCGATCGGTGACGTCGAGATCGAACCGGGCGCGCGCGGCGGCGCGGTCGGTCGCCGGGCGCGGGACCGGGCGGCCGGTGACCGGATACTTCTCCCCCTCACGGCCTCCGATCGGGAAGGCGAGGCAGACGCGCCGCGCGCGGCGCGCCAGCAGGCGGTTGGTCAGGCCGAGGTGGCTGTCGGCCTCGGTGAGCACGAGCGGCACACGCGCCCGCACGGCGGCCAGGCCCACCGGGCCGGCGACGTAGCCGCCCCCGCCCATCACGGCGGCGGGCTCGAGCTCGCGCAGGATCGCCCGCGCGGCGCCGACCGCCTTTCCGGCGCGCACGACGGCGCGGGCGGCCTTCAGCGGATTGGAGCGGCTCAGCCCCTCGACCGCGATCGGGCGCAGCTCATAGCCCGCGGCGGGGACGAGGGTCTTCTCGGCCCGCTCGCCGCCGACGAAGACGACGTGCGCGCCCTCAGCCCGCAGCGCGTCCGCGACCGCCAGCGCCGGCACCACGTGCCCGGCTGTCCCGCCCGCGGCGATCACGATCGTCTTCTGCGCCACCGCGGCGGGATCCTGTCACGACGCGCAGCGGCACGGTGCCCCCGCCCGCCACGTTGAGCAGCAGGCCCATGCCCACGAGCAGCACGGTGAGGTTCGTCGCGCCGTAGGAGATGAAGGGCAGCGGCACCCCGGTCAGCGGCGCGAGGCCGAGCACGGCGAAGACGTTCAGGCACGCCTGGCTGAGGATCAGCGACGTGATTCCCGCGGCCAGCAGCTTCGCGTAGGCGCCGCGGGCGGCCTTCGCGACGCGCAGGCCCGCGTAGGCGACCATCCCGTACAGGCACAGCAGCGCGAGGATCCCGAGCACGCCGAGCTCCTCGCCGATGATGGCCAGGATGAAGTCGGTGTGGGCCTCGGGCAGGTAGAAGATCTTCTGCACCGACTGACCCAGCCCGCGGCCGAAGAACCCGCCCGAGCCCAGCGCGATCTGGCCCTGCACCGCTTGGAACCCCGCGTCCCCCGCATGGCTCCACGGGTCCAGAAACGACGTGAGCCGCGCCCGCCGGTAGGGCTCGACGATCGCGAACACCGTGATCAACAGGACGGCGCCGCCCGCCCCGATCCCCAGGAAGCGCACCGGGAAGCCGGCGGCGACGAGCAGCGCGCTGAGCGTGAAGGCGATGACCAGCGCGGTGCCCAGGTCGGGCTGGGAGGCGACGAGCAGGATCATCGTCCCAGCCACCATCAGCACGGGCGTGACGGCACGCGGGGTGCTGATCTTCCGCGGCTTCTGGGCCAGGAACTTCGCCGCGTAGAGCACGAGCGCGAGCTTGGCCAGCTCGGAGGGCTGGAAGACCAGCGGGCCGGCGCCCAGCCACCGCCGCGCGCCGTTGACGGTCACGCCGACGCCCGGGACCTTCACCGCGACGAGGCAGCAGAACGCGATCGCCAGCAGCGGCCCGGTGATCCGCACCACGAGCTCGAGCCCCTGGCGGGCGATGAGCTGCATCGCGATGAACCCGAGCGCGCCGTAGGCGCAGTAGCGCACGAGGTAGGTCGTCCCGTCGCCCTGCCCTTGCAGGAGCGTCTTGGCGCTGGAGGCGCTGTAGACCATGATCGCGCCCGCGGCGAGCAGGCACAGCGTGGCCGTGAGCAGGAGGTTGTACTCCAGCGGCTTCTGAGGGGACTTCTTCGTGGCGCGGGCGGCGACGCGCATGTCGAGCTACTTTCGCCGCGCGGCCACCAAGTCCTTGAACGCGCGGCCGCGCTCCTCGAAGTCGGCGAACTGGTCGAACGACGCGCACGCCGGCGACAGCAGCACCACCTCGCCGGGCTTCGCCGCGGCGGCCGCGGCGTCGACCGCAGCGGCCAGCGTCCCACAGCGGGCGCCGCCGACGGCGGCCTCGATCACGGGCGCGTCTTCGCCGATCAGGTAGACGCCGGCGCAGCGCTCGGCGGCGGGCGCGCGCAGCGGGGCGAAGTCCTGGCCCTTGGCCTGCCCGCCGAGGATCAGATGCACGGGCGTCTCGAAGCTGGCAAGGGCCACGAGCGTGGAGTCGACGTTCGTCGCCTTGGAGTCGTTGACGTAGAGGACCGCGTCGAGCGTCGCGACCTCCTCGAGGCGGTGCTCGACGCCGGCGAAGGTCCGCAGCCCGGCGCGGACCGCGTCGAGCTCGACGCCGCGGGCCAGGCAGATCGCGGCGGCGGCCATCGCGTTGCGGCGGTTGTGCAGCCCGCGAATCCCGATCTCCTCGACGCCCAGCAGCGGCTCCTCGGCCCACCACAGGTGCCCGGCGCGGTCGGACAGCTCGGCCTGCGGCCCGTCGCCGAAGCACACGCGACGCGCGCAGCCGCCGAGGTCCTCGATCCCGAGGCCGAGCGGCGCCACCGCGACGTCGTCGTTGCCCTGGTGGGCGAAAACCTGAAGCTTGGCGGCGGTGTAGGCCTCCAGGGTGCCGTGGCGGTCGAGGTGGTCGGGCGCGACGTTGAGCAGCACCGCGCCTTCGGGGGCGAACGCGGTGGTGTCCTCGAGCTGGAACGACGACGTCTCGCACACGACCGTGGCCGCCGGGTCCAGCGCGCCCACGAGCGAGCTCAGCGCGGTGCCGACGTTGCCCGCCACGGCGACCGGGAGCCCGGCCTCGCGGTGGATGTGGCCGATCAGCTCGACTGTGGTCGTCTTGCCGTTCGTACCCGTGACCGCGACGAACTCGTTGGCCAGCAGCCGCCAGGCGACCTCGATCTCGCCCAGGACGGGTATCCCGCGCTCGAGCGCCGCGGCGATGATCGGCGCCTCGCGTGGCACGCCGGGCGACTTCGCCACGGCGTGTACGCCCTGCAGCGCGGCGGGCGTGTCGTCGCCGGTGCTGCGGTCGACCCCGCGTGCGTCGTGGCCGGCACCGTGCAGAGCGTCGAGCACGGCGCGGCCCGAGCGCGCCATCCCGACGACGAGCCACGGGCCCGTCGGCAGGGGCGGCCGAAACGATGGGCTCACCGCACGGACTGCTGGAAGATAGTGAAGCCGATCGCGGCGGCCACGGCGGCGACGATCCAGAAGCGCAGGATGATCTTCGTCTCCGACCAGCCGGAGATCTCGAAGTGGTGGTGCACGGGCGCCATGAGGAACACCCGCTTGCGGAAGGTCTGGAACGAGAAGACCTGGATCAGCACGCTGAGCGCCTCGATCACGAAGATCCCACCGAGGACGATGAGCAGCTCCTCGGTCTTCGTCATGACCGCCAGCCCGGCGACCGCGCCGCCGAGCCCGAGCGATCCGGTGTCCCCCATGAAGATCGTCGCCGGGAACGCGTTGAACCACAAAAAGCCGACGCACGCGCCGACCAGGCAGCCCGCGAGCAGGGCGAGGTCCTCCTGGCCGGTGGTGATGAAGGTGATGCCGATGTAGGCCAGCAGCACGATCGCCGCGCAGCCCGCCGCGAGGCCGTCCAGGCCGTCCGTGAGGTTGACCGCGCTCGTCGTGCCGGCGACCACCAGGTAGATGAGCAGCGGGTAGAAGACACCGAGATCGACGGTGGCGTCGATGGTACGCAGGCGCAGCGTCTCGGGCAGCCCCGCCTTCTGCGTGGCCACCCACCACAGGCCGAGGGAGATGATGATCGTCATCCCGAGCTTCGTGCGCGCCCGCAGGCCGAGCGACCGGCGCTTGACGATCTTCGTGTAGTCGTCGGCGAAGCCCAGCAGCGCGCACAGGATGGCCGCGCCGTAGACGCCGACCGCGCGCCAGTCGTAGTTCGCCAGCAGCAGGAACGGCAGCGAGACCGCCGTGAAGATGATGATCCCGCCCATCGTCGGCGTCCCGGCCTTCACGTGGTGGCCCTCCGGGCCCTCCTCACGGATGTGTTGGCCGAACTCCCGCTTGTGCAGGAACTCGATGAACTTCGGGGACAGGAAGACGCAGATGAGCAGGGCGGCCGTGCCGCCGATGAGGATCTCGCCCATCAGCGCCCGCGGGGTGGGCGGGTCGAGATTGCCGGCGCGACGACCTCGAGGCCGACGCCGCGCGAGCCCTTGACCAGCACGGTGTCGCCGGGCTCGATGAGACCGGGGAGAACCGCGACGGCGGCGGCAGCGTCGGGCACGGCGACGACGCCGTCTCCGTACCCGTCGGCCATGCGGGCCGCGCGCGGGCCCACCGCGACGAGCAGCTCGACGCCCGCGGCGCGCGCCTGCGCCCCGGTCTCGGCGTGGAACCGCATCTCCTGCGGGCCCAGCTCGAGCATGTCGCCGAGCACGGCCACGCGGCGCCCAGATGCGGACGCGGCGAGATCGTCGAGGGCGGCGCGCATCGACATCGGGTTGGCGTTGTAGCAGTCGTCGATGACGACGATGCCTCCGCCCAGCTCGATCCGCTGCCCCCGCAGGCTCGACAGCGCCACGTCCAGTGCGCCCGCGGGCTCGACGCCGACGGCGCGGGCGGCGGCGAGGGCCGCCAGCGCGTTGCGCAGCATGTGGGCGCTGGCAAACGGCACCGTCAAGCCGCCGGGCAGCGCTTCCACGTCACCGCCGGGACCGAACGTGATCGTCGTCACGTCGTCGCGGCGGTGGGCGTCGAGCAGCGTCTCGCCCGCCGGGATGACGGCGGTGCCGCCCGGCGCGAGGCCCGCCACGAGCTCGGCCTTGGCCGCCGCGATCGCCTCGATCGAGCCCATCAGCTCGAGATGCACCGGGGCGACGGTCGTGATGAGCGCGACGTCGGGCTCGGCGATCCGGGCGAGCTCGGCGATCTGACCTGGGCCCCGCATCCCCATCTCCAGCACGAGCGCCTCGGTTCCCGCCGGAGCCTCGAGCACGGTGAGCGGCAGCCCGATCTCGGTGTTGCGGTTCTCGTGGTTGGCGACGGTCCGCAGCCGCTGGGCGAGCATCGCGGCGAGGATGTCCTTCGTCGACGTCTTGCCCACCGAGCCGGTCACGCCGACGACGGGGCACGCGAGCTCGCGCCGCCACACCGTGGCCAGGCGCTGAAGGGCCAGGAGGGGGTCGTCGGCGGCGATGACGGCGCCGGCGCCCGGCAATTGCCCGGTGGCGTGCCCGGGCGCCACCAGCACACCCCAGGCGCCCGCCTCGAGCGCGGTAACGGCGTACGTGCCGCCGTCGACGCGCTCGCCGGGGAGGCCGACGAACAGGTCCCCCGGCCCCACGGAGCGCGAGTCGATCTCCGCGCGCAGGGGACCGGGAGCAGCCTCCCGCACAACACGGCCGCCCGCCGCCTCGGCGACGCGCTCAGCCGGCCACGCGCGCACGCAGCACCTCCCGCGAGACCTCGACGTCGTCGAAGGGCAGCTTCTCGCCGCCGGCCAGCTCCTGCCCGCGCTCGTGGCCCTTGCCGGCGACCACCACGACGTCGCCCGGCCCCGCCAGCGCCACGGCTCGCTCGATCGCCGCGCGGCGGTCAGGGATGCGCTCGATGCTCGCGCCGCCGGCCATGCCCGCGGCGACCTGATCGATGATCGCGACGGGGTCCTCGCTGCGCGGGTTGTCGGAGGTCACGATCGCGACATCGGCCCCGGCCGCCGCGGCGGCGCCCATCAACGGGCGCTTGGCGCGGTCGCGGTCCCCACCCGCGCCGAAGACGACGAGCACCCGCCCGTCGGCCAGCTCGCGAGCCGCGCGCAGCACGTTCTCGATCGAGTCCGGGGTGTGGGAGTAGTCGACGACGACGGTGAAGTCCTGGCCGGCCTCGACGGCCTCGAAGCGCCCCGGCACGCGATCGGCCCGCGGCAGCGCGCCGGCGATCGCGTCGCCCCCGACCCCGAGCGCGCGGGCCACGGCGACCGCGCCGAGCGCGTTGAGGACGTTGAAGCGCCCGGGCATCGCGACGCGCAGGCGCAGGCCGTCGGCCTCGAAGGTGGTGCCCGACGCGTCGGCCTCGAGCACCTTGGCCCGCAGGTCGGCTGCGTCGGAGTCCAGGCCGATGGTGATCGCACCGGGCAGCTCGGTCGCCAGGCGGGCGCCCCACGGGTCGTCGACGTTGACCACGGCGATCGGTGGGCGCGGCTCGCCGACGAAGAGCATCCGCTTGGCTGCGAAGTAGTCCTCCATTCCGGCGTGGAAGTCGAGGTGGTCCTGCGTGAGGTTCGTGAAGACGGCGGCGTCCCAATGGATCGCGTCGGCGCGATGCAGCGCCAGCGCGTGGCTGGAGACCTCCATGACGACCGCCTCGTCGCCCGCGTCGCGCATTCGCGCGAACGTGCGCTGGAGGTCGATCGCCTCCGGCGTCGTCCGGACCATCGGCGCGGCCTCGCCCCCGACGATCGCAGTCACCGTGCCGAGCATCCCGGTGCGATGCCCGCCGGCCTCCAGCAATGCGCGCACGAGGTAGGCGGAGGTCGTCTTGCCGTTCGTGCCGGTGATCCCGACCGCGGTCATGTGCGCCGTCGGGTCGCCCGCCAGCGCCGCGGCGGCCGGCGCCATCGCGGCGCGCACGTCGGGCACGCGCACCTCGGGCACCCCGAGGCCAAGCTCCCGCTCCACCACGAGCGCGCTCGCCCCGCGCGCCACGGCGTCGGGCGCGAAGTCGTGCCCGTCGCGGGTGAAGCCGGGCACGCAGAAGAAGAGGGTCCCGGGGGCGACGACGCGATTGTCGTAGGCCAGCGCCGTGATCTCGACGTCAGGCGCGTCGCCCGCGGCGTCCCCGAGGAGCTCGCGGAGCAGCATTGCGCCGGAGTCTATTTCGACCCGCCGGGGTGGGCTATTTGGGCGGGATCCGCAGGTACGGCAGGGCGAAGGAGGCGATCTTGCCGAACGCCGGCGCGGCCACCACGCCGCCGTAGATCGCGCTCTGCGGCTCGTCGACCATCACGCCGATCATCAGCTTCGGGTGAAGCGCCGGCGCGAAGCCCATGAACGAGGCGATGTAGTTCGCCTTGGAGTACTCGCCGGTGCGGGGATCGATCTTGTTCGCCGTGCCCGTCTTGCCCGCGAGCTGGTAACCGGGGATCGAGACCTCGCTGGCCGTGCCGCCCGGCGCGAAGGCGCCTTCGAGCATCAGGCGCAGCTGCATCGAGGTCTCCTTGGAGATCACGCGATGTCCCTGGGGCAGCCCCGTGCGCTTGCCGTCGACGCGGCGCACGAGGAGCGGCGCCCGCAGCACCCCGCCGTTGGCGATCGCCGAGTAGGCGGCGGCCATCTGCATCGGCGTGACCGACTCGCCCTGGCCGATCGGCAGGTTGCCCATCGATGAGCCCGAGTACTTGTTCACCGGAAGGACGAGGCCACGCTCCTCGCCGGGGAGGTCGACGCCGGTCTTCTTGCCGAAGCCGAACTTGCGCACGTAGTAGTCGAAGCGCTTCGCGCCGAGGCGCTGGCCGATCGTGATCGCGCCGACGTTGGAGGATTGCGCCAGGATCTGCGCGGTGGTCAGGCGCTCGGGGCCGCGCGGGTGCGACTCCCCGATCGTGCGGTCGGCCACGACGATCTGCGGCGCGAGGTCGAAGGGCGTGTCCGGCGTGACCTTGCCGTCCTGGAGGGCGCCGGCGACCGTGAAGGCCTTGAACGTCGAGCCCGGCTCGTAGGTGAACCCGACAGCCCGGTCCTGCACCGCGTAGCTGGGCGCGGTCCACGGCTTGTTGGCGTCCACGCGCGGCCAGTTCGCGAGGGCGAGCACCTCGCCGTCGTTGGGGTTCATCACGATCGCCGTCGCGCCGCGCGGGCGATAGGTCTGCCCCACGTCGGCGAGCACGCGCTCGACCTTGTCCTGGATCGCCGCGTCGATCGTCAGCTCCATGCGCGCGCCGGGCTTGGCGGGCTTGGTGTCGCGAACCTCGATCGACTGGCCCAGCGCGTCCTTGACGAGGCGGCGCCTGCCGCTGGACCCCTCGAGCTGGTGCTCGTTGCGGTACTCCAGGCCCATGAGCCCCGAGCCGTCGGTGCCGACCGAGCCGAGCACCTGGCTGGCGAGGAACTGGCGCGGGTAGAAGCGCGAGTAGCCGGGCGTCAGCGCGATGCCGGGCAGGTCGAGCTTGCGGACCGCCTCGGCCTGGTCGGCGGGGACCTCGCGGGCGAGGTAGCTGAAGCCGGTGTCGCGGCGGGCGAGCTTCTTGACGAGCGCCTCGGGCGTCGTGCTCAGCAGCGGCGCCAGGCGGTTCGCGGTGCGCAGCGGGTCCTTGACGAGGTACGGGGTCGCCGAGACGTCGTCGGCGGGCTCGGAGACCGCGAGCTCGGTTCCGCGGCGGTCGACGATCGTGCCGCGCCGGGCGGGCAGCTCGGTGTCGGCGACCTGCTGCGAGGTGGCCGCGCTGGCGAGGCTGGATCCCTTGACCGTTCCGAGCCAGACGACGCGGACGCCGGCGATCAGGAGGAGGACGAGGAAGGCGCTGAAGAGGAGGCCGATGCGGCGCTCGATCAGCGCCACGACCTACCTCGCTCCCTCGGGCGCGGCAACGGCGGCTGGTGTCAGGCTCGCAGAGCCCGAACCCGCTGCATCAGCGGAGCCCGAGGCGCCGCCGGTGCCTGTGGCGGCGGCGGTGGCCGGTTGGGTTGTCGCCGGGGCCGGCGCCGGGGTCTGGGCCTGCTGGGTGGCGGGCGGAGCGGTCTGGGCCGGCGTGGCGGTGACCGGCGCGGGCTGAACCGCCGTCACGGCCGGGGTGACCGCGGGCGCAGGCCCCGCTGCGGGGGCGATCGTCGTCGTGGCCGGGACGACCGGGTCCTTGACCGGGCTGGGCGCGGTGATCGACGTCGCCGCGAGCGCAGCGTTGGCCCCGCGCGCGTTGAGGAAGTGCACGTCGCCGGCCGGCGGCATGACCATGCCGAGCTTGGCCGCGACGTCCTGGATGCGCTCGCCGGAGTCGAGCGTGGAGATGTCGCCGCGCAGGCCGGAGTTCTCGCGCTCGAGCGTGTCGGCCTTGGTGACCGCGGTCCCGACGCTCGCGTTGAGGCGCAGCAGCGAGACCTGCATGAAGACGATGCCCAACAGCGCCACCGCGACGATCGCCAGCCAGACGCGGCCGCGCACGAGGCGGTCGAGCATGCGCGCGTCGCCCAGGCGACGGGCTGCGGAGAGCAGCGCGTGCACGAGCGTGCGCTGCGCGGGAGCGGTGGTTGCGGTCTTCGGACGCGGTGCAGGGTGGGTGGGTCCGCTCTTCCGGCGCGCGATCTGCGACCCCCCGCGCCGGCGCAGCTGCGGGTGGGCGGCGGCGGTGTGACTCATGGGGTGATGTCCTCCAGCTTCCGTGCGACGCGCATGCGGGCCGACCGCGCGCGCGGGTTGGCGTCCAGCTCACCGGCGGTCGGCACCACGCCGCGGCGCGTTATCAGCTCGCCCTCCGGGACCCGGCCGCAGGCGCAGACGGGCAGATCCGGCGGGCAGATGCACCCACGCGCCCGGGCGGCAAGGAAGCGCTTCACGCGACGGTCTTCAAGCGAATGAAAGGAAATCCCTGCAAAACGACCACCTTCGCGCAGGAGCCCCCACGCCGCGGGCAGCGCCTCGTCGATCTGGCCGAGCTCGTCGTTGACGGCGATGCGGATCGCCTGGAACGTCCGCTTGGCCGGGTGGCCGGCGGCGAAGCGGGCGGGCGCGGGCACCGCGGCCTTGATGACCTCGACGAGCTCGTTGGTCGTGGTCAGCTCGGCGCGGTCGCGGGCGCGCACGATCGCGCGGGCGATCTGGCGGGCGAAGCGCTCCTCGCCGTAGTCGCGCAGCACGCTCGACAGCCGGCGCTCCTCCCACGTGTTGACGATGTCGGCGGCCGACAGCTCGTCCTCAGGGTCCATGCGCATGTCCAGCGGCGCGTCGTAGGCATAGGAGAAGCCGCGCTCACGCGTGTCGACCTGCATCGAGGACATGCCGAGGTCGAGATAGACGAGGTCGGCGCGGACGCCCTCGGCCACGAGGTCCTCGAGCGCCTGCGCGAACGGGGCCTGGACGAAGCGGGTCGCGCACGGCACGTGGGCGGCGAGGTCGTCGAAGCGCTCGCGCGCGGCCGGGTCGCGGTCGATGGCGATCAGCTCGCCGGTCGCGCCGAGGCGCTCGGCGACCAGGCGCGCGTGACCGCCCGCCCCGAAGGTGCAGTCGACGGCGATCTCACCGGGCTGGGGGTCCAGCAGGTCGATCAGCTCCCCGGCCAGAACCGGGACGTGGGCGGGAGTCATGTCAACCAGGATTGCCAAAACGGGCGGTGATCTTCTCGATGTCGACCTCGGCGTCCTGGGCGGCCCAGGCGTCGCGGTCCCAGATCTCCAGCGCGGCGCCGACGCCGGCGACGACGACGTCCTTCTTGAGGCCGGCGTGCTCCATGAGACGCGGCGGCACCATCACGCGGCCCGCCGAGTCGATCTTGGTGAGGAAGGCGTTGGCCGAGAAGTAGCGCTCGATGCGCCGGCGCTCGGGCGCGAGCTGGTGCATCCCCGCGAGGGACTCCTCGACGAAGGCGTCGAAGTCCTCGGCGGTCTGGATCGTCACGCAGGGCTCGGTGCCGCGGCCCAGGACGACATCTCCGGAGAGCGACGCGCGGAACTTGGCCGGCAGCGTGAGGCGGCTCTTCGCGTCGAGGGAGTAGTCGAAGGTGCCGCGGAAGGCCATGGCGGAAGGCAAGAGAGAAGGAACCCGGACCGAGGTGGAGGAGTGGGAGGAGCCCCTCCACCCCGGTCCGGTGCGTGATGTCTAACCCACGATCTCCCACAAAGCAACCCCAATTGCACAAAATCTCCCACATACGTCCACGCCGGCGACGTCGGCGGCGTTCCAAGGGGTCGTTTTGCAGGCGATCATTGGGTGGGAGGCCGTGGGGCGCCGTCCCACGAAATCCGGCAACGCGGCTTGCGCCGGCGCGATCTGCAACGGCGATTGCGCGTGCGTGGCGGTTCCGTCCGGACGCTATGCGTCCGTATGCAGGAGTTCGGTCGTCCGCACCGTCGCCGCCCGCCGCACCGGTCCCTACTCTTGGACGGGTGAAGATCACGCGCTCGCTCCTGCTCACCCTTCTGCTCGCGGCGGTGGCTGCACTGGCCGCGGGCTGCGGCTCGTCCTCCTCGGGCAGTGGTGGCGACTCCGACCCCGCCGCGGCGGTGCCGGCCACGGCGCCGATCTACGTCGAGGCGAACGTCCACCCCGACGGCAGGCTCGGCTCCGACGTCACCGCGGTGCTCAAGAAGGTGCTGCGGACGAACGACCCCGCGGCCAAGCTGGAGGGGCTGATCGACCAGTCGGGCAAGGACCACCGCGTCACCTACGCCAAGGACGTCGCGCCGTGGCTGGGGGACCGCGTCGGCGTGGCCGTCACGTCGTACTCCGGAGCCAAGCCCGCCTTCGTGGCCGTCAGCGGCTCGAAGGACGACGCGAAGGCGCGCGCGGCGCTGACCAAGGACCGCAAGGTCGTCAAGCGCACGTACAAGGGCGTCGCCTACAGCTACGACCCGAAGGACCAGAGCGCGTCGGCCGCGTTCGGCGGGCGGGCGCTCGCCGGAACCGAGAGCGGCGTGAAGGCCGCGATCGACGCGACGAAGGGCCAGTCGCTGGCCGACGCCAACGGCCTGCGCGCCGCGCGCGAGAAGGTCGCCTCCGAGCGCGCCGGCTTCGCCTACTTCGACGTGCAGGGACTGCTGCGCGTGGTTCAGCAGCGCGCGGGCGGGCGCGACCCGCAGATCGGCGCCGCCGTGTCCGCGCTGGGCGGCGCGCTGCCCAAGACGATCGCGGCCGCGCTCGAGGCCGATCCCGACCTCATCCGCATCGACGCCGTCACCCTGGGCACGCCCAAGAGCGCCGGCAGCGGCAAGAGCGGCGCCGGCGCCGT
Organism: Solirubrobacteraceae bacterium; assembly: GCA_040005775.1. Taxonomy (GTDB): domain Bacteria; phylum Actinomycetota; class Thermoleophilia; order Solirubrobacterales; family Solirubrobacteraceae; genus JAOPZW01. The sequence continues at coordinate 51,181 of JBDTYI010000049.1, forward strand.
CGGGGCGCTGCCCGGCGACGCGTTCGCAGCCGCCGGCTTCGCCGACCTCGGCGGCTCTGTCGAGCGCTCGCTGAAGAGCATCGGGGGCTCCGGGCTCGGCGGCGTGGGCATCGAGGCCCTGATGCGCCAGTTCCGCGCGCAGACCGGGCTCGACCTGCGCGAGGACCTGCTCGCGTGGATGGGCGATGCTGGCCTCTACGCCAGCGGCGACACCGTGGCCGACCTGCATGGGGCGCTCGTCGTCAACTCGACCGACCCCGCGCGCACCCGCAAGGCGATCGGCGCGCTGCAGCGCCTCGCGCGCGGCATGGCGAAGGACGCGAAGGTGCGCAGCCTGTCCGGCGCGGGCGTCGATCGCGGCTTCTCGATCAAGAGCGCGGGGGCGCCGCGGATCGACGTCGCGCTCGCGGGCGACAAGTTCATCGTGTCCGTCGGCGGTGACAAGGCGCTTCAGGAGGCCATCAACCCGGCGACCACGCTCGGCGGCACGCCGGCGTTCAGCGCGGCGGGCGGGAAGCTGGGCGACGGCGTCAAGCCCTCGTTCTTCCTCGACATGACCAAGGTCACGGCGCTGGTCGGCTCCAAGGCCGGCGGCGACCCGCAGTTCGCGAAGGCGAAGCCCTATCTCGACGCGTTCGTCGCCCTCGTGGCCGGCGCGAAGGACGAGGGCGAGGGCGTCACGCGCTCGCGCTTCGCCATTACGCTGAAGTAGGAGCTGGCCGCGAGTCGCCTCGATGTCGCCGAACCGCACCTTTTCCCCCGTGTCGGGGGATGCGGTGCGTCTCGATGTCACGCGGCGGCGCTCGCCCGTGCCGGGACCGGGGTCAGAGCCGCGACGCGAGCGCGGCCGCCACGAGCAACATCACCGCGGGCACGAGCAGCAGTGCGACGACGAGCTGGATCTTGGGCGCGGCGCGCGCGGCCCGGTCGCGCAGGCGCTGCGCGGCGCGCGCCTGCGCGTCGACGGCGAGGGCGCGGACGCCGGGCGCCAGCGGCGCCCCGTGGCGCTCGGCGCGCGCGACGGCTCCGACCAGCGCGTCGATGCCCTCCACAGGGCAGCGCGCGGAGAGCGGCGCGAGCGCTTCGGCGTGCGGCGCGCCCAGTGCCGCGCGCGTCGCCGTCGCGCGCAGCTCGGTGGCGAGCGCGCCGCGTCCGCGGCGCCCCACCTCCGCCAGCGCGCGCATCGGCGTCAGCCCAGCGTCGGCGGCGACCGCCACGAGGTCCAGGACGACGGCCAGCTCGGCGGTCATCGCTCCGCGGCGCCGGCGCAGGCGGCCGCGCAGCCACCACCCCGGCAGCAGGTAACCGGCGGCGGCCGCGGTCGCGAGCAGCGTCAGCGCGAGCCGCCCGGGCATCACCGTCGCCGGGCCCGCCGCGCCCAGGACGCCGGCGGTGGCCGCACCCCAGCGGGCCGCCAGGATGTCGCCGACGCCGGCGCCGACCCCCGCGGCGTCGAGCTGCGCGCGCAGGCCGGGCGGCGCAGCCACCGACGCACCGAGCAGGCGGCCCGCACCGGCAAGGGCCCCGGCCGCGCGCGCGGGCAGGCGCGAACGCCCACGGGTGCCGGTGCTCGCCGCGGCGGCCAGCTCGACGATCGCGGCCGCCAGCACAACGGCCGCCAGCGCCGCGAGCAGCTCCGCCCGGGTCACGTCAGGCGCCCTCGTCGATCCGTGCGATCCGTGCGATCAGCACGGCGCCTACGAGCTGGCACGCCGTCGCCGCCAAGAGCAGCGCCGCCGCCAGCGGGTCGGCGAGCATCGCGTTCAGTGCGCCCGGGCTGACCAGCGCGCCGAGCGCGGCGGCGCCGACGGGCAGCGCACCGACCATCCACGCGGTGAAGCGCGCCTGCGCGGTCGCCCCGCGGGCGTCGGCGCGCAGCCGGGCGGCGTCCTCGAGCCCCGCGGCCGTCGCGCGCAGCAGAAGGGCCAGGTCGCCGCCGTGGTCGCGCGCGAGCAGCACCGCGGCGACGATCGCTTCCCACCCGGGGTCGGCCGCGCGCCGGCGCAGCTCGTCCAGCGTCTCCTCGGTCCCGGCGCCCAACGCCAGCGCGCGAGCCTCGGCGGCGAGGTCCGGCCCGGCAGCGGCGATCGCGCCGCGGACCCCGTGACCGCCGGCCAGGGCGTCGGCCAGCGCCCGGGCGGCCGCGGGCGCCCGAGCCGCGAACTCGGCCCGTCGACGGGCCTGCCGGGCGCGGACCGCCGCCCGGACCGCGAACGGTCCGGCGGCGGCGCAGAGCATCGCGAGCAGCGGCCCGCCCAGGATCCATCCCGCCGCGCACGCCGTCGCGGCGCCCACGACGGCCAGGCGGCGGCGCTCGGGCGGGGTGGGCGCTCGGCCGGCGCGCAGCGGCGCGAGCAGGCGGGCGGCCGCACGCGCCGGCGCGGCACGCTCGATGGCACCGGCGGCCTCCCACGCCGCCGCGACGGCGGTCACGCCGGATAGCCCCGCGAGAACCACGGCACCGGTCACCGGCCCGTCCACGGGCGCACGCCCGCCTCCGCCGATCGCCAGCGCTCGCGCCCGTCGCGCACCGTGAACAGGCTGCGCTGGTCACCACCAGGCAGGACCTCGCCGACCGCGACGATCCGCCGCCGGCCATCGGCCAGCCGCTCCTGGTGCACGACGAGGTCGATCGCGTCGGCGACCTGCTCACGGACCGCGCCGTGGGGCAGGCCGAGGCCTGCCATCAGCGCGAGCGTCTCCAGGCGGCGCAGCGCCTCCGCCGGCGATCCGGCGTGCACCGTGCAGAGCGAGCCATCGTGGCCGGTCGTCATCGCGGCGAGCATGTCCAGCGCCTCGGGCCCGCGGACCTCGCCCACGACGATGCGGTCAGGGCGCATGCGCAGCGCGTTGCGCACCAGGCGGCGGATCGTGACCTCGCCACGCCCCTCGACGCTCGGCGGCCGCGCCTCCAGGCGCACGACGTGCGGTTGCTGCAGCCGCAGTTCTGCGGTGTCCTCGACGGTCACAATGCGCTCCCCGTTGCCCACGAACGACGACAGCGCGTTCAGCGTCGTGGTCTTGCCCGAGCCCGTCCCCCCGCTGACCAGGATGGTCCGCCGGGCGCGCACCGCCCGCGCGAGGAGATCGTGCAGCGCCCGGCTCCATGTGCCCAGCGCGAGCAGGTCGTCCGCGCCCAGGCCGCGCGTGTGGAAGCGGCGGATCGTGAGGGCCGGGCCGTCCACCGCCAGCGGCGGGATGACCACGTTGACGCGGGAGCCGTCGGGCAGGCGCGCGTCGCACAGCGGCTCGGACTCGTCGACCCGGCGACCGAGCGGCGCGAGGATCCGCTCGATCACCTCGCGGAGCTCGTGCTCGGTCGCGAAGCGCACGGCGGTCGGCTCCAGTCGCCCGCGGCGCTCGACCCAGGCGGGCGAGCAGCCGCTGACCATGATCTCCTCGACGTCGGGGTCACGCAGCAGCGGTTCGAGCGGCCCGAGGCCGAAGGAGCGCTCGGCGACGCGGGCGACCAGCTCGTCGCGGGCGTCCTCGTCGAGCAGCGCGGCCTCGCGGTCGACCACCGCGCGGATGCGGCTGCTCAGCTCCAGCGGGCCGTCGGCGCCGGCCTCGGCGAGCAGCCGCGCCCGGAGCCCGCCGGCGATCTCGTCGAGGGCACTGGGGGTCTCCATAGGTCCAGTAGGGCGACGTATCGCGGTTCTCGCCCCGGTCCGCCATCTGTCCATCGAACGAGAGACGGGTCAAGCGAGGCGCTGAGCGACCGATCCACCACACAGTCATGAACCGTTCCCTGAAGATCGTGCTGACCGCCGCGACCGTGCTCGCCGCCCCGATCGCGCAAGCGTCGGCCGCCCCCACGAAGGCCGTCTATCCCTCCGTGTCGAGCATCTCGCCCAAGCGGGTGGCGATCGGCAGCACGATGACCGTCAAGGGCAAGGGCTTCCGCGCGGGCAAGAACCGCAACACGGTCGTCTTCCAGCGCGTCGGGAAGCCGGCCGTGTTCGTGCGTGCGGTCAGCGCGACGACCACCAAGCTCTCGGTCAAGATCCCCACCAAGCTCACCGACTTCCTGGCGACGAAGGCCGGGGCGCCCACGCCCACCACCTTCCGCCTGCGCATCCTTTCCGCCCGGTTCGCGCGCGCCTTCACGCCGGCCTCGCTGTCCCCCGTGATCACGCCCAAGGCCGCGAGCACGGGCGCCGGCGGCTCGGGCACCGCACCGGGCTCCGGCACCGCCGCACCGGCCGCGCCGACCTGTCAGCAGGTGGCCGCCGCCGATCCCAGCGGTGACAAGGACGGCGACGGCATCAGCAACGGCCGCGAGGCGCAGATCCTCACCGACGCGTGCAACCCCGACTCCGACGGCGACGGCATGGTCGACGGCTACGAGTACCAGTCGGCGCTCGACCTCAACAGCATCGCGCTGCCCTACCCCGGCAGCCGCCCGTGGCCCAACCCGCTCGATCCGAGCGACGGCAAGTACGACTTCGACGGCGACGGCCTCAGCCTCTCGCAGGAGTTCGCGCTCTGGCGCTACGCCGGCTCCGGCTTCCCCGTCACGCAGTACAGCGACGGCACGCAGAACAGCGGAGGGCGCGTCTACGTCTCCTCCCCCACTCAGGCGCTGCAGGACGAGGACGGCACGGGCGTCCTGACCGACGACGAGCGCGACGCCGACGGCGACAACCTCTCGAACATGGTCGAGTTCAACCTCCGCGGCACCCAGCAGTGGTGGAAGCTCACGTACGCCGGCGAAGCGCCCTACTCGATCTCCACCTTCAGCGCGCCCTCCGCGATCAACCCCGACTCCGACGGCGACGGCGTCAACGACGGCGCCGACGACCAGGACCACGACGGCTTCACGAACTTCCAGGAGATGACCGAGACGCGCGAGGGGACGGACATCCGCGTCCAGCCCTACAACCCTTGCCTGCCCAACCCCTGGTCGCGCACCTGCAGCCGCTACACCCCCTTCAGCGGCGTGTGGGCCCCCTTCGACGGCTCCCAGCAGGCCGGCGACATGATCCCGTTCCACGTGACGTTCACGCCCGGCACGACGCCGGACAACACCTGGAACGGCCTCGGCGGGCCGCAGAACTAGAGATTCAGGGGCGCGCCAGCAGTCGTACCTGGAGGGCGTCGGCGAGGACGCCCGCCAGGTCGACCGCCTGCCCCGTCGACACCCGCAGCGACGCCCGCACGCGCGGCAGCCCGCCGGCGTCGGCGCCCGCCGGCGCACCGGCGGTGCTCAGCACCTCGGCGTCGCGCAGCACCAGCCTCGTCGCACCCGCCCGGCCCCCACCGGCGTCGGCGGTGGCAACCACGTCGACCCGCGCGCCCGAGGCGATCCGTCCGCCGGGAGCGAGGGCGACGACGTCCAGCGCACGCTCCCCGCGCCGCAGCACGGGAGCAGCCGCCTCCACCTGCGCCAGCAGCGCCGGGTCGATGTCCGTCCCTGCCGCGATCGCGACCGCCGTGCGGCGCCCGGCCACGTCCTCGGGGCTGCGGTAGGCCGTGCGCGGCGCGTAGCGCAGCGGCACGCGCCGTACCGCCAGGGCGCCGGCGGGGATCCGCCTGCCCACAGCGACCGGTGACCGAGCCGCGACGACGGTCACGACGGGCGCCAGTTGCGCGCGCAGCGCGCGCTCGCGCCCGGCCATGTCCGACGCCGCCAGCACCCCGAGCAGCAAGGCGAGGCCCAGCAGTGCGGCAGCCCGCCGGCGGCGGGTCACGGCACGGCGCGCCAGGCCGGAAGCTCGATCGCAACCCGTGCCCCGCGCGCCGACGGCGCTGCGACCAGCCGGCCACCGTGGCGGTCGACGATGTCGGCGGCGATCGCGAGCCCGCGCCCGCGGCGTCCGCGCCCGGCGCGCGGACGCCGTGTGAGCTGCCCGACAGGCGCCGGCAGCCCCGGTCCCTGGTCGGCGATCTCGATCCGCACCCGGTCGCCCTGGCAGCGCCCGGCGAGCTCGACGCGCCCGGTGCCGTGCTCGAACGCGTTCGCCACCAGGTTCCCGACCGCCTGCGCGAGGCGGACGCCGTCCCCGCGCACCACGGTTCGCGACCCTGGTGCAACGACGTCGAGCTCGCAGCCGAACGCGGGCGCGACCGCCCGCCACGTCAGTCCCTGCTCGGCGATCAGGTCGCCGACGTCGACCGGCTCGTCGCGGTCGGCCGTGTGGCGACCGGCGGGGGCGGCGTCGAGGTCGTCCAGAGCCATCCCGGCGCGGCGCAGCTCGAGGTCGATGCCGCCCCACGCGCCCGCGTGCAGCGCCAGCTGCGCGGCCATCAGCGGCCCGCGCAGCTCGTGGCAGGCGCGCGCGACGAGCTCGCGTCGGCGCCGCAGCTCTCCGCGGTAGAACAGGGCGACGCCCACGGCGATCGCGGTGAGGACCCAGGCCGGCAGCGTAGCGGTCGTCACGAGGTCAGCGACGCGGCGAGCGCGGGCTCGAGGTCGACCACGCCGGGACCGTCGACGAGCCGGTAGCCGACCCCCCACACGTTGACGACGAAGCGGTCGCCGTGCGCGCCGAGCTTGGTGCGCAGGCGGCAGGCGTGGGAGTCCAGCGTCCGCGTGGTGCCGCGTGCCCTGAAGCCCCAGATCGTCCGCAGCAGCTCCTCCTTGGTGAACACGCGCGTGGGCTCTCCGGCGAGCGCGCGCAGCAGCGCGAACTCCTTCTGGGACACGGGCACCGGTCGCCCGCGCAGACGCACGCTGCGGGCAAGGGTGTCGACCTCGAGGTCACCGACCCGCAGCCGCCCGGAGCGCCCGCGCCGGTCCCCGCGGCGCAGGAGCGCGCGGACCCGCGCCCGGAGCTCCGGATAGCTCAACGGCTTGGTCACGTAGTCGTCGCAGCCGCGCTCGAAGCCGCGCAGGCGATCGAGCTCACCCGTTCGCCCGCTGAGGAGGAGGATCGGAAGCCCGGGGTCCACCCGGCTCGCGACACCGTCGGCACGCCGCACAGTGCCGAGCAGGTCCAGGCCGGACGCGCCGGGCAGGCCGATGTCGACGATCGCCAGGTCGGGGAAGCGCGTCTCCATGAGCACCAGAGCGTCGGGCGCGGTACCGGCCACGAGCAGCTCGTAGCCGTCGGCGGTGAGGTTGTCGGCCAGGTAGGTTCGCGTGGCTGCGTCGTCCTCGACGACGAGGATCGTGGCGGTGGGGTCGGAGGCGGTCATGGTGCTTCTAGGCGCCGGCGGCGCGGATCCGCCCCCACGCGATGAAAGATCAGTTTCAGGGCACCCGGATTGGGAGGGATCGCGTCTAGGATGCCGACGCCCCGTGAGTGGACCCCCGCGGCGGGGGTGGCGGGATCAAACTCATGGACACGACACGGCGCGGCAACTACGACTCTGGCGAGGACTTCGTCCTCGAATACGGCGAGCTTCGGTTCACGTTCAACGAGCGCGATTTCAGCGAGCGCTGCGAGCAGGCGGCGCTCAAGCTCGGCTTCGTGGCCGGGCGCCTGGAGGAGAACGAGCTCGAGGACCTCGTGAACCTCGCAGTCAACGGGGAGATCCACGAGCCCGCCTCGGCGCTGGGCGAGCATGTCAACGACTGCTGGCCCGAGCTGGTCGGCCCAAGCGACCGTTCGCTGGTGCACTGGCTGCGCCGCCTGGTCTTCCGCAGTGCCTGGCTGGACCAGCGCGTCA
>JBDTYI010000050.1:0-3771 GCA_040005775.1 Solirubrobacteraceae bacterium
CGGTACTCGGCACGGTTCCTCATGCCGTCGCTGTCCTGGTCCTTCGCGGCCTGGTTGACCTTCAGGCTCAGATGATGCGCGCGCTCCCAGCGATCGGGGATGCGGTCATGGTTGGCGTCGCGGCTCTTCGCGCTCGCGGCGGGCGCGATCGCAAGCAGCAGCGCGAGCGCTGCGAGCCCGAGAACGGCGATGGGGGTTGGGCGATGAGACATACGGTGCTCGTTGGTGGCTGTCGGGAACTGTGACCGGCGCGGGGGCCGCGTCACGCGCAATCCGACGAACGGCCAGAACTTTGCGGCAGACGTCGTTAGGGCAGCGACGGGAGGTCGTCGCCTGAGCCCGGACCCGGGCCGGAACTGTTCGACCCCTCGCCGCTCGTCGCCTCGACCGGGGCGAGGGCCTCCTCCGCGGAGCCGTCGCCCGAGCCCGAGCCTGAGCGCGACGACTCGCGCGTGGCGGTCCCAGCGGAGCCGTCACGGCTGGTGCCGCTCGAGCTGTCGGCGTCGCCCGAGCCCGAGCCCGACGAGACCGGCTCGGCCTGGCGGTCGTCACGCCCGGAGTTGCCGTGGCCCTCGGACTCGCTCGGGGCGCGAACGTCTTCTTTGCCCTGATGGCGCTCCCGCTCGGCCGTCGGTGGCGGCACGACGCCGTGGCGCCGGCGGGCCGGCGCGGCCGGGCGTGGAACGACGTGGCGCACCGGGGCTGAGCCGACCCGCGGCGATGCGCGTACGGCGCGCACCGGGCTGGGAGCCGGGCGCGCAACGGCGCGGTGCGGTGTGGCCCGCACGTCGGCGCGCTCCGTGACCGGCGGCGGGCCGGGATGCGCCCGTTGCTCGTGCACGGCGGGGGCGCCGACGACCATCGCGCCGGCGGCCAGAAGGGCGGCGCCTGTCTTCACGCCCAGGCCCGCGCCCCCCGCGCCGGCGGCGACCTCGGCCACGCGGGCCATCGTCGTGTCGCTGCCGCCCGCGAAGACGACCGTCACCAGCGGCACGGGGACGACCGCCGTCGCAGCGGCCCGCAGCGTCGTGCGGGCGCGATGGATCAGCTGGCGCAGGGCGCCCTCCGTGAGCCCGAGCTCGCGTGCGACGTCGGGATGGGGACGATCCTCGACGGCGATGGCGACCAGGGCGGCGCGCTGGCGGTCGGGCAGGCCGGCGATCGCGACGAACGCCCGCTGAAGCGTGTCGCGCTGCTCGACCTCGGTGTCGGGTCCCGCCGTGGTCGCGGCGAACTGGTCGGTCTCGGCCTCCACGAGCGGCCGCGGCTCGGCGCGCGCAAGGCTGTTCACGGCCTGGTTGTGGGCGATGCGGTACAGCCAGGGCCGCAGGTCGCGCACGTCGGTGCCGCCCTGCAGCGAGCGCCACGCGTTGACGAATGTCGCCTGCAGCGCGTCCTCGGCCAGCGGACCGCTCAGCAGCCGGCGCAGGTAGCGGCTCAGCGGGCGCCGGTAGCGCTCGACGATCGCCTCGAAGGCGCGGTCGTGCCCCGCGGCGGCGAGCGCCAGCAGGCGCGCGTCGGTCTGCGTGGCGAGCAGGGCTGAGGACAGCAGTGGGGTCACGACTCAGGGATGAGGACCGGGCCCGGGCGCCCGCGTTACGGCAGAGGACGCGCGCCGCCCCTCATCCTTCCCCGAGGAGGTCGATGCCGTGGTCGTGGGTGCGGGCGACCGCCGGCAGCGAGATGCGCTTGCGCTCGTATTCGAGCGGCGTGTAGCAGTGCACGTCGGCGCGGTCGCCCATCTCGCCGGCGTCCCACAGTGAGCCGCATTGATGGACGCGCTCGAGCCACGGCACCCCGTCGAACTGCTCGGAGACAAGGACGACGACGTACTCCTGCCCGCGCTCGCGCTGCGGCCCGGCCCCCAGCGCGTCCTCGGCGCGGGCACCACCGAGGCGGGCGCCCGTCAGCTGCCAGCGGTCGCCCACCCGCTGCAGGTACCGGGCCAGCTCTCGGCGGTTCAGCGCCTCGGCGACGGTCACGTACGCGATTGTGTCGCACGCTCCGGCGCCGGGGCAAGGGCCTGGGCGCGCTAGGCGAAGTCCGACTCCGTGTGCGGTCCGACGACGGCCACCGCGAGCTCGTCGGGATCGACGGTCTTGGCGGCCGCGCGGACGTCGTCGAGCGTGACCTCGTCGAGCAGCGCGATGCCGGTGTCGGGGTCGATGTCCTGGCCGTAGACGATTGCCTGGTTCGCCGCGTACCGAGCGACGGCGTTGGTCGATTCGAAGGCGAGCACCCGTCGGCCGGCCGCGTAGGCGCGGGCCCGCTCGACCTCCTCCTCGGTGGGGCCGTCGGCGGCCAGCTCGGCGACGATCTCGCGCATGCGCGTGTAGGCCTCGACAGCCTTGCCCGACTCCAGGCCCGAGCCGAGCTGGAGCACGGGCACGTCGGCGTACGCGTGCTCGATCGCGTAGACCGAGTAGCAGAGGCCCCGCTGCTCGCGGATCTCGTCGAACAGGCGCGAGCCCATCGAGCCGCCCAGCAGCGTCGAGTAGATGGTGAACGCCGCGCGGGCGGCGCGGTCGCTGACGTCGAACTTCGGCCGGTAGGACATCCGCAGGTGCGACTGGTTGGTGTCGCGCTCGCCTACGAGCACGCGGGGGGCGAAGGCGGGCGCGGGCTCGAAGGCGCCCGGCGCCGGGAGGTCGGGGAAGCGCGCGAACAGCTCGTCGACGCTGCCGTTGGCGTCGAGGTGGTCGAGGTTCCCGACGACGAACGCGCCGCCGCGCCCGCCCGACCAGCGGCGCTCGCGGAAGGCGACGATGCCCTCGCGCGTGAACGTCCGCAGGTGCTCCTCGGGCCCCAGGACGGTGCGCCCGAGCGGGTGGTCGCCGAAGTGCGCGGAGTCGATGAGCTCCTCGGCCACTGCGGAGGGCTGGTCCTTATAGCGCTGGATCTCCTGGATCACGACGCCGCGCTCGCGGTCGAGCTCGGCGGCGTCGAGCTTCGGGCGCCCGACGAAGTCGGTCAGCAGCTCGGTGGCCTCCATCGCGGACTCCGCGCGGACCGTGATGTGGAAGGCGACGATGTCGTGCGACGTGTAGGCGTTCAGCACGCCCCCCATCCGCTCGGCCGTCTCGTTGACCTTGCGGTAGTCGTCGTAGATCTCGCCGCCCTTGAACACGAGGTGCTCGAGGAAGTGGGCCATGCCGTTCTCCTCGGGCCGCTCGGTCCGCGCGCCGGCGTCGAAGGCCACCAGGATCGTGGTGGAGCGCGCGCCCTCGAGGGCCATGCGGTGGACGGGCAGGCCGTTGGGGGCGGTGGCGGAGGTGATCGTCGGCATCGCCTCCCAGGGTACTTGCGCCTCAGCCGCGCTCGCTCACGCGCCAGCCGCCGCCGGTCGCCGGCCACGCCAGCAGCAGCTGTGGGCCTGCCTGCGCGAGCACGAGGCCGGAGCCGTCGCGGGCGCTGACACCGCCGTCGACGACGCCGGTCTGCACCGGCGCGTCGATGTTGTCGCGCTGGGCCACGACGACGTCGTAGCCGACGGGGCCGGGTTTGTCGGCCGACTGCGTGTAGGCGATCAGCTGGCGGGTTCCGTCCAGCGCCGGGCGCGGATCGCCGACCATGCCCGCCGGGCCGCCCGGCGTGGCGGCGCGAATCCAGACGCCGCCGAAGCGCGCGGCGCTCATCAGCGTGCGGAAGCCGAAGGGGTCGCCGCCGAACCCTGCGATGGCGCCGAGCTGGATGTCGTCGTCGCGGACGCCGACGACGGTGGCCGGAGCGCGTGGCGTGCCCGGCGTAGGGAACGGGCGGGCCGGGCGGCCG
>JBDTYI010000051.1:0-4862 GCA_040005775.1 Solirubrobacteraceae bacterium
GGTCCGTCGCCGAACGCCAGGCGCGCTGCGCGGTCGGCGTCGCCGAGACCGAGGCGCGCGCAGGCGAGAGCGGTCGCTGGATCGGTGCCCGCCAGCCCGGCGGCGATCTCCTCGGCCCGGGGCGCGTCGAAGCGCACGTGCAGGCACCGCGAGGCGATCGTCGGGAGGATTTCGCCGGGACGGTCGGTGAGCAGCACGAGGTGCGCGAAGGATGGCGGCTCCTCGAGCGTCTTGAGCATCCGGTTGGCGGCCTGGTCGTTCATCGCGTGCGCACGCTCGATCACGAACACGCGCCGCCGCGCCTCGAACGGCGTGCGCGTGGCGGCCGCGACGACCGGCTGGTCGATGTCGGAGACGAGCATGTCGGCCGCGCCGCTGGGGGCGACCCAGGTCAGGTCGGGGTGCACGCCGTCGACCGCCCGTCGATGCGCGGACTCGGGGTCGGCGGCGCCGTCGGCCAGCAGCGCGGCGGCGAACGCGCGGGCGGCACGGGCCTTGCCGGCGCCCGCCGGGCCGTGGAATAGGTAGGCGTGCGAGGGCTCGCCGTCGGGGGGAACGGCGGCGCTGAGGACAGCGCGGGCGTGGGGGTGTCGTTCGGTGCCGGGGAGCACGCCTGAGAATCTACGCGGATGCGCGGGCGGCTCATCACTATCGAAGGCCTCGACGGGGCCGGCAAGTCGACCCTGGCCGAGGGCGTGGCCGCCGCGCTGCGTGACCGGGGCGTCGCGGTCGAGCTGCTGCGCGAGCCCGGGGGGGTGGTGCTGAGCGAGCGCATCCGCACGCTGGTGAAGGACCCGGCGCTGACCGTCGACCCGCGCGCGGAGGCGCTGCTCTACGCCGCGGCGCGCGCGCAGCTGGTCGCCGAGCGCGTGTCGCCACTGCTGTACGCCGGGACCTGGGTGCTGCTCGATCGCTTCGTGGACTCCTCGCTGGCCTATCAGGGCGCCGGGCGCGGGCTGGGGGTCGAAGCGGTACGGGCGGTCAACGACTTCGCCACCGGCGGCCTGACCCCCGACCGCACGCTGCTGCTGCGCGCCGACGCCGGCGTGCGAGCGGAGCGCCAGGCGGCGCGGGGGGAGGAGGCCGATCGCCTCGAGCGGGCCGGCGACGCATTCTTCACCGACGCGAGCGCCGCCTACGACGACCTCGCGGCCGCCGAGCCCGACCGGATCGCGGTCCTCGACGCTACGCGGCCGCCGGCCGACGTCCTGACCGCAGCGCTCGTCGCGCTCCAAGGCCTCTAGCTTTCGACGCGCATGCCGTTCGCCGCCATCGTCCCCGCCGGGCTCATCGTCGCCGGCGCCGTGCTCATCGTCGCGCTCGCCCTCCTGGCCCTCGCGCGCTGGTGGGCGTGGGACCCGCGGTGGCTCGTCCGTTCGCGCCACGCCACGGGCGAAGCGGGCTGGCGCATCGGCGCGGCGTGGTCGGAGTTCACCGACTGGCTGCGCCTCGGGCGCTAGCAAGTAGAGACCGAGCGCGTCGAACGTCGGTCCTGCCCCCTCATAAGGGGGGAAAACCGACGTTCGGCCCCTCACGGAGCGCCAGACACGCGGCGAGTCGGCTCGCTAGTCCTCCTGACCGGGGACGCAGCAGGAGACCTTCCAGCTGCCCTTCTCGCGGGCGACCCGCCCGTTGATGCGCGCGCCGCGCACCGTGTAGACGAACGTGCCCGTGGAGCCCGTCGCCTTGACCTCGCCGATCTTCGCCTGGCCGAACTGGGTGAGCTGCTCGGGGCCGATCGCGTCGAGGCTGGCCTGCATCAGCTTCGGGCAGTCGCCGCTGAGCTCGGGGTTGGCGAAGGTGACCGCAGAGCTGAAGCGCTTCTGCAGCCCGGTGGTCATGTCCGCGCACGTGCCCTTGCCGTCGCCCTTGCCCAGAGCCTTGACGTAGCCCCGGGCGGCGTCGCGTGCCTTGTCGGCGTTCGACGCACCGCAGCCGGTGAGCACCAGTGCGAGCAGGCAGCTGAGCAGCGCGGGTCGCACGGTCATCTGCACCATATTCCGCACATTCCGCGGAAAGATTCGAATCACCTGCAAACACTGGCGTTCGGAGTGCGGAAGCGGGCGTCAGGGCTTCTAGAATGTGTCGCCTGCGGATGTTTCCGTCCGATGGTCAGCAGAGACTCATCGACCCCCGCAGAACCGTTTTTTACGAGGCCGCCGAACGCGAGGAATCCGCGGCCACCGAAGAGGAGCAGAGGACGATGGAGCTTTCGCCGCAGACCGCATTTGCACAGGACAGCCAGGCCGGGAAGGCGCTGTCGGTCGGTCGGCGGTTCACGACTCCGGGTGTCCACCCGTTCGACACCGTCGAGTGGGAGCTGCGCGACGCGCGCATCGGCCACGGCGACCGCATCGCCTTCGAGCAGGAGGGCGTCGAGTTCCCGACGACCTGGTCGCAGAACTCGACCAACATCGTCTCCCAGAAGTACTTCCGCGGCCAGATCGGCTCACCCGCGCGTGAGCACTCGGTCAAGCAGATGATCGGCCGCGTCTCGGGCACGATCGCCGGCTGGGGCCGCGCCCGCGGCTACTTCGCCACGGCGGAGGACGGCGACGCCTTCGAGGCCGAGCTGACCTACATCCTGTTGCACCAGATGGCAGCCTTCAACAGCCCCGTGTGGTTCAACGTGGGCTTCGAGGAGCAGCCGCAGTGCTCGGCCTGCTTCATCCTCTCCGTCGAGGACACGATGGACTCGATCCTCGACTGGAACACGCGCGAGGGCCGGATCTTCCGCGGCGGCTCGGGCTCGGGCATCAACCTCTCGAACATCCGCGGCTCGATGGAGCCGCTGAGCAAGGGCGGCACCGCGTCGGGCCCCGTGTCCTTCATGCGCGGCGCCGACTCGTGGGCGGGCACGATCAAGTCCGGCGGCAAGACGCGCCGCGCGGCGAAGATGGTCGTCCTCGACGTCGACCACCCCGACATCCGCGAGTTCATCTGGTGCAAGGCCAAGGAGGAGGACAAGGCCGAGGCCCTCGCCAAGGCGGGCTTCGACATGTCCATCGACGGCGACGGCTTCACGTCGATCCAGTACCAGAACGCCAACAACTCGGTCCGCGTCAGCGACGACTTCATGAACGCCGTCGAGGCCGGCGAGGAGTGGAACCTGATCGCGCGCAGCAACCGCGAGCCGATCGGCGATCCAGTCGACGCACGCGAGCTCATGCGAGACATCGCCGAGGCCGCGTGGCGCTGCGCCGACCCGGGCGTCCAGTACGACACGACGATCAACCAGTGGCACACGTCGCCGAACTCGGGCCGCATCAACGCGTCCAACCCGTGCTCGGAGTACATGCACGTCGACGACTCCGCGTGCAACCTGGCCTCGCTGAACCTCATGAAGTTCCGCCGGCCCGACGGCACCTTCGACGTCGACACGTTCAACCACACCGTCGACATCGTCTTCCTCGCGCAGGAGATCGTCGTCGGCCCGTCGAGCTACCCCACCGAGGAGATCGGCGTCAACGCCCGCGCGTTCCGCCAGCTCGGCCTGGGCTACGCCAACCTCGGCGCCTTCCTGATGTCCAACGGCATGCCCTACGACTCCGACGAGGGTCGCGGCACGGCGGCGGCGATCACCGCGCTGATGACCGGCCGCGCGTATGCACAGTCGGCGAAGGTCGCCGCGGCCGTCGGCGCGTTCGAGCGCTACGGGGAGAACCGCGAGCCCCACAACGCGGTCATGCGCATGCACCGCGACGCGACCTACTCGATCCCCGACTCGACCTGCACCGACGAGCCGCTGCTGAGCGCGGCGCGCGCGTCGTGGGAGGAGGCCGTCGCCCTCGGCGAGGTCTCCGGCTACCGCAACGCGCAGGCGACCGTGCTGGCGCCCACCGGGACGATCTCCTTCCTCATGGACTGCGACACAACGGGCATCGAGCCCGACTTCTCGCTGGTCAAGTTCAAGGAGCTCGTCGGCGGCGGCATGATGACCATCGCCAACCGCACGGTGCCGATGGCGCTGAACACGCTGGGCTACTCCGACGAGCAGATCGAGCAGATCGAGGCGCACGTCTCAGAGCACGCCACGATCGTCGGCGCGCCGGGCCTGACGGACGAGCACCTCCCCGTCTTCGACGTGGCCGTCGGCGAGCGCGCGATCTCGCACATGGGTCACATCAAGATGATGGGCGCGGTGCAGCCGTTCATCTCGGGCGCGATCTCCAAGACGGTCAACATGCCCAACGAGGTCACCGTCGAGGACATCGCCGACGCCTACATCCAGGCGTGGAAGTGCGGCGTCAAGGCGCTGGCCATCTACCGCGACGGCTCCAAGACGGCGCAGGCGCTGCGCACCGAGGCCCAGAAGGGCGTCACGCTCGACAGCGAGGTCATCGCCGAGGCCGTCGCCCAGGCGACCGAAGGCATGTTCTCCCAGGAGCAGCTCGAGACCGCAGTCGCCACCGCGATCGCCAAGGCCAAGGGCGACGCCGGCCCGCCGCGCAAGCGGATGCCGCGCGAGCGCCAGTCGATCACCCACAAGTTCTCGATCGGCGGCCACGAGGGCTACATCACCGCCGGCCAGTACGAGGACGGCACCGTCGGCGAGATCTTCCTCACCGACATCGGCAAGGAGGGCTCGACGCTCCGCGGCATGATGAACTCCTTCGCCACGGCGATCTCGATCTCGCTGCAGTACGGCGTGCCGCTCGAGACGCTCGTGCAGAAGTTCGCCTACATGCGCTTCGAGCCGGAAGGGATCACCCAGAACCCGGAGATCCCGTTCGCCAAGTCGATGCCCGACTACATCATGCGCTGGCTGGCCTCTCGCTTCCTGGACGCCGACTCCCAAGAGGAGCTCGGCATCCTCACGCCCGAGGTCCGGGCGCGCAAGATGGCCCAGGACACGCTCATGA
>JBDTYI010000052.1:0-23202 GCA_040005775.1 Solirubrobacteraceae bacterium
TCGCGCGCACCTCGTCGTTCGGCTCGCCGCCGTCGCCGTAGCGGGTGAAGATCTCTAGCCCCAACGGCTCGACCGCGGCGAGGTCGCGGTGGATCGTCACGTCGCACTCGAACATGACGCCCCGCAGCAGGTGATACTCCTCGCCGGCCTCGACCTGCAGCGTCGCGCGCGCGTCGCGCTCGAGGTTGCGGACCTTCTGGGACTTGGCGAAGGTCCAGGCCCAGAGGCGCCCGTCCCGCACGACGTACCAGAGCGGCATCAGGTGCGGGAAGCCGTCGCGCCCGTTGGTGGCGCAGACGACGGTCCGCTGCTCGTCGAGGAACGTGAGGACCTCGTCGTCGGACATGCGGATCTGGTCGCGACGGCTCACGGGCGGCCAGACTAGCCGCCCGCAAGCCCCGCCCGCCTACTTCCTCTTCGCCCGGTCCTTGAACACGTAGCGCGTCTCGCAGCCGCTGGTGCGCCTGCGCTCGTTGTAGTTGACGCGCGCCTTGTCGCGGCCCGACCCGCAGCTCACGCGGGCCGCCGGGCCGGAGGTGGCGACGTTGATGAAGTCGCGCCCGGCACCGCCGAGGACGACGTCCGCGCCGTAGGCGCCGTTTATGGTGTCGTTGCCGCTTCCGCCGCTGAGGCGATCGGTGCCCGCGCCGCCGTTGAGGGCGTCGCCGCCGCTCATGCCGTAGATGCGGTCCTTGTCCAGGCCGCCCGACAGTGAGTCGTTGCCGGTCCCGCCGTCGATGCAGTCGTTCCCGCGGCCACCGTCGGCGCGGTCCTTGCCGCCGAGCGTGAGGATGCGGTCGGGTCGGTTCGTCCCGGTGATCCGGTCGGCCTTGTTGGTGCCGAGGACCGCGTACTTCGGCCCCGGGCCCGACAGGCATGCGCTGTGGTACTTCTTGCGCGCCGCGGTGAGGGTGATCACGGTGCCGCCGCTGGGTCCCTCCGAGGGGCGGCCGACGGAGATGAACTCGCCTCCGCGGACGTCCTGACGGATCACGCACAGGCCGGCGGGCACGTCGTACTCAGAGCCCTTGGGGCAGGGGGAGGCGGTCATGCTGCTGTTCGGGCCGTTGCCACCGGAGCCGTTGCCGCCTCCACCACCGCCGCCGCCCGGGCCGGTGCCGGTCACCGGCAGGCAGGCGTCGCCGCCGACCGTCGCCTCGCCGTAGGTCTGGCGCGCCCCGCCGGGAAGGTCGATGATGAGCGCGGTCCGCGTGATCGCGGCCGCCGTCATGACGAGCTGGTTGGCGCGGATGCGCACGTCACCGGCGGGCGTCGGGATGGTCGTGTCGACCGGCGTGCTGCCGATGATCGACGGAAGCGCCGTCCCGCCGATGCTCAGGCTTTCGACGCGCGAGGTCCCGCCCGGCACCGACGCCCCGGTCTGGCATGTGAGCGTCTGCTGCGAGGACACGGCGCCGACGGCGATGTCCACCGTGCCGCCCGGCGTGCCGCCGGCGCTCTCGATGCTCGACGAGGCGCCGACGATGCCCGCGCTGCGGACGGTGTTGGCCCTCGGGTTGATGGCGGTCAGTCCGTTCTGGGGCTCGGTGACCGCCGCGACCGCGGAGTCGGTGACGCACGGGGCGGCGTTCGTGTTGGCCACCACGGGCTCTGAGGTGGCGACGTTCGGGGCCTCGGCACGCGAGGCGCTGGCGCGACAGTTCGGGGGTGCTCCGGCAGCCGAGGCCAGGCCGGTCAGTGAGAGGGACAGGGCGAGCACCAGGCCGGTGCCGCCCGTCCAGCGGATTGCAGACATCGTCGTCCTCCTTGACGTCGAGCGCCTGGCGGACCCCAGGCGTCCAAGAGGGGTCACCCGTCATCGATCAACCAAACAACGGTGCGGTGAGTGGTGGCAAAGCGCCGGTTATCGGAGCTTCAGCGACCGCTGGCCGCAGCGGGTTCGCGCTTGATTCGTGGAGCGACAACGTTCTGTGTCAGCAGTGATCCGATTCCCGGGTCCGCGCGAAGAGGGGAACACAGTGCTCCACGCCAGCCACCGCCTTGCCCCTGACCCCGTCAGCATCGTGGCGGGTCGGCGGGCCATTGCGGAGCTGCCGATCGGCGCTCGTCCGAAGGCGATGGCCAAGCTCGCCGCCTCCGAGCTGATCACGAACTCGCTCGAGCACGCCGGGCTGCGGCGGGGCGACGTCATCGAGCTGCGGACCGAGGTCACCGACGGGCACCTGCGCGTGTCGGTGTGCGATCCGGGCCCTGGCCCGGGTCGCCGGACGCAACCCGGCCTCGGCCTGAAGGTCGTCGAGCGTGCCAGCGCCCGCTGGGGCGTCGAGCGTGGCGACGAGGTGAGCTGCGTCTGGTTCGAGATCGACCTGGCCGGCGAGCCGCTAGGCGCGCGCGGCGACCTGCAGCGAGGCGATCGACCGGCGCACGGCCTCGCGCGCTGAGGCGGGCTCAAGGACGACGGCGTCGCCGGCCTCCTTGAGCACCTCGCGCACCAGCCAGTCCTCGCCGGCGTAGGCCACCTGGACCACGAGGGCGCCGTCGCTGAGCTCGGCGACGAGGGTGCGCTCCTCGCGCGCCCAGCGGGCACGCTCCGGGGAGATCCACACCCGCGCCAGCCGCGAGGCCTCGACCTCGCCGGTCTTCGGCCAGCCCTCCACGTCGGCGGCAGGGTCGACCTCGGGGCGCGGTTCGAAGACCTCGTCGAGCACCTCGGCCGCGCGGATGCGGTCCAGGCGGAAGTGGCGGACGTCGTCGCGCGCGGGGTCGAACACGGCGACGTACCAGCCCTCGCGGCCGTTGATGAGCGCGTAGGGCTCGACGGTGCGCGCGGAGAACTCGTCCTCGTTGGCCTTGTAGTAGTCGAGCTTGAGCAGGCGGCGGTTGACGATCGCCTCGCTGACCACGCGGGCGACCGCGGAGTCGTCGGCGCCGGCCGCGGCCATCTGGAGGCCCTGTTCCATCGGGTCGGAGCCCAGCGCGGTGACGATCTTCGTGCGCGCGCTCGTCAGCGCGCCCTCGGGCAGGTGCTCGCCGATGAGGTCGATCGCGGCCACGAGCGCCTTGGCCTCGACCGGCAGCAGCCGCGCCGGGCGGGCGAAGTTGTCGGAGTAGGGCTCGGGGTCGACCTCGATGGTGCCGTCCTCGGCGACCTCGGCGTAGAGCACGTAGGAGCCGCCGCCGAAGTTCACGACGTTCAGCACGCTGACGTCCTCGCGCAGCTCGGCGTCGGAGATCTGCAGGCGGTCGCAGACATCGGCGGCCTGGAGGTGCACGTCGGCGCGGCCGGCCTCGATGAGGATCGACGCGAGCGTGACGAGGCGCGCGAAGCGCTCGGGGCGGATCGCCGCCTCCCCAGAAGACCGGCGCTCGCTCTCCGGGGGCGGCTCGGCGGCGGACTCCGACCGGGGCACCTCGTCGGCCAGCTGGGGCTCGCCGGCGTGGCGCTCGCCCAGCAGCGCGACGCGATCGGCGATCTCGTCGACCAGCTCGGGCGGCCCCTCGATGCGCACGTGCTCGCCGAGGCTCAGCGCCCACGCCGTCATCTGGCGCGCGCTCGCGTAGAGCGTCGTGAACAGGACGCCGCCCTCGACCGGCGTGATCGTGCCGTAGCGGCCGAAGTGGCGCTCGACCAGCCAGGCGATGCGCTCGCTGACCCAGATCTGCGCCTCACCGGCCGGCTCGCCGTACTGCCATTCGGCGCGGTTGGCGTACGCGCGCGGGTCGAAGCCCACGGGGCGCTTGAAGTCGTGCTCGGCCTTGGACGCGTAGGCGACCTTGCCGCGCATGCGTGAGAGGCGGAAGACGCGCAGCGCGCCGCGCTCGTGGCTGTGACCCAGGAGGTAGAACTGGCCACCCTGGTAGAGCAGGTGGAATGGGTCGACCTTGCGGGCCCCCACCTCGTCGCGCTCCATCGTGTAGTAGTCGAAGGTGATCGTCTTGCAGCGGAAGATGGCCGTCTCGACCTTGGCCAGGCGCTGGGAGAGGTCGTGGCCGCCGGCGCTTCCGGTGAGGCCCAGGGCCAGCGAGCGGTGCGCGGGCGTCTGCAGCGGCGACGGGCGCCCCCAGGAGATCTGCTGGAGCGCCAGGCGCAGCGGCTCGGCGTAGGCGAACTCGCCGTCGAGCAGCGTCAGCGCGAACTGCAGCGAGGCGAGCTCCTCGTCGGTGAAGGCGATGGCCGGGAGGTGGAAGTTCTCGGGGCGCAGGGAGTAGTTCTCCTGCTCGGCGACGCCGTCGACGGGGCGGTCGACGGTGAGGTGGATGCCCAGTGACTCGAGCTCGGCGCGGTCGGCGTAGAAGCGGCGGGCGAACGCGTCCTCGTTCATCCCGCTGTAGCCCTCGACGTCGCGGCGGATCTCGAGGGCGGTCACCGGGCGGCGCTCCGCCATCAGGTACGAGATGAGCGACAGCTGGCGGATCAGCTTTTCGGTGTCCTTGGCCATACGCGATCAACGATAGATGGGCGCGGCGGCCTCGCGAGCGCCCTGGCCTCAAACGCCCCCGCTCTTTGCGCGGTTTGTCGCGTTTGATGCGCGGGCGCGCGCGAACGCGCGTCGGTCAGCGCGTCGTCGCGGTGCCGCGGGCGGCGGCCCGGGCGCTGCCGTCGACCAGCGCCGCCGTGACCGTCACGCGCGTCGAGGTGGTCCGCAGGAGGACTCGCAGGGCGCTGAGCCGGACCGTGCCGTGGGCTGCGCGGGCGCGCGGGCCGAGCACGCAGCGGCGCGGCTGCCCGGTGGCGGCCGCGCAGAGCTTCAGCCGCCAGCGGCCGCGGGCCGCGCGGGCGCGGACGGCCGTGCTGGTGACGGCGATGCCACCGGCGGCGGTTGCGACGCGCGTCGTCAGGCGTGCGGCGACGCGCCCGCCGCCGCGCAGGACGATCTGCAGCGGCGTCGCGACCGGCGTCGGGCCGGCCGCCGCCGGTGCGGGCTTCGGCGCGGGCACGACGGTCGTGACGATGGGGGGTGCGCCAGGCGTGGGCGCGGCGGGGGTCGGTGCGAGGCTCCGCGGCGCGAGCACGGCCGCGGTCGGAGCAGACGTGGCGTTAGTGCTGCCGTCGGCGTTGCTCGCCGTGACCACGGTGCGCAGGCGCGCGCCGATGTCGGGCAGGCCGACCGGGTAGCTGTCGCCGTCGCGCACGCCGTACCAGAGGCCCGGGGTGAACTCCTGCTGCCACCGCACGCGGAACGACGTCGGTGCGTTCTGCCAGGTGCCGACGGTCCCGACCAGTACCTCGCCCGCCTGCGGTGTGCCCTGGACCTCGGGGGCGGCGCTGGACACCGGCGGCGCGAGCGTGCGGGCCAGATCGCCGCAGGCGTCCCCGAGCCCGGTGCACGGGCTCATGAAGACGCTGCGATAGACGTTCCAGTGCGTGTCGAGATAGCTGCCGGGCACCGCCGCCGGGTCGTAGTAGTCGTCGTGCCCGCAGTCGTAGACGTCGGTGATAGTGCCGGGGACCGAGGGGCACGCGGTCGTCGTGTACGGCTGGGACCCGGTGCTGCCGTCGGAGTAGCACATGACGTCGCGGCCGTCCCAGCAGTGCCCGTTGGGCGTCGAGTGCGGGGCGGACGGCTGCACGGCGCCGAGGTTGTGGGTGATCTCGTGGAGCATCATCGTCGGCTGCCAGCCGCTGACGCCCGTTGAGGAGCCCGGCATCGAGTAGATCGCGGCTGTGAGCCCGCCGTCGTTGTGCGGGTTGCTCGCTCCCGGGTCGTCCTGACCGGGCATGACCTCGCCCAGGCCGTAGGGCGACGTGGTGGCGATCTCGTCGGCCATGATCACGACGTCGCGGGCGCCGGTGGCCGGGCCGAGCGCGGCGAGCACGTCGTCGCGCAGCGCGTCGAAGCGCACGTCACCGAGGTAGGAGCTCCGGGCGCGCGGCAGCGGCACCACCGTGACGTCGAGGTACTGCGGTCCGCACGACGTGCCCATGTCGAAGCCGACCGCGCGGCCGCCGCCGGATTGCTCGGCGAGGAAGCGGTCGATGGTCGAGGCGTTGCCCTGTAGCGCGGGCGTCCATGTTGCGGAGCGGTCGGTGCGGTCCGCGGCGTAGGCGTAGACGACCTTGACCACCGCCGCGGCCGCGGGCTGTGCGGCGTCGATGACGTCGTCGGTGAGCAGGCGGCTGCCGCACCACGAGGTCGGCAGACCGGTGGGGGAGCCGCCGGAGGTGCTCAGCGCGCGGACGATGCTGCCGTCGGCCAGCTCGGCGGGGGTGTCGGAGTGCGTGACCTCGTTGCCGTGCGCGAGCGCGCCCGCGGGGAGCGCGAGCAGGAGCAGCAGGACCGGAAGCCCGAGACGACGCAGCACCAGGCCTGCATCGGCAGGAAGCGCCCGGAGGCTGACCCTTGTGTGCCGCGGCTAGGCGGCTTGGCGCTCGGGCACGGCGGGCGGCACGACCGCCGGCGGCCCGAAATAGGCGCTGGCGCCCACGCCGCGGTCGAAGCCCGCCCAGGCGGCGCCGGGGGCGAGGCCCTTCTCGAGGCGGTCGAACGAGCCCAGCTTGCCGCCGAGGTTGTCGATCATGTGCACGAGCCAGGCCTCGCGCGTGGCGGGTACGACGGGGCTGCCGTGCTCGAGCGAGCCGTGATGTCCGAGGATGATGTGCAGCAGCGCCTGGGCTGTCTGGGGCGGGAAACCGGGGAGGTCCTCGATCGCGCGTCGGATCCGGTAGTAGCCCAGCGGGATCTCGCCCTGCAGGCGGCCGTGGTCGGTGAGGTCGATCGCCGCGCTGGCGTCGGTGTAGGCCTCGAGCTTGCCGATGTCGTGCAGTAGCGCCCCGGTGACCGCGACGTCGCGGTCGATGCCCGGGAACGTCGAGGCCATCGCGCTGACGCCCTGCGCGACCGTGAGCGAATGCTCGAGGAGCCCGTGCGCATAGGCCTGGTGGTACAGCTTGGCCGCGGGAGCGCTTCGGAAGCACGCCCACGTCTCGGTCTGCGCGCCGAGCACGCGTTCGAGCAGGGCGCCCAGGTGCGGATCCTGCACCGTCGCGACGAGGTCGCGCAGGTCGGCCTCCATCGCCTCGACCGGGCGCGGCGGCCCGTCGCGCAGGTCGGCCGGCTCGTAGCTGCCCGCGGCTGCGCGGGCCACGGCGCGCAGCGACAGCTGCGGCCCCCACTTCGGATGGCGCTCGAAGCGCCCGGCCACGCGGACCGCCACGCCCGCCGTGCAGAGCTCCAGCCGCGCGGCCACGTCCTCCCAGACCATCGTCACCAGCTGGCCGGTGCAGTCGGCGAGGGTCAGGCGCAGGTAGCGCTCGCCGTCGCGCTTGGCGCGCACCTCGGCGGCCCGCACGAGCAGGACCATGTCCAGCTCCTGGCCGTCGGTGAGGTCGCGCACGAACACGTCCAGGACGGTAGGCAAGCGAGCGGACGGCATAGGCTCTGGCGGATGCCCCATACCGCAGTGATCACGGGCGGGACGGGCGGGCTTGGCTCCGCCGTCACCCGCGCCTTCCTCGACGCGGGCTGGCGCGTCGTCGTGCCCTACCGCGAGCCACGCGAGCTCGAGCGCGTCCGCGAGCACGAGGCGCTCGAGCTCGTCGAGGCCGATCTGACCGAGCCCGCGTCCGTCGCGCGGGTGATGGAGGCCGCGGGCGACTCGCTGCGCGCGCTCGTGAACCTCGTCGGCGGCTTCCACGCCGGCGACCGGATCCACGAGACGCCGATCGAGACGTTCGAGGCTCAGCTGACGCTGAACCTGCGCCCGACCTACCTCGCGTGCGCGGCCGCGATCCCGCCCATGCTCGCCGCGGGCGAGGGCGCGATCGTCTGCGTCTCCTCGCGCGCAGCGCTGCAGCCGTTCCCCGGCGGGGCGGCCTACGCCACCGCGAAAGGCGCCGTGCTCACCTTCGTCGACGCCCTGCACGCCGAGTACAACGACGACGGCGTCCGCGCCAACGCGATACTTCCGAGCATCATCGACACCCCCGCCAACCGCGCCTCCATGCCCGACGCCGATCCGGCCGCCTGGGTTCGCCCCGACGAGATCGCGCGGACAATCCTGTTCCTGTGCTCGCCGGAGTCGTCCGCGCTCGGGGGCGCGCACGTACCGGTCTACGGACGCGCATGACCGACGAGGACAAGAACAAGTGGTGGACCCTCGGCGCCGTCTGCGTCGCCACCTTCATGCTGCTGCTCGACATCACGATCGTGAACGTCGCGCTGCCCGACATCGCCAAGGACCTCAAGTCGAGCTTCAGCGACCTGCAATGGGTGGTCGACGCCTACTCGCTCGGCCTCGCCGCGCTGCTGCTCTCGGCCGGCTCGCTGGCCGACCGGATCGGCCGGCGCAAGGTGTTCGCCGGCGGCATCGTCGTGTTCACCGTCGCGTCGGTCCTGTGCGCGCTGTCGGGCACCCCGTTCATGCTCGACCTCGCCCGCGCGTTGCAGGGCGTCGGCGGCGCGGCGATGTTCGCGACGTCGCTGGCCCTGATCGCCGGCGCCTTCAGCGGGCGCGAGCGCGGCACCGCCTTCGGGATCTGGGGCGCGACGATCGGGGGCGCCGTCGCCATCGGCCCGCTGATCGGGGGTGCGCTGACCCAGGGCATCGGCTGGGAGGCGATCTTCCTCATCAACCTGCCGATCGGGATCGTCGCGCTCTTCGTGACGTTCACGCGCGTGGCCGAGTCGCGCGACGAGCACGCGCTGCCGATGGACCTGCCGGGCGTGTTCGCGTTCTCGGGCGGGCTGTTCCTGCTGATCTTCGCGCTCGTGCGCGGCAACGCCGAGGGCTGGGGCAGCCCGCTGATCGTGGGCTTCCTGGTCGGCGCCGCCGTGCTGCTCGTCGGCTTCGTCGTGATCGAGGCGCGCAGCACGCACCCGATGCTCGACCTCGCGCTGTTTCGCAAGCCCGCCTTCGGCGGCGCGTCGGTCGCCGCGTTCGCGCTGTCGGCGTCGATGTTCGCGATGTTCCTCTACCTCACGCTCTACATCCAGAACACGCTGGGCTACAAGCCGTTCGACGCGGGGCTGCGTTTCCTGCCGTTGTCGCTGGTGTCGTTCTTCGTCGCGCCGCTCGCCGGACGGCTCTCCGAGCGCATGCCGGTCCGCTGGCTGATCGGCGGCGGGCTGCTGCTCGTCGCGGGGGCGCTGCTGTCGATGTCGCTCGTCGACGCGACCTCGAGCTGGACGGTTCTGCTGCCCGGCTTCCTGATCGCCGGTGCGGGCGTCGGCCTGGTCAACGCACCGCTCGGATCGACGGCGATCGCGGTCGCGCCGCCGCAGAAGGCGGGCATGGCGTCGGGCATCAACTCGACCTTCCGGCAGGTCGGCATCGCGACCGGGATCGCCGCCTACGGCGCGCTGTTCCAGCATCTGCTGGCGAGCAAGGCGACGGGGCCGCTGGCCCGCGTGCCCGCCGAGGCCCTGGCCTCCGGGCAGGTCAAGCTGTTCCCCGTCGCGGCTCAGGCGCCCTTCCGCGACATCTACACGACATCGCTGAGCGAGCTGTTCGTGATCGCCGCGATCGTCGCCTTCGCAGGCGCGGTGGCGTCGTTCGCGCTGCTACGCCCGCGCGACTTCGCCCCCGCGCCGGTGGCCCAGCCCGTACCGGCCTGATAGCCGCCACTACACTGGCGCGCCGCCGCTATGGACCTCGTCCTACGCCCCGAACGCATCCCCTCTGCCGCCGCCAACGTCTTCGACGCCGTGGTGCGCGGCGGCCTGGCCGATCTGCGCCCAACACCGCGACGGATCATCGACGAGGCGCCGAAGCGCACCGTATACCGCTACCTCGCGGGGCAGGAGCGCCGCCAGGACGCGCTGCCGGTGCTGCTCGTCCCGCCGCTGGCGGCGCCGTCGCAGGCCTTCGACCTACGCCGCGGCTGCTCGCTGGCCGAGCACCTCATGGCCCTCGGGCACCCGACGTATCTGCTCGAATACGGCGACATCGCGTTCTCCGACCGCGACCTCGGCCTCGAGCACTGGGTCACCGAGATCATCCCCACGGCCGTGCGCCGGGTGAGCGAGGACGCCGGCGGCGCGCCGGTGCAGCTGGTCGGCTGGTGCCTGGGCGGGATCATGGCTCTCCTGTCGGTGGCCTACGAGCCCGAACTGCCGGTCAACTCGGCGGCGCTGGTCGCCAGCCCGTTCGACTCGCGCCAGGTGCGCGCGATGTCGTTCGTCCGGCCTCTGGACACCCTGACCGGCGGCCTGCTTGGCACCGCGATCTACCGCGCTCTGGGCGGGGCGCCGGCGCCGCTGGTCAAGCGGGCCTTCCAGTTGACCTCGTTCGACAAGTACCTCACGCGCCCGCTGGCGATCCTCTCGCACCTCGACGACCGCGAGTTCCTGGCCCAGATGGAGGCCGTCGACCGCTTCACCGACTCGATGCACGCCTATCCCGGCCGGACGATGGGCCAGCTCTACCACCTGTTCTTCCGCGTGAACGAGATCGCGGGCGGCACGCTGACGCTCGGCAGCCACGCCGTCGACCTCGCGCAGGTGCGCATCCCGGTGTTGTCGGTCGCCGGTCAGAGCGACGTGATCGCGCCGCAGCGGGCGGTCCACCATGTCGAGGCGCTGATCCCCAACGCGCCCGCCGTCCGGCTGGAGACGGGCCCCGGCGGCCACCTCGGGATCCTCGCCGGGCGCTCGGCCCGCGCGACCACGTGGGCGTGGATCGACGAGTTCCTCGCCGAGCACGCGCCGCCGCACGACGGGTTGCAGGCCGCCGCCTGAGCGCAGCGCAGGGCTGCGGGCTCGCTACCCTCGTCGATCTCATGCGGCGAATCCTCCTGCTCTCGAGCCTCTGCGCGCTCATCCTGGCCGTGCCCGCGGGCGCCCAGGAGCCCACCATCAAGCCCGGCATCAGCGCCACCGGGGTCGACCTGTCGAACCTGACTGTCGCCCAGGCCGCGGCCAAGCTCGACGCCGAGCTGCTGCCGCGCCTTCAGCCCGACCTCGTGATCGGCGTTGCGGGCAAGCCGTTCACGCTGAAGACCGGCGACGCCAAGCTGAAGCTCGACGCCGTGCGGACCGCGAAGCGCGCGCTGTACGCCAAGGCTCCCGCGACGACCGTCGCGCCGAAGATCAGCCACGCGCGGCTCGCCGTGAAGGCCTTCGTGCAGGGGATCGCCGGCAACGTGGGCCGCAGCGCGCGCGACGCGTCGGTCCGCATCACGCTGCGCCACATCTACCGCCAGCGCTCGCGCAAGGGCCGCGGGCTCGCGATCACCGCGACCCGCGCGATGATCGACGCGGCGCTCGACGACCCGGCCGCGCCCCGCCGCCTGCACCAGAAGCTCACGATCGTCGCCGCGCGGGTCAACGCCGCCCAGCTCGCGAGCGCCTACTCGAGCGTGATCACCATCGACAAGGCGCACTTCAAGCTGCGCCTGTTCAAGCACCTGAAGTTCTCCAAGAGCTACCAGGTGGCCGTGGGCCAGCCCGTCTACCCCACCCCGAGCGGGCGCTTCTCGATCACCTCCAAGCAGGTCGACCCGACCTGGTCGGTGCCGAACTCGGCCTGGGCCGGCGAGCTGCAGGGCACGACCGTGCAGGGCGGCAGCGCCGCCAACCCGCTGAAGGCCCGCTGGATGGGCCTCGCTGGCGGCGTCGGCATCCACGGCACGGGCGAGGACTACTCGATCGGCTCGCGTGCATCGCACGGCTGCATCCGCATGCACGTCTCCGACGTCAAGGACCTCTTCCGCCGCGTGTCGGTCGGGACCCCCGTCCTGATCCGATGAGCACCGAGCGCCGGGCGATCCTCGATCTACTCGCCTGGCGCGACCCCGGCAAGACCATCTGCCCGTCGGAGGTCGCGCGGGTAATCGGCGGCGTGGAGTACCGCGCGTCGATGAGCGCGGTCCGAGATGCGGCGCGCGAGCTGGTGGCCGAGGGAGAGGTCGAGGTCACTCAGCGCGGCGAGGTCGTCGACCTCGACGCGGCCCGCGGGCCAATCCGCCTGCGCCGGGTCTAGGCGGCGACGAACGCGTCGAGCTCGGCGCGCGTGCCGGGTGCGCCGTGGGCGAGCAGCAGCCCGCCGAACTCCTCGGCGCCGAGGATGCGCCGCAGTGCGTCGCGCAGGCCGTCCTTGACGCCCTCGGGGTCATCGCCGATCAGCCCGTCAGGCACGAAGCCCAGCGCGCCGTCGCCGTCGCGCATGACCGCGTCGGCGAGCGCGAGCCAGCCGTCGCCGACATCGAGGTGCAGCGCGGTCTCCTCCGGCGTGAGCACGCCGACCTCCAGCGCGCGCACGCCGGGGCTCAGCTCGTCGCCGAACGCGAACGGGCGTACGTCGACGTCGCTGCCCTCGAACTCGTGCAGGCCGGCCTCGTGGCCGACGATCGGTACGCCGTAGCTGGCCGCGTGGCGCAGGTGGTGGCGGCTGGTGAGGACGACGAGGCGGGGGTCGCCCGGCAGGCCGTCGGGCGGAGGGCCCATCGGATCGATGACGACGCCACCGTCGGCGAGGTAGTGGGAGTGCACGATCTGACCGTGGCCCTCGTGGCGCGCGGTCCAGTCGTAGAGGCCGGGTGCGAGCTCTTCCATCCCCTGGCCCTACCCTGCCGGGCATGCCCGATGCGCCCCCGCTGACCTCGCTGTCCCACGGCGCCGGGTGCGGCTGCAAGATCGCCGCGGCCGACCTGTTGCCGGTCGTCGGCTCGCTACAGGCGGCGACCGCCCCCGAGCTGCTCGTCGGCTCGGCGACCGCCGACGACGCGGCAGTCTGGAAGCTGCGCGACGACCTCGCCCTCGTCCAGACGACCGACTTCTTCACGCCGGTCGTCGACGACGCCTACGACTTCGGGCGCATCGCGGCGGCCAACGCGCTGAGCGACGTCTACGCGATGGGCGGCACGCCGATCACGGCGTTGAACCTCGTCGCATGGCCGCTCGAGACGCTGGGCCCCGACGCGCTGGCCGCGGTGCTGCGCGGCGGCCAGGACATCGTGCGCGCGGCGGGCGCCGAGATCGTCGGCGGCCACTCGATCGACGACCCGGAGCCGAAATACGGCCTCGCCGTCACCGGGACGGTGCATCCCGACAGGATCCTCAGGAACGCGGGCGCGCGGGCGGGCGACGCGCTCGTGCTCACCAAGCCGCTGGGCGTCGGCGCGATCGTGACCGCCCGCAAGCGCGGCGCCGCCGCCGACGAACTCCTCGCCGCCGCCGTGGACGTGATGACCCGCCTGAACGACGCCGCCGCCGCGGCGGCGCTGGCCGCGGGCGCATCGGGCGCGACCGACGTGACCGGCTTCGGCCTGCTCGGCCATCTGCATCACCTCGCGCGCGAGAGCGGCCTGGCCGCGGAGGTCGACGCAGCGGCGGTGCCGGCGATCGACGGGGTCCAAGCGCTGCTGCGCGACGACGGCGCGGTGTCGGGCGGCTCGCGGCGCAACGGCGAGTGGGCCGCGTCGTTCGCCTCGTTCGTGACCGGCGTGCCCGACTGGCGCGCACGGCTGATCTGCGATGCGACCACCTCTGGCGGCCTGCTCGTCGCCGTCGACCCGGCGCGCGCGCACGAGCTGCCCGGCGCCGTGGTGGGCCGCCTCGTCGCCGGTGAGCCGGGCGCGATCGCGGTCGCGTAGCCACAGGGGCACGGGGCGCGGGCGGATGGCCGCGCGGGCCGCGGACCCACGGTAGCCTGCGCCGCGGAGCGGCCCGGGGCCGGTGCCCCGAACGGCCTTCAAAGCCGTGGGAGCCGTGTCGCACGGCTGGAAGGTTCGACTCCTTCGCCGCTCCGTGGACGCCACGATCTGACCACCGGTGTCGGATCACCCCGAACGGGGGTAAGGTCGCCGCAGATGGCCCGGCCGACCTTCGCCCTGCTGCGCCAGCTCACCGGTTCGGACCACCTCGGTCTGGCCGAGGCGGCTCGCTCGGGGCGCTCCGAGGACCTCGCCCCGCGCACCCGCGACGCCGACCGCGTCGCAAAGTCGATCTGCCCCTACTGCGCCGTCGGCTGCGGCCAGAAGGTCTTCGTCAAGGACGAGAAGGTCATCCAGATCGAGGGCGATCCCGACTCCCCGATCTCGCGCGGGCGCCTGTGCCCCAAGGGCTCGGCGTCGCGCCAGCTGCATTCCTCGCCCGGCCGCGAGTTCAAGGTCAAGTACCGCCGCCCGCACGGCACCGAGTGGGAGGAGCTCGACCTCGACACGGCGATGGACATGATCGCCGACCGCCTGCTCGACACCCGCGACCGCACCTGGCGGGGGAGCGACGAGGAGGGCCGGCGGCTGAACCACACGCTCGGCTTCGCGCACCTCGGCGGCGCGACCCTCGACAACGAGGAGAACTACCTCATCAAGAAGTTCTTCTCGGCGATGGGGGCGCTGCAGATCGAGAACCAGGCCCGGATATGACACTCCTCCACGGTCCCCGGTCTGGGGGTCACGTTCGGGCGCGGAGGCGCCACCGGTGCACAGCAGGACCTGCAGAACTCCGACTGCATCCTGATCATGGGCTCGAACATGGCCGAGAACCACCCGGTCGGCTTCCAGTGGGTGGTCGAGGCCAAGCGCCGCGGCGCGCGCGTCATCCACGTCGACCCGCGCTTCACGCGCACGAGCGCCATGGCCGACACCCACGCGACGATCCGCGCGGGCAGCGACATCGCCTTCCTCGGCGGGGTCGTCAACTACGTGCTGCAGAACGAGCGCGACTTCCGCGAGTACGTCGTGCCGTACACCAACGCGGCGTCGATCGTCTCCGAGGACTTCCAGGACACCGAGGACCTCGACGGCCTGTTCAGCGGCTGGGACGCCGACGGCAGGACCTACGACCCGTCCTCGTGGCAGTACGAGGGGATGGAGGTCAACGCCGCCGCCGGCAACCGCGAGATGGGCACGATCCACGGCGAGTCTGCCCACGGCGCGCACGGCGCGCGGATGCAGGAGTCAGAGGCGCCCAAGCGCGACGAGACCCTCCAGGACCCGCGCTGCGTCTACCAGATCCTGCGCCGGCATTTCTCGCGCTACACGCCCGCGATGGTGCAGCAGACCTGCGGCGTTCCGCAGGACAAGTTCATCGCGATCTGCGACGCCCTGTGCGAGAACTCCGGCCGCGAGCGCACCAGCGCCTTCTGCTACGCCGTCGGGTGGACCCAGCACTCCCACGGCGCGCAGAACATCCGCACCGCGGCGATCCTGCAGTTGCTGCTGGGCAACATCGGGCGCCCGGGCGGCGGGATCATGGCGCTGCGCGGGCACGCGTCGATCCAGGGCTCGACCGACATCCCGACGCTCTACAACCTGCTGCCCGGCTACCTGCCGATGCCGAGCGTGCAGGACGACGACACGCTCGACAGCTACTGCGCGCGCAACACCCCGCCGGCCGGCTTCTGGTCGGCGATGCGCGCCTACAAGATCTCGCTGCTGAAGGCGTGGTTCGGCGACGCGGCCACGGAGGAGAACGAGTTCTGCTTCGGCCACACGCCGCGCATGACCGGCGACCACTCCGTCTACCCGACGCTCCAGGGAATGGAGGACGGCGCCGTCGAGGGGTTCTTCGTCATGGGCCAGAATCCGACGGTCGGCGGTGTGAACGGACGGCTGAACCGCAACGCCCTGGCCGGCCTGAAGTGGCTGGTCGTGCGCGATCTCGTCGAGATCGAGACGGCGGCGTTCTGGTACGACAGCCCGGAGATCGAGACGGGCGAGCGCACCGCGGAGGACATCGGCACCGAGGTGTTCTTCCTCCCGGCGGCCACGCACGTCGAGAAGGCGGGCACGTTCACGAACACCCAGCGGCTGCTGCAGTGGCGCGAGCAGGCGGTCGAGCCGGTCGAGGACTGCCGCTCGGACCTGTGGTTCATGCACCACCTGCGCAAGCGCGTGATGGAGCGCATCGCGGGCTCCGACAAGCCCTGCGACCGTGCGCTGCAGGACCTCACGTGGCCCTACCCGGAGAAGGGCCCGCACGGCGACCCCGACCCAGAGGCCGTGCTGCGCGAGATCAACGGCTACGACGGCGACGGCAAGCTGCTGAGCACCTACATGACGCTCAAGGACGACGGCTCGACCTCGTCGGGCTGCTGGATCTACGCAGGGTGCTTCGCCGACGACGTCAATCAGCCTGCGCGGCGCAGGCCCGGCCAAGAGCAGACATGGGTCGCGCCGGAATGGGGCTGGGCGTGGCCGCTGAACCGGCGCATCCTCTACAACCGCGCCTCGGCCGACCCCGAGGGCAAGCCCTGGTCGGAGCGCAAGCGCCTGGTGTGGTGGGACGAGGACGCCGGCAAGTGGGAGGGCGACGACATCCCCGACTTCAAGCCCGACCTGCGCCCCGACCACGTGCCCGGCGAGGGCGACACGGGTCCCATGGCGCTGCGGGGCACCGACCCGTTCATCATGCAGGCCGACGGGAAGGGCTGGCTGTTCGCGCCCGCCGGGATGCTCGACGGGCCGCTGCCGACGCACTACGAGCCCCAGGAGTCGCCGGTCGGCAACGCGCTCTACGGGCGTCAGCAGGCCAACCCGGCGCGCAAGGAGTTCAAGCGCAAGAGCAACCCGTACAACCCGACGCACGGCGAGCCCGGCACCGAGGTCTTCCCGTACGTGATGACGACCTATCGGCTGACCGAGCACCACACGGCCGGAGGCATGTCGCGGTGGCTGCCCCATCTCGCCGAGCTGCAGCCCGAGTTCTTCGCCGAGGTCTCGCCCGAGCTCGCGGCCGAGAAGGGCCTCGTGCACGGTGAGTTCGTGACCATCGTGACGTCGCGCAGCGCCGTGGAGGCGCGCGTGATGGTGACCGAGCGGATGACGCCGCTGCAGATCGGCGAGGGCGACCAGCTGCACACGCTGCACCAGGTCGGCCTGCCCTACCACTGGGGGTCGGCGGGCATGGCCACCGGCGACTCCGCGAACGACCTGCTCAGCGTGACGCTCGACCCCAACGTGCAGATCGGCGAGTACAAGGCCGCCACCTGCGACGTACGCCCGGGACGCCGCCCGCGCGGGGCAGCCCGCCGCGAGCTCGTCGACGGCTACCTCAAGCGAGTGAAGGACCTCCAGTGAGCGCAACGATCCCCCGCAAGGGCTTCTTCACGGACACGTCGGTGTGCATCGGCTGCAAGGCGTGCGAGGTCGCCTGCAAGCAGTGGAACGACGTGCCCGAGGACGGCCTGGACTTCCTCGCGATGTCCTACGACAACACAGGCCAGCTCGACGCGAACACGTGGCGCCACGTCGCGTTCATCGAGCAGGACGACGGCGGCGACATGCGCTGGCTGATGTCCTCCGACGTGTGCAAGCACTGCACCTCGGCGGCGTGCCTGGAGGTGTGCCCGACCGGCGCGCTGTTCCGCACCGAGTTCGGCACCGTCGTCGTGCAGCCCGACGTGTGCAACGGCTGCGGCTACTGCGTGCCCGCATGCCCCTACGGCGTGATCGACCGCCGCAAGGAGGACGGTCGAGCCTGGAAGTGCACCCTCTGCTACGACCGCCTGAAGGACGACATGACGCCTGCGTGCGCGCAGGCCTGCCCGACGCAGTCGATCCAGTTCGGCGACGTCGACGAGCTCGCGGTCGTGGCGGACGCGCGCGTCGCCGAGCTCCAGGCGGCGGGCATGGTGAAGGCCCAGCTCTACGGCAAGCCGGCCGATACCCCGGGCGTCGGCGGCCAGGGCTCGCTGTTCCTGCTGCTCGACGAGCCCGAGGTCTACGGCTTGCCGCCCGACCCGGTGACCTCGACGCGCAACCTTCGCTCCATGTGGGGCGCCGCGGCCGGCGCCGGCGCCGTGCTCGTCGCGGGCTCGCTGGCGTCCATCTTCGCGGGCCGCCGGCGATGAGCGCGCGGGACTCCTACTACGGGCGGCCGATCCTCAAGCAGCCCACCTGGACGTGGGAGATCCCGTTTTACTTCTTCTTCGGCGGCATGGCCGGCGCGTCGGCGACGTTCGCCACCGTGGCCGAGCTGGCGGGCGAGGATGATCTGGCGCGTCGCGCCTGGGCGGTGGCGCTCGGTGGGATGGCGGTCGGCCCGCCGCTGCTGATCTCCGACCTCGGGCGCCCCGCGCGCTTCCTGAACATGCTGCGCGTCTTCAAGCCGACGTCGCCGATGAGCGTCGGCTCCTGGATCCTCAACGGCGCCGGCGCGACGATCACGCTCGGCGTCGCGCGCACCTGGTTCGGGAGGATCCCGAGGCTCGGCCGGGCGTCGCATGCGGCCGGGTTCGCTGGTCCCGCGCTGGCGACGTACACCGCGGTTCTCGTCGCCGACACGGCGATCCCGGTGTGGCACGACGCCCGCCTAGAGCTCCCGTTCGTGTTCGCGTCCGGCTCGGCGATGAGCGCGGGCTCGGCGATCGCGCTGGCCGGCGGCGGTGCCCCGGCCCGCCGGCTCGCGCTGGCGGGCGCGGTGGGCGAGCTGGCGAGCACGGCGATCATGGAGCACCGCCTCGGACCGCTGATCGGCGAGCCCTACCGCGAGGGCCGCGCCGGGAAGTTCGCGAAGCTGTCCAAGGGCCTGACCGCGGCGGGTGCCGTGACGATGGCCGCCGCGCGCGGAGAGCGGCGCGCCTCCGCCGCGGGCGCCGCGCTCATGCTCGGTGGCGCGCTGGCGACGCGCTGGTCGGTCTTCCATGCCGGCCGCCAGGGGGCGGCCGACCCGAAGTACGTCGTCGAGCCCCAGCGGGCCCGGCGCGCCGCCCGCGCCTGAGCTCAGGCTCGGGTGCGGTGACAAACCCGACGATATGTCGGGCTCGTTACCGCACCCCGGTGCCGAGAAGCGTGTGAAGGCGAGCGGCGACGATCTCGGGCTCCCGGACGATCTGGTCGTAGGTGAACCGGACGACGCGCCAACCCGCCACAACGAGCGCGACGTCACGCTCGTAGTCGGCCTCGCGCGCCGGCTTCGGCGCGTGAAACTCGCCGCCGTCCACCTCGACGATCAGCCGCTGCGCGCGCCAGACGGCGTCGCGCTCGTGTCCCAGGACCGGCTCGTTGAACAGCGGCGGTGGAATCTTCGCGTCGCGACAGAGCCTGCGCAGCGCGCGCTCCAGCACCGACCGCGTGCGGACCTCGCCACCGAGCAGACGTGTGACCTTTGGAGCACCGCGGCGCCCCGGCGCCCGTTGCTGCGCGTGGCGGAGCGCGAGTGCGTCAAGGCGCACACCGTGGTCGGCGAGCGCGCGCAGCTCCCGATATGTGAGCAGGTCGGCGCAGTCGATGACCGTCCTCGCCGGTGTCGTGACAGTGATGCCGCGTTGCACGGTCACGTCGGCGGCGCCGATCCGGCGCGTTCGGTGCGCCACCAGGCCCGGTCCTCCGCGCCGCTCGCCCGTCACCGTCACGTGTACGGCCGATCCCGCGGAGGAGGGCACGCGCATGCGCCAAAGGAACGCCGCGCTGAAGTGGCTCAGGACGGCGCTCGGGCCGGACGCCAGGACAGCCGCCAGCCAGAGGCCCTCGTCGCGCAGCGCCGCGTGGCCGAGCGCGTAGACCCCAGCGTGAATCCGGCGCAGCGCGCCTCTACGGAGGCGGCCGTCGATCGCTGCCTCGCTGACGCCGTGCTGGAGAAGTTGCGCACGGGTGATGACGCCCGATTGCGTCTCCGCCAGAAGCACGATGGGTGTGGTGCCCTTCCCGACCATATGTCGGGGTAGGCACCACACCCATGAAATTCGCCCCTAGCGGCGCGGCACGCAGCCGGGGCGTGCGGCCTGGCGAGCCCCCTCAGCGGGCCCCGTAAGATCCGGGGCGTGCCCGATCGCGACCGCCTCCGGGCCCTGCCGTCGGTCGACCGCCTCGCGACTTCGGTCGCGCGCGCCGAGCTCGCCGACCGGCGGGCCGAGCTCATCGCCGGCGCCCGGGACGAGGCGGATCTGGTCCAGCGCGCGCGCGAGCGGCTGCGGCCCGCTCCCCGGCGCGTCCTCAACGCCACTGGCGTCGTGGTCCACACGAACCTGGGCCGCGCACCGTTGGCGGCGGCGGCGCGCGCCGCGGTCGCGGCGGTGGCCGCCGGGTACAGCGACCTCGAGCTCGACCTGGCCGGCGGCGAGCGGGGCTCGCGCCACGACCACGTCGAGCCGCTGCTGCGCGAGCTCACCGGGGCCGAGGCGGGCCTCGCCGTCAACAACTGCGCGGGCGCCGTGCTGCTGGCGGCCGCCGCTGTCGCGGGCGATGGCCGCGAGCTCCTCGTCTCCCGCGGACAGCTGGTCGAGATCGGCGGCTCGTTCCGGATCCCCGACGTCGTCGCGCAGGCCGGCGCGCACCTGGTGGAGGTCGGCACCACGAACCGCACGCGGCTGGCCGACTACGGCGAGGCGCTGAGCGAGCGCACGGGCGCGATCCTGCGCGCGCACCCGTCGAACTTCCGCACCGTCGGCTTCGTCGAGGAGGTCGAGATCGAGTCGCTTTGCTCGCTCGGCGCGCCGGTGATCGACGACGTGGGCTCGGGCGTGCTGGCCGACGACCTCGAGCTCCTCGCCGACGAGCCCTCCGTCCGGCGCTCGGTGCGCGCGGGCGCCGAGCTCGTCTGCTTCAGCGGCGACAAGCTGCTCGGCGGCCCGCAGGCGGGGATCGTCGTCGGCACCCACGAGGCCGTGCGCGCGTGCGCCCGCCACCCGCTGGCCCGTGCGCTGCGCATCGACAAGCTCTCGCTCGCGGCGCTGCACGCGACGCTCGCGCTCTACCGCGACCCGGCGCTGGCGCGGGCCGAGCTGCCGGTCCTGGCGATGCTCGACGCGCCCGCCGAGCAGCTCGCCGCGCGGGCCCGCACGCTGGCCGGCGCGTGCGGCGGCGAGGTGGTCGACGCCGTCGCGAAGGTCGGTGGCGGGGCGCTGCCGCTG
Source organism: Solirubrobacteraceae bacterium (assembly GCA_040005775.1). GTDB lineage: Bacteria > Actinomycetota > Thermoleophilia > Solirubrobacterales > Solirubrobacteraceae > JAOPZW01. The sequence continues at coordinate 20,695 of JBDTYI010000052.1, forward strand.
CTCGAGCTGCCCGGGCCGGCGGTCGCCGTCGAGGCGGCGCTCGCCGAACCGCTGCGGACGGGTCGGCCCGCGGTGGTCGGGCGCGTCTCCGACGGGCGCCTGCTGCTCGACGTGCGCACGCTCACCGACGGGGAGGCGGAGCAGGTCGCCGCCGCCGTGCTCGCCGCGCGCCCGTGATGACGGGCGGGTGGGGTCCGATCACCCTCGGCACCGCCGGGCACATCGACCACGGCAAGACGGCGCTCGTCGCCGCGCTGACGGGGGTCGACACCGACCGCCTGCCCGCCGAGAAGGCGCGCGGCATCTCGATCGAGCTCGGGTACGCCGCGCTGGCCCTGCCCGGCGGCCGCTCGGTCTCGGTCGTCGACGTCCCTGGGCACGAGCGCTTCGTGCGCACGATGGTCGCCGGCGCGACCGGCATCGATTGCTTCCTCATGGTCGTCGCGGCCGACGACGGGGTGATGCCCCAGACGCTGGAGCACGCGGCCGTGCTGCGCGCGCTCGGGGTGACCCGCGGCGTCGTGGCGATCACGAAGGCCGACCTCGCCGACCCGGCTCGGGCCGCCGGCCAGGCGCGCGCGCTGCTCGGCGCGGACGTTCCCGCGGTGCCGTGCTCGGCGCGCACGGGCGCGGGGGTGGAGGACGTGCGGGCCGCCATCGCCGACGTCGTCGCGGTGATCGGCGCCGCCGCCCGCGACCGTGAAGGCCCGGTCCTGCACGTCGACCGCGCCTTCACGATCCGCGGTGCAGGCACGGTGGTCACCGGCACGCTGTGGTCGGGCGCGATCGCGGTCGGCGACCGCCTCGCGATCCTTCCGGCCGGCACGCCGGCCCGGATCCGCGGGGTGCAGATCCACGACGAGCCCGTCGAGCGCGCGGCCGCCGGGCAGCGGGTGGCCCTGAACCTCGCCGGCGTGCGGCGCGAGCACGTCGGCCGCGGCGACGTGATCGCCCGGCCCGGGGCGCTCACGCCGACGCGCGTGCTCGACTGCGCCCTGGACGTGCGTGGTGCGCGCCACAACATGCGCGTGCACATCCATCACGGCACCCGCGAGGCCCCGGCCCGGCTCGCTGACCTGGGGGACGGGCGCTGGCAGGTGCGGCTCGAGCGCGCGGTGCTCGCCGCCGACGGCGACCGCGTCGTCGTGCGCTCGGTCGCGCCGCCCGACACGCTCGGCGGCGGCGTGGTCATCGATGCGGCCGCGCGGCGCCACGGCCGCAGCGGTCCCCCGCCGGTCGCCGACCCGCCGCCGCCGCCACCCGCGCTCACCGCTGCGCCGCCACCGCTGACCCCGTCCGCGCTCGCGCTCGAGGAGCGCCTGCGCGACGCCGGCCACGAGCCGCCGCCGGCCGCCGAGCTCGACCCCGGCGACCTGGGGGCGCTGCGCGACGCCGGGCGCGTCGTGCGCCTCGGCCGCGACCGCTACGCCCATCCGGAGGCGATCGCCGCGGTGCGCGCCCGCGTCGAGGCGGTCATCGCCGCGGAGGGGTCGATCACCCTCGGGCGGCTGCGCGACGAGCTGGACACCTCACGCCGGCACGCCCAGGCGCTGCTCGAGCATCTCGACGCCGCCCGGGTCACCGTCCGGCACTCCGACGACTCCCGCGTGCTGCGTGGCCGCCCGGTGGACTAGCGCTGATCCCAGCGGTCGCGCAGGCGCTTCGAGAACCGTTTCGCGCGCCGCCCGGTCGTGCTCATCGCCACGCGCTGCGACAGCCCGCTCTCGGGCTGGGGCAGGTCGGCCACCTCGACCGAGGTGATGGTGAGCGTCACGCCGCGCTCGGCGACCCGGGCGACCTCGGGCGCGTCGACGAAGCGCGCGCCGCGCTCGGTGTCCATCACGATGCCGTCGAAGATGTTCTCGCGCGCGTTGTCCTGGACGCGGCGCACGGTGCCCACCTGCACGCCGTCGGCGGCGCGGACGGGCGTGCCGCGGCGCAGCACCTTGTAGGAGATCGCGTGGCCGTCGTCGGGGGTCACGTTCGGAGAGCATGTCACCGCGGACGCCAGGACGCCTCACCGGCGAGGTGCGGCTATCCCCAGGGCCGCCCGGTCGCCGCGGCGCAAAGGTAGTCCGACCATGCCTTCGTCACTTCTCTCTCCCTCCGTCCAGCGCTGGACGCTCGCCGTCGTCTGCGCCGCCACCGCGATGCTCATGCTCGACATCGCGGTCGTCAACACCGCCCTCTCGCGCATCGCCGAGGACCTCCACACGGGCCTCGGCGGCCTGCAGTGGATCGTCGACGCCTACACGCTCGCCCTGGCCTCGACGGTCCTCGTCGCGGGTGGGCTCGCCGACCGCCTCGGTCGCCGCCGCGTGTTCACGTTCGGCATCTCCCTGTTCACCCTGGCTTCAGGCGTCTGCGCGCTGGCGACCGACATCACCGCGCTCGACGCCGCCCGCGCGGTGCAGGGCATCGGCGCGGCCGTGATGTTCGCCGTCTCGCTGTCGCTCCTCGCCCACGCCTTCCCGGGCGAGAAGGAGCGCGCCGGCGCGCTGGCCGCCT
>JBDTYI010000053.1:0-4862 GCA_040005775.1 Solirubrobacteraceae bacterium
GAACGCGTCGTAGAAGTCGCCGCCGACCCAGTTCTCCTCGCCCGCGGGCCGGTACAGCGAGGCGAGGCTGAAGCCGGGCATGGCGGGCAGCCCGGCGGGCAGCAGGCTCGCCTGGAGGGTGTCGGCGATGTGCGAGCGCTCGGTGTACAGGCGGGCGTTCTGGACCGCTGTCCCCGCCCGGCGCCCCAGCTCCTCGGCGAGCGCGAGGTCGGCGTCGGAGAACGAGCGCTGCGACTCGGCGGCGACGAAGCTGATCGCGCCGATCGCCCGGCCGCCGGCCACCATCGGGACGATCATCGCCGCGTGCATGCCGAGCTTGCGAATCGCCTCCAGCTGATCCGGATCGCCCACCGACTGCTCGAGGAGGTCATCGGTGATCTCGTTGATCACCTGCGACGTCCCGCTGCGGATCACGTCCGCCGTGCCGCCGGGCTCGTCCATGCGCTGCGGGAAGCGCTCGCTGAGCTCGCGCGCGAAACGGACCTTGTCGGGATCGACGTGGGCCACGGCGACCGAGCGCAGCCTCCCCCGCTCGCCGGGGAGCGTCACGCCGCACCAGTCGGCGAGCTCGCCGATCGCCAGATGAGCGACCTTCGTGAGCGTCTCCTCGTAGTCGAGCGACGACGCCAGCACGTGTCCGGCCTGGGCGAGCAGGCGCTGGGCGTGCTCGGCGCGCTTGACCTCGGTCACGTCCTCGATGACGTTGACCGCGAGGCGCACCGCTCCGCTCGCGTCGCGGACCCCGGTGGCCTTGGTGACCCGCCAGCGCTCCTCGCCGGTGCGCCGGCTGACGGTTCGCAGAACCAACGGCTCCGGCTCCTGGCCGGCGAGGACCCGCCGACCGGGCAGGTCCTCGAAGCGCAGTGGCGACCCATCCTCCCGGTAGGTCTCGAACGCATCGGCGATCTCGGTCGGCGAGGTGGCCAGGAGCTCCTCGGCCGACGCGTAGCCGAGCGACCGCGCGGCCGCCTCGTTCGCGTAGACGACGGCGCCGCTCTGGTCCTGCATCGTGACCGCCTCGGCGAGGCCGCCCAGCGCCGCGGCCTGCCGCGCGGCAAGCGTCTCGATCTCCGAGAACAGGCCGGCGTTGTCGAGCGCGAGCGCGACGCGGCCACTCAGCACACGAGCGAAGGCGAGGGCCTCCTCGTCGTAGTCGCGCCCGGACTGGCGGGTCACGGCGAGCGCGAGCGTCCCGATCCGCCGGCCGCGGGCCGTCAGCGGGACGGTCATCGCCGAACGCACGCCCATCGAGCGCAGGAAGTCGAGGTCGTCGTCGTCGAGCGCCGCCTCGCGCAGTGTCCCGTCGTGGTAGTCCTGGATGAGGGTCTCGCCCAGGGTGGCGGTCCTCGCGCCGCGAGCCTCGCGTGCGCGCACGCCGGCGGTGATCTGGCTGCTTCGGGGCCCGTGGGCGGCGACGGCCGTGCGCTCGACCCGATCGTCGCGGAGCAGGTCGATCGCGCACACGTCGGCGATCGCGGGAACGAAGATCTCGCTGAGCTTCTCGAGCGTCTCCTCGACGCCCGCGCTGTCCGCGGACATCTCAGACACGCGGCTCAGCATCTGGAAGCGCACGCGGTCCCGCGCGAGGCGCGCGCGGCTGCGCGCACCGGCGAGGGCGAAGAGGCTGCCGACGACGACGACGCCGAGCCGCACGAGGTAGTCGACGTCGTTGAAGTTGTGGTTCCACAGCGGGCTGATCGCCGTTGAGAGCACCGCGACCACGCCGACGAGGAGCGTCTCGCGCGGGCTGCCGAGCAGCGCGACGACGAAGGGCGCGACGACGACCGTCGACGCGATCGTCTCGCGCGACCAGAGAGCGTCGATCAGCGTAAGCCCGGCGATGATCGCCAGACCCATGGGCACGACCCAGCCTGGGCCGGTGCCCGGGACGTATCTCTCTCGGCTCTCCATGCACGCACACCCCCCTAAGGGCGCGACGCGATCATATGGCGCCGGGGCGCTTCAGGCGATCTCTACGTAGCTGAGCACCACGCGACCCAGCACGATGACGTCGCCGTCGGTGAGCTCGGCGCCGGAGACGCGGCGCCCGTTGACGTGCGTGCCGTTGGCGCTGCGGTCGTCGAGGATCCGGGCGCCGTGGGCACGGACGGCCAGCAGCGCGTGGCGGCGCGAGACGCTGCCGTCGTCGAGGCGCACGTCCACAGAGAAGCCGCGGCCGATGCTCATGATGCCGAGCCCGAGGGGAATCAGGCGGCGGTCTTCGCCGTCCTCGACGGTGAGGTAGCGACCGGGGCCCGCGTCGGCGGCCTCGACGGAGTCCTTGAGGCTGCGAGGGCTGAGGCGGGGCAGTGCGTCGACGGTCTGGGTGAGGGACTCGTCGAGGGTCTCGGGGACGCCGGGCGGGGCAGTCGGCATCTGCACAGTTCAGCGCGTCAACCTCAACGTTCCCTCAACGCGCCGCGAGAATGACGGCGCGGATCCGCTACGCGGGCGCGGTGGAGAGCACCTCGAAGGTGATCCCCGCGCGCTGGAGGCGCTCGCGTAGCGCGGCGCCCATCGCCACGGCGGTCGTGACCTGGCCCGCGGCGGCGGGCAGCTCGTCGTGGGCCAGGCACAGCGCGGATTCGGCGAGCATCTTCGAGGTCTCGCCGTAGCCCGGGTCCCCGCCGCTGACCTGCGTGACGGCGCGCTGCCCACCGCCCTCGCCGACGAAGCGCACGCGGAACCAGCTCTTCGCGCGCTGCTCGGGCGTCGGCCCGGAACCCGAGGGACGCAGCTTGAGCATCGCCTTGCGGGTGGGCGGAAGCTGGGCGAGCGCAAAGACACCGGCGATCCCGATCGGCAACGCCGCGGCGACGAGCGGGTTGCCCACGCGGACGTTGTGGCTGTAGCTGAAGTCGGGCCCGTAGCGATCCAGGGCGCGGGCGGAGGCGGCGATGACCATCGGGTCGATCGTCGGCATCGGCAGCGTCCAGCCGTCGTCCGCGCGGCCGGGCCGGCTGGAGATGCTGCGGACGCGCCGGCCGGCCGGTCGCGGCTCGATGCGCCCCCGCTCGGCGTGAACGCGCTGGAACTGGCGCGCGCGTGAGAACGCGGTCACGGCCGAGTCGAACGTGCCGCCCGACGCGGTGCCGCCGGCCGAGACGTAGCCCTTGACGTCGATGGGGACGCCCTCGGGCAGCTGCTCGACGGTGAACTGGGCCCCGAGGTCGTGGGGGATCGAGTCGAAGCCGCACGCGTGGACCAGGCGCGCGCCGGTCTGGGTCGCGCGCTCGTGGTGGGCGAGGTACATGCGGTCGACGAACTCCGGCTCGCCCGTGAGGTCGACGTAGTCGGTGCCGGCCTCCGCGCACGCGGCGACCAGCGGCTCGCCGAAGCGGATGTAGGGCCCGACCGTCGTGATGACGACGCGGGCCGATTCGGCCACGCGGCGCAGCGACGCGGGGTCGGTGACGTCGGCCTTCAGCGTCTCGGGGTCGCCGCCGAGGCGCGCGGCGAGCTCGTCGAGCTTCTCCTGGTTGCGGCCTGCGAGCGCCCAGCGCGTGTCGGCCCCGGCGTTCGCGGCGAGGTACTCGGCCGTCAGCGCGCCGGTGAACCCGGTCGCGCCGAACAGGACGATGTCGTACGGGCGGTCGGTGGGGGCCATCGGCGCACCCTATGCGCAGCGCGCTGCAATAGCGTCCGCTCCCATGCGCGCCGTCCAGATCTCCGAGCTCACGGGCCCCGATGCCCTGACCGTCGTCGACGCCCCCGAGCCCGGGGCGACCCACGTGCTCACCGGCAGCGAGGGCGTCGTCATCGACGTCGAGGCCGCGGGCGTGAACTTCCCCGACGTGCTGCAGACGCGCGGGCTCTATCAGATGAAGCCGCCCACCCCGTTCATCCCGGGAGCCGAGGTGGCGGGCGTCGTGCGCTCGGCGCCGGAGGGCGCGGGCGTCGCGGCCGGCGACCGGGTGGCGGCCGTGAGCCTGCTGGGCGGGATGGCCGAGGTCGCCGTCGCGCCGGACTTCCTCGTCTTCGCGCTGCCCGAGGAGCTCGACATGGCTCAGGGTGCGGCGATGGTGTTCAACTACCACACGGCCTACTTCTCCCTGAAGCTGCGCGGTCGCGTGGAGGCCGGCGAGCGCGTGCTCGTGCACGGCGCGGCCGGCGGCGTGGGCACGGCGACCCTCCAGGTGGCCAAGGGCCTGGGCGCGAGCACGATCGCGGTCGTCTCCACCGACGAGAAGGAGCGCATCGCGCGCGAGGCGGGGGCTGATGAGGTCGTGCGCTCCGACGGCGACTGGCTCGCGCAGGTCAAGGAGCTCGGCGGGGCGGACGTGATCGTCGACCCCGTCGGCGGCGACCGCTTCACCGACTCGCTGCGGTCGCTGCGCGAGGGCGGCCGCATCGTCGTCGTCGGCTTCACCGGCGGCGGGATTCCGGAGGTGAAGGTCAACCGCCTGCTGCTCAACAACCTCGAGGTCGTCGGCGCGGGCTGGGGCGCCTACGCGATGGGCAAGCCAGACGTCAACCGCGAGATCGGCGCGGCGATCGACCGCCTCGTCCGCGACGGCTCGGTGCGCCCGATCATCGGCGCCCGCTTCCCGCTCGAGGACGCCGCTGCGGCCTTCCGCGTCCTCGACGAGCGCGGGGCGCTGGGGAAGGTCGTGCTGGAAGTGGTGTAGGGCGCGGCGGTCTCCGTTGCGCGCTCGCGGAGACGCGAGGCGTTTACGGCGGCTGGTTCGGCGCCGTTGGAGGCCTACGCGGCGACGGGCTCGCGTTCGGCGGGGTCGTCGGCGTAGCCCGGCAGCTTGCGCTCGAGCTCGGCGGCCTTGGGCTGCTTGACGTCGCTCGCGAGGCCGACCTTCTCCATGCCCTTGATGATCATGTAGCTGGGGTCGAACTGGCGGCCCTGGAGG
>JBDTYI010000054.1:0-5070 GCA_040005775.1 Solirubrobacteraceae bacterium
TAGGTCGAGTCGCCCGAGTAGCGCATCGGGTGCCGCTCGACACGCTCGACGGGATTGACGTCGATGAGGTCGCGGCGCTGGGCGTGGTGGAAGATCGCGCCGAGGATCATCAGCACCTTTTCCGCTGTCCGCGATCGCGGGTAGCGCGCGTGCCAGGTCTCGATTTGCTTGCGCGTGATCGCGCGTATCTCGTGCTCGCCGAAGGCGGGCAGCAAATGGTTGTCGAGGGTGTAGCGGTAGTCGCCGTAGGTCGAGCGCTGGCTTGGGCCCCTGTGAAGCGCGCCAGGCGATGCCGCCCCGCGCCGTGCGCTTGCCGCTGTCGCGACCCACGCAGGCCCGAGGACCTTCTGGTGGCGCCCGTCGGCGTCGCGCCACAGCGCGTGCCACCGTTGGCCGCCAGCGCGCTGCACGACCTGCAGATGCCCGGAGGGGCGGACGGCGTCCATCACGCATCGCCTCCGGCGCGCGGATTGTGTTCCGCGTTGTGTTCCCTAACAGCTTGAGCCACCCTGGAAATAGGGGCTCCAGCGAGGGACACACCCCCCGAGATCCTCGGAAGGTCCGGGAAAGCCTGAGCCTTACAAGCAGGAGGTCGCAGGTTCGAGCCCTGCACCGCCCACTCAGTGAAAGGCGCGCAGCTGCTCGAGGCCGAGCCGCATTCGGCCCTTGACGGTGCCGGCCGGCAGCTCGAGGTGTGCGGCGATCTCGCTGTGGGAGAGCTCTCCGTAGAACGCCAGCGTGATGACCTCGCGTTGGGTCGCGGGGAGGGCGGCCAGCCGCTCGCGCAAGCGCTGAGCGTCATCCGCGGCGATGGCGTCGGCGCTGATGTTCACGGCGGCCGACTCGCGCTCGAGCGGTTCGGCGTCGCCGCGGCGCTCGTCGTGCCTGGCGTCGCGTCGGCTGACGTCGATCGCGTGGTTGCGCACGACGGTCATCGCCCAGGCGGCCACCTCGCACAGGCCCGGGCGGTAGCTCATGCGGCTTCTCCACATCGAGATGAAGGCCTCTTGAACGGCGTCTTCAGCGGCCCCGGGACGACGGCAGATCTCCGTGGCGATCCGGTAAGCGCGAGCGCAGTGACGGTCATAGAGCTGCTCGAAGGCGCCGGCGTCGTTGTCTTGGACTTGAAGCATGAGCTCGGCGTCGGAGGACGTCGCAGCGACCGGGCGCCCGCGTTCGGTGACGCTCATGTCGCCTCGCTGACCAACGGGCTGGTGTCGAGGAAGAACGGCTCGCACGCGATGCCTGGCGCGGTCTGGTTGGCGCTCATGAACGCCACGACCTTGCGGCCGGTGTGACGCTCGATCGCGGCGGTGAACTCGTCCTCGGTGGCGGTCTGGAAGGCGACGCGCCCGTCAATGACCTCCGCCGCGGCGCCGGCGGCTATGCGGGTGTCCTCGTCGGTGGTGAGGATGTCATCCATCACGCAGAAGACGACGTTGTCGTTGATGTCGGTCGTGCGGTCGTGCGGTCGTGACCGTAGGCCCGCCCGTAGCACGCAACCATCGACTTCGAGATCGCCTCGGTCACCGCTCCGTCCACCCGACGGCTGCTCATGCCCAACCGCTGTCGCGGGGAGCCAAGGCGGGCGGTGGGGCGAGCATTGCAGCCTTCCGGTCACGTGATGGATGAGTGATCCGAGACATCGACGAAGGCTGCCGCGGCCCACCGGCCGAGGCCCCCCACGCGCGCCCTTCGCCGCGGTGCTACCCACCGCCGGCGATCCGCACGCGAGCTGGTCTCGCGCCCGGTCCTCGCCGCGTTGTGGGGAGTAGCATCGATGATCAGAGGCAATTGAGACCGGGGTGAGTGCAATGGGTGAACCGGGGAAGTTCTCCTTCACCGAGCACCAGCAGTCCGATGGCACCGTTCGGGTTCGGCTGGTCGGGGAGCTGGACGCCGAAGGTGCGCCCAGAGCTCAGGCGGCCTTGCGACGGTTGGAGCATACGGGCAGCGACGTGCTGCTCGATCTCTCGGGCATCGCGTTCATGGACCTGTTCGGCCTGCACTTGATCGAGGAGGCAGCCGATGCGGCGCGCCGCGGCGGTTTCGGATTCTCGATCGTGGGGTCAGTGACCTCCGAGGTGCGGGCGGCGTTCGACGCCGCCGGCGCGGGCCACCATCTGCCCGACGGGCAGGCGCGCCTGGCCGACATCGCGCCCCCCGGAGCACCGGAGCATCAGGCAAGCGATGGCCACCCGCTGGGGACGACCGATCGCGATCGGGCCGCATCGGAGTCAGACCAGACGGCGTCCGACCGCGACCAGACCTCTTCAGACGAGGATCAGACGGGGTCAGACCGCGATCAGGCGGGCTCCGAAGAGGACCAGCGAGCGGCCGAGCACGACCAGGTGACCGCTGACCTCGACCAAGCGGCCAGCGACGAGCACGGCGCCGACGACGACGCGCTTTACAGACGCAGCCGGGAGGCGCGGGAGCGCACGACGCGCAGCCGGGAGGACACGGCTTACGCGCGCGCGCAGGTCAGCCGTGCCCGCGACACCACGGCGGCCGAACGCGACGCCACTGCGAGTGACCGCGACGCTGTTGCCGCCAGGCGCGACGCCGTCGCCGGCGTCCGCGACCTCGCGGCGCATGGCCGCGACCGCCTCGCCGACGCGGGCGATCTCTCCGGCGATGCTGAGCAGATCGCGCGAAGGACCCGGGGCGACCGCCAACGGGCCCAGACGAACCGCGAGCAGGCCGCCGACGACCGCGAACGCGCCGCGGACGACCGCGAACGCGCCGCCGACGACCGCGACCAGGCCGCCCATGACCGCGAGGACGCTGTGCACGATTCGCAGCGGACGGACCTCGAAAGCACGACCGGCCCGTAACGTCGCGCCCGCTCGGGACGCGCTGGCGGTCAGCGCGAAGCGGCGAAGCTCCGGTCGAGGTCCATCTGGACCGGCACGCCTTCGTGTTCGGGAAGCTCCGCGGCCAGCGCCTGATCGTCGCGTGCCGCGAGCCAGGGGGCCAGGTAGCGGCCGGAGACCTTCCCCGGCGGCCACCAGAGGGCGTGCGTCGCGACCTGGCCGTGGCCCTCGCCGCCGGCGGCCCCGAAGCGCATCCACCGCTCGGCGGCTCCGGTGAGCAGGCGCCCGCGCAGGACGGGGCGGAAGGGCTGAGGCTCGGCGACGGCGCCCGCCAGGTGGGCGATGTCCTCGGCCGCCGCGTCGGCCTGCTGGGTGGCGAGGCCGCCGAACTTGACCGGGAACGCGATGCCGTCGCCGGCGGCCCAGACGCCGTCGATGCCGCGCACGCGACAGTGCTCGTCGACGTCGACGAACCCGTCGGCGTCGTGCGGGATGCCGGGGATGGGTCGCCCGAGCAGGCGCGGGAGCGACAGCACGCGCCGGGCGTCGAAGCTGCGGTCACCAGGTCGGAGGTGGACCCTCGTCAGGTCGCCGGCGGTGAGCTCGGCGTAGGCGCCGGTCTCCAGGGCGACGCCAGCCGCTTCGAGCTCCGCCGTGATCGCCTCGACCGCGAGCGGGCCGAACACCGCCAGTGGCGCGAGCTCGGGAGTGACAAGGGTGACCTTCGGGTCCATGCCCATGCCGTGGGCGTCGCGGCGGATGAGCAGCGCGAGCTCGTAGGCGGGCAGCGGCCAGCCGGGGCCGGGCGGGACGACGATCGCCAGGCTCGGCACGTAGCCCTCCTCGAGGTCGCGCATGAGGCCGCTCATCACCTCGTCGGCGGCGCGGTCGTCCCACGACGTGCCGCGCTCGAACGCGCGCTCGGAGCGTGCGCCCAGCGCGAGCACCAGCTCGTCGTACTCGAGGTCGCCGTCCGACGTGCGGATCGTCCGCGTGTCGGGGTCGACGCTCTGCAGGGCGGCGATCTTCAGGGTCGCGCCGACCTCGCCAACGGCATCGGCCAGAGGGGTGTGGGCGGCATGGCCGAGCCCGAACGGACGGGCCACGGCCATCGGCCGGTAGACGAAGTCCTCCTCGGCCGAGAGGAGGGTGAGGTCCACCCGGCTGCCGCCGAGGGCGCCGAGGGCGAGAAGGGCTTCGAGGCCGGCGATGCCGCCGCCGGCGATGACGACACGATGAGGGCTGCGCATGCCCTCGACGGTACGCCCGGAGGGCCCCGGCCGAAGGCGGGCAAGGCCACACGCGCGTGCGGGAAACTACGGACTCACATGACCGGCCCGAGTGCCAGCGTGGACACCGTGATCACAATCGTTCTCGCCGACGACCACTCCGTCGTCCGCGCCGGGCTGCGCCTCGTGCTCGATCGCGCCGAGGGCCTCGAGGTGCTGGCCGAGGCGGGCGACGCCGACGCCGCCGTGCGAGCCGTGTTGGGCCACAAGCCCGACGTCCTCGTCCTGGACCTCAACATGCCCGGAGCGCTGACCTCGCTCGAGGCGATCCCGCAGGTCGCACATGTGTCGCCCGGGACGCGCGTCGTCGTGCTGACCATGCAGGACGATCCCCAGTTCGCCCGCCACGCGCTGCGCGCCGGCGCCCTGGGCTACGTGCTGAAGGAGGCGGCCGACGACGAGCTGGTGGAGGCGATCCGCCGGGCGTCGGAGGGCGCGACCTACCTGAACCCCCGCCTCGGCGCCTCGCTCGCCGCCACGCCGGACGGGCCGCCCGACGACCTCACCGAGCGCGAGGTGGACGTGCTGCGGCGCATCGGGCTCGGGCACACGAACGTCGAGATCGCCGAGCAGCTGTTCCTCTCCGTGCGCACGGTCGAGACCCATCGCGCGCACATCCAGCAGAAGCTGCGGCGATCCACCCGCGCCGAGCTCGTGCGCTACGCGCTCGACCACGGGCTGCTCGAGACGCCTGCGCGATGACGCTTCCGTCCCCGCCCGCACCCGCTGTGCCGCCCACCACGCGCCGGTGGCTGCTCGATGCGCTCGAGGATCCCTCGGTCTTCGGGCAGGCGACAGCGCACGTCGAGCGTCACGAGACGCACGCCTCATGGGTCTTCCTGGCCGGCGACCGGGCGCTGAAGGTCAAGAAGCCCGTCGTGCTGCCCTTCATGGATTACGGGACGCGCGCGCGGCGCGGCGCGATGTGCCGCGAGGAGGTCTGCGTCAACCGCCGTCTGGCGCCC
>JBDTYI010000055.1:0-15754 GCA_040005775.1 Solirubrobacteraceae bacterium
GTTGGTCATGTAGGCCACCTCGGCGACCCACACGACCCCGATCGCGGCCAGGCCGACCGCGGCCCGCGCCTCGCGCCGGGATGGGTGGGATGTCCTCCGGCGCGCGATCACGAGCACGACGAGCACCGCCACGCCCGCCCAGGCGCCCGGTGAGATCATGTTCACGAAGTCACGGAGCACCTCGACCACCGGGTTCGCCGCGAAGGCGGCGCTGTCGGCCCGGGGCGTGTGGGCCCGGTGCGCGGCGCGCAGCAGGTCGCCCGAGCCCCAAAGCTCCGGCAGCAGCCAGAGCACGGGCAGCGCGACGCCCCCGGCGAGTACGTACCCCAGCGCAGAGCGGCGGTCGCGCCACAGCAGCCAAAGGCCGTAGAGGCCGAACAGCGGCCACGCCTCGGGCCGCAGCAGCGCGCATCCGAAGCCGAAGGCGAACGCCTGGCGGCGCGCGCCGGCGAGGTGGCGGTCGATCGCGGCCAGCGCGAGCGCGACCAACAGGCCCTCGGAGTTGCCCATCGCGGCGTTGCGCACGGTCCAGGGCGCCAGCGCATAGGCCGTGGCTGCCGCCGTGGCGCCCACGGCGCCGCCGCCGAGGCGGCGGGCCAGGCGGAAGATCAGGACGACGCCGGCGAGCGCGCCGGCGCGCGCCACGAACAGCCACAGGTCCGGCGCGAGGGGCCCGAAGAGCGAGAACGGCGTCGTCAGGAGCACCGGCAGCGGCTTCCAGGACGGCCCCGCGGTCGTGGACAGATCCAGGTGCGCCACCTCGCGGCCCCACACGATCCACGCCCACGGGTCATAGGTCGGCGCCGACGGAGCCAGGAAGCTCAGCAGGGTCAGCGCGAGGACCGCCAGCACGACCCGCTGGGTCGTGGCGATACGCGGCAGTGCGGGCGCGGCGACGCGCGCAGGCCCGGCGGTGAGCTCGGTGACAGGGGGCATGGAGACAGGGCCCGCGGCTGCGCCGGGCCGGACGTCGATTGTGGCGGACCAGATGTTGCCCGCAGTTAAGGCGCGTCAAGCGCATCTCGCGCCGTGCGGAGCCGGGTCCCGCGTCCTTTCGTCTGGACGCGATCGCGCAGAACCGCCTGCCGTCCAGCGCAAACTAACGTCCGTTCGATGGCGAAATCCCCCCTTTCGTCGGCTACAGTGACCGCCCCCCCAAGGAAGGCCGGGGCTACGGATAAGCGCTGAGCGGTGTGGGGCCGCTGGCGAGCTCAGAAAGGATTCTATGTCTGCTCGCATCACATTCTCGTACTTGAGGGACGGGGCGGCCGCACCGTCGCCGCCCGGCAGCGCAGTCACGCTCATGCGTGATCACACGCGATGATCGGGCGGCAAGCGCTGCGCGGCAGCGCGCGCGCGAACCGGTCCGACGACGAGGGCGTGCGTCTCGTGGCGAACGTCGGCGTCATCGAGCGCCCGGGCGTCGCGCGGCGGATCGGACCATCGGCTCCGCCGCGCGCTCCGCGGCCCTTCGACCCCGCCCCGAAGGTCGAATCGCGGTCGGCCCTCACCACGGGCGATCGGATCGCCTACGCGGCGCTGACCGTGCTGTGGTTGGTCGTCGCCGTCCAGTTCTGGGCCTGGTGGGTGCGCCCGGACCATCGCGGGTCGATCGGCCTGTTCCTGGCCGGGAGCATCCCGCTCGCCTACCTCACCGTCGTGCTTCCCAGCTTCTACTGGTTCTTCGTGGGCCGGATGCGCACGCCGGTGCACATGGCGCCGCACCCGGGTCGGCGGGTGGCACTGATCACGTTGTGCGTGCCGTCGCACGAGACGCTCGACGTCATCGCGGACCAACTGCAGGCGCTCACGCGCGTCAGCTACCCGCACGACAGCTGGATCCTCGACGAGGGCGCCAGCCCGGAGGTCGAGGCCCTCGCCCAGCAGTTCGGCGTGCGCTACTTCACCCGCAAGGGCAAGCCGCTGTGGAATCAGGAGTCGCCGCCGTACCAGGCGCGCACGAAGGCGGGGAACGTCAACGCCTGGCTGAATCACGTCGAGGTGGAGGGCCTCGAATACGAGTTCTTCGTGCAGCTCGACATCGACCACCTGCCCGTTCCCGAGTACCTGGACCGGACGCTGGGGTACTTCGACGATCCCGAGGTCGCGTGGGTGCAGGCGCCGAGCGTCTGCTCGAATCTGCACAGCTGGACCGCCCGCGGCCTCGCGGAGCAGGACCTGGTCCTGCAGGGCCCTCTGCAGATGGGCTTCTACGGGCACACGCGCACGCCGTTCATCATCGGCTCGCACTCGACCTACCGGACCTCGGCGATCCGCGCGATCGGCGGCTACCAGCCGACCCGGGCCGAGGATCATCTCGACACGGTCGTGCTCGCCTCGGAGGGCTTCACCGGGGTCTACGTCCCGGAGATCATCGCGACGGGGCAGGGCCCTGCCGATCTCGGCACCTACCTCGGTCAGCAGTTCGCGTGGGCCTACTCGATGGTCCAGATCTTCCTGCAGCACACGCCGCGCCTCATCCGGCGCTACACCCCCGCTCAGGCCTTCCAGTTCCTGATGGCCCAGAGCTGGTACCTGATCTGGTCGCTGTCGCTCGCGATCCTGTGGGGCCTCCCGCTCGTGGCGCTGCTGGCCAACCGGCCGATCGCCCGGGTGACGCTCTCCGAGTTCCTGACCTACCACCTCGCGGTCGTCCTGGCCTCGACGCTGATGTGGTGGTGGAGTCGCCGCTGGTTCCAACCGGCAGGCATGGGGCTCACGTGGCGCGGGATCCTGCTCGAGGTCGCGCGGTGGCCCGTGGTGCTCTGGGCCGTGGTCAACGTCCTGCTGAGGATCAAGCGTCCGTACATGATCACCCCGAAGGGCGACCGCGCCGGGGCCAAGCCCGCGCCCGGCAGCCGCCTCTACGGGCCGCACATCGTCCTCGCGTGGGCCGGCATCGCGGCGACCGGAATCTTCGCGCTCGCCATCCGCCACGAGGACGCACAGGGCTACCTCGTGCTCGTGCTCTTCAACACGGTCATGGTCGTCGCCCTCCTGATCACCACGCTGTCACTCGAACTGCGAGACCTGAAACGCATGCACGGAACCCTGATGAGCGCGATGCGGCTGCGGCGCGCCTCCATCGCCTCGATAACCTGCACGCTCCTCGCCTTCCTCGTCGCGACTGCGGCGGTCTGGGCGCCGCTCACGGAATCAGTGCGATGAGACGCAAGATCAGCGCAGGCGCCGCGTTGACGGCGACACTCACACTCGCCGTCTGCAGCCTCCTGACCCTGCAGTTCACGGCTCGCTGGCAGCCGTCCGGAACGCCGGTCGCCGTCGCCCGGGCCGGGGCATCCCCCCGCCCGGCGGCCGATATCAAGCCCTATCCGGCGACGGGAAAGCGGGTGCGTCTGCGCCTCGGCGTGACCACCCTCGACCTCGCGCGCAACTCCTACCGATCCTGGACGAAGCGTGACCTCCAGCAGGTGAACGCCTTCGAGCGCCACGCGCGGCGCCACGCGGACATGGTCATGTGGTTCGCCGACTGGGAGCACGTGACGAACTTCAACGCGCGTCAGGCCGCGGCGGTCCGGGCCCGCGGAAGCATCCCGGAGATCTCCTGGGAGCCGTGGGACTCCTCGAAGGGCGCGCGCGTGCCGCAGCCGCGTTACCGACTGGCCCGGATCATCGACGGATCCCACGACGACTACATCCACAGGTGGGCTCGGGAGATCGCAGCCTACGGCGGGCGCGTGCGCATCCGCTTCGCCCAGGAGATGAACGCCCGCGCCTACCCATGGGCAGAGCGCACGAACGGCAACCACCGCGGAGAGTTCGTCCAGGCCTGGAGGCACGTCCGGACCATTTTCAAGGCCGAGGGCGCCACCAAGGTCACCTGGATCTGGTCCCCGGTGGCCGGGCGCATCATCCCCGGGCAGTTCCCGGGCTCCTCGCAGGTCGACGTCCTCGCGCTGTCGGGGTTCAACGGTGGACCGCTCGTGTTCCGCAGGTCGTGGCGCCCGTTCCGGGTCGCCTTCGGCCCCCCGCTGAACTACCTGCACCACCTCGCGCCCGCGATCCCGGTCGAGCTGTCCGAGGTCGGCAGCGTCGAGAAGGGCGGCAGCAAGGCCGCGTGGATCCGCGGCATGTTCCGTGAGATCCGGCGCCGGCCGTACGTGCACTCCCTCGTCTGGTTCAACGTCCGCAAGGAGGCGGACTGGCGCATCGAGAGCTCACGGAGCGCCCGGCGCGCCTTCGTAAGAGGACTCAGCCGAGCTTCGCGATGAGATCGCGGTACGCGAAGAACGCGGGCTTCGCGCTGTAGTCGTCGCGGGTGATCCCGTACTGGCTCTCGAACCCGCCGGCGGAGTCCGCGTCGCGCAGGTCGAACCAGCGGTAGTCGGTGACGCCGTACTTGGCGCGGTTGGCGTGGATCGTCTCGACGGCTGCGGTGAGGACCGTCTGCTGCATGGCGTCAGTGCGCTGCGGACCGGTCGGGTAGCCGCTCTCGGCGAAATGCATGGGCACCGAGGAGAGGCGGGCCAGCGGCAGTAGCGTCTCACGCAGCTGGCGCATCGCGGCGACTGTGGCGAGCCGCACGCCGTCGGCGAGATCGCCCTTGGGCAATGCCGGACCCCACGTCCCCGGGTACGCATCGAGCCCGACCCAGTCGACGGCCCGGGAGAAGGCCGAACCGCCGGCCGAGCCCAGGTAGGAGAAGAACGCGTTCTCCGAGCGGCCGACCTGGTAGGCCCAGTTGAAGCCGATCCGCAGTTGGTCGTAGGAGTTGCGGCGAGCCTCGTCCTTCGCGGCGATGACGCCACGGATGAGCGCGTCGCGCGCGCCACGATAGGCGCCGTCGGCGGCATCGGGTGCCCCTGCGACGTTCGCCTCGTTGGTCACCTGGATGTGCGTCACGCGGCGTTCGGAACCGAGCTGGCGGACCCGCGCCCGGACGAAGTCCGCGAAGCCGTCGACGTCTCCCCCCGACGCGGCCGGGCGGTAGGTCAGGACGAGCTCGATCCTGAAGCCGTGCGCCGTGTAGTCGGCGATCTGGTCGCGGAGCCATGAGGGCACGGCGTCCGCGTCGCTCGGACGCGTGAAGGAGTCGTAGAGGTGCAGGACGAACGACTGGCTGTCGGCGCGGAGCTGGTCGAGCGCTCCGACGCGCAGGTCGGCGACCTCCGGCTTGGTGTCGCCGGCCGGACCGACCGTGCCCGCCGCACCCCCGGGGTAGATCCCGAAGACGAGCGGTGCCGCCGCAGCCCGGATCGACTCGCGTGTCCGCCGGGCCAGCCTCATGCGCCGCGAGCTGAAGAGGGTGCGCGCGTTCCTCGTCGTCCGGGCGGCGGCCCTGCGGCGGGCCGCCGGCCCCCCGGCGCGGGAGGCCTCACGCTTGGCGACGCGGTCCCGGTACTCACGGCCGGAGGCAGCACGCGGGATCGAGGGCGACGCGGACACCGAGACGGCGCGCGCCACGGTGCCGCTGACGAGCGCCGGCGCGACCACAACGAGCACGACCAGCAGCCACAACGCGGTCCTGCTGGGTCGGCGGCGCGTGCTGTGCTCGGAAGCTCTCACACTCCCGATGATCGACAGCGTGCATCAGGATCTGAGCAATCCGCTTCCCGAACCAGACGAACGGCGTAAAGCGCTTGATCATTGGTCCAGGGAGAGCCGTTGAACGGTGCTCGGGCGACGCGATCAAAGCTCGAGCCTCGTGTCCTCTAGGTCCAGGTCGCGCTCGATGCGGTGCATGGTCTGGTCGTTGATCCGGCCCTGGTTGCGCAGCCGCACGATCGTGGCGCGCTCGGCCTCCAGCACCTTGCGGCGCAACCGCTGGTACTGGATCGAGCCCTCCTCGATCTCGCCGTCGTCGCCCTCGTCGAAGCGGGCCGAGAAGCGTCGCACGCGGAACTCGTAGGCACGCCGCATGCGCTCGGCGGTCTCGTCGCGCACCCAGTCCTCGCCGCGCAGGGCGTCGATGCGGTCGATCGCGGCCTGCGCGGCCAGCAGGCGCGCGGTGGTCTCGTGGCCCTCCTCGGTGCCGTCGTCCTCGACGCCCAGGCGGCGGATGAGCGCGGGCAGCGTGAGGCCCTGGGGCACGAGCGTCGCGAGGATCACGGCGTAGACGAGGAACACGATCAGGTCGCGGTCGGGGAACGGCTGCCCGTTGCCCAGCGACTCGGGGATGGCCAGGGCGGCGGCCAGCGAGACCGCACCGCGCATGCCCGTCCAGCCGACGACGGCCGCGAAGGCCCAGTCGGGCGGGTCCTGCTCGCGCAACGTCCGCCAGAGGCGGCCGGGCAGGTAGCCGGCGATGCAGACCCAGACGAAGCGCGTGGCGATCACGGCAGCGCACACGGCGACCGCGTCGACGGCGAGCTCCCCCGCCGAGATGCCCTGGATGCCCTGCACCACCGCCGGCAGGGACAGGCCCACGAGCACGAAGAGCACCGCGTTGAGCACGAAGATGAGCAGCTCCCAGACCGAGAAGGTCTGGATGCGCGTGGACGGCGTGATGAGCTCGGGCGAGCGCCAGCCCAGATAGATCCCGGCCGTGACCGCCGAGAGGACGGCCGACACGCCGAGCGCCTCCGCGGGCAGGTAGGCGAAGTACGGGGTGATGAGCGAGATGCTGATCTCGGTGGGCGCGTCGTCGATCGCCTTGCGCACGCGGGCGACGAGCCAGCCGACGGCGAGCCCGATCGCGATCCCGGCCGCGGCGTCGAGCACGAAGCGCCCGGCCGCCTCACTCGCCGAGAAGCTGCCCGTCAGCACGGCGGCGATCGCGAACTTGTAGGCGATCAGGGCGGTCGAGTCGTTGATCAGCGCCTCGCCCTCGACGATCGTCACGTAACGGTGCGGCGCCCCGACGCGCGAGGCGATCGCGGTCGCGGCCGTGGGGTCGGTCGGCGACACGACCGCGCCGAGCACGAAGGCCACCGCCCACGACATCCCGGCGACCTCGTGGGCCACGACCGCGACGGTCGTCATGGTGAGCATGACCAGCCCGATCGCGAGCATCGAGATCGCCCGCAGGTTGGCGCGCAGATCGTGCAGCGAGGAGAAGAACGCCGCGGCGTAGAGCAGCGGCGGCAGGAACGCGACCAGGATCACGTCGGGTGCCAGGCGCAGGTCGGGCGTGCCGGGGACGAACCCCAGCGCCGCCCCGCCGAGCACGAACAGCACGGGGTAGGGGACGCGCACGCGATAGGCGAGCAGCAGCAGCAGCGCGACGCCGACCAGCAGGCCCAGCAGGTCGAGCTCGAGCGTCGTGTTCGCCGCCAGCGGCAGGCTCAAGACGCGCTCCGGATCGTCGCGACGGCCAGCGCCGCGACCCCCTCGCCGCGCCCGACGAAGCCCATTCCCTCCCCGGTGGACGCCTTGACGTTGACCTGAGCCTCCATCACGCCGAGCGCGCCGGCGAGCGACGCGCGGATCGCGTCGCGGTGGGGCCCGAGCTTGGGCCGCTCCATGACCACCGTCGTGTCGACGTGCTCCACGGCGGCGCCGCGCTCGCGCAGGAGCGCGACGACCTCGCGCAGCAGGTGCATCGAGTCGACGCCCTTGTACCGGGCGTCGGTGTCGGGGAAGTGCTGGCCGATGTCGCCCAGGCCCGCCGCGCCCAGCAGCGCGTCGACGACCGCGTGGGTCAGCACGTCGGCGTCGGAGTACCCGGCGAGCCCGTGGTCGTGGGGCAGCGTGACGCCGCCGAGGATGAGTGGACGCCCCACGACGAGGCGGTGGGAGTCCCAGCCGATGCCCGTGCTCACGCCGGTCCGATCGGGGCCAGCCGGCGCGCGCGACGCTCGAACGTGGCGAGCTCGCCGACGCCGAGCTCGTCGAGCAGCTCCAGCGCCTGGTCGTAGTCGCGCCCGATGTCCTCGGGGGTGTGGGCGTCGCTGGAGAGCACGATGGGGTTGCCCGCGTCGAGCACCATCTCGAGCAGCGCCCGGGCGGGGTACAGCTCCCCGACCGGCTTGCGCAGTCCGGCGGTCGATACCTCGACCGCGATGTTCGACTCGGCGATGCCCTCCATGGCGGTCTCGTAGTAGTAGCGCAGCTCGCGCTCGGGCCAGGGCCGGGTGCGGCCCCAGTACTTGACGATGTCCGGGTGCGCGAGGATGTCGAACAGCCCGCTCATCGCGGCCTCCCCCAGCCACTCGAAGTACGTGCGCCAGATGTTGTCGGGCGACGAGAACCCGCCCCAGATGTCGTACTTCTCGTAGTCGAGGGCGCCGTCGCCGACAAAGTGGATCGACCCGACCACGTAGTCGAAGTCGTGGGCCTCGAGCAGCTCACCCATCCGGTCCTCGCGGCCGGGGACGAAGTCGGCCTCGATGCCGAGCTTGAGGTCGGTCTGCTCGCGCACGAACTCGCAGTACTCGCCGAGGTCGTCGCGCGCGGACTCGCGCCACAGCTCGTGCTGCCAGACGTCCAGAGCCTCGGTGAAGCGATAGACGTGCTCGCTGACTCCGAGCTCGTCGATGCCGCGATCCGACGCGGCCGTGCGGTAGCGCTCGGCGTTCTCGGAGGTGAAGTACTGCTCGGGGGGCGTGGCCCGGAGGTCGTCGGGGCGCAGGTGGACGTGCAGGTCGGTCAGCAAGCGCTTGATTCTGTCAGCGACGCACGTCCTCGCAGTCTGCGGCCACCGCGTCGCCCGTATCGGCGAAGACGGTGTCGCGCCCCGCGCCACACTGCACGACGTCGCGCTCGCCCCGCACCACGTTGATGCGGTCGCTCCCGGGTCCCCCCAGAATCGTGTCGGGCGAGAGGTTGCCGAAGATCTGGTCGTCGCCCTCGCCGCCGGCGATCCGGTCTGAGCCGCGGTCGCCGGTGATGCGGTCGTCGCCGCCCTCACCGTAGATGCGGTCGTCGCCCGAACGGCCCGCCAGCGTGTCGTTGCCGGGACCGCCGTGGAGCTCGTCGTCGCCGTTCTCGCCGTCGACGTAGTCCTCGCCGGCGCCCGCGAACAGCTGGTCGGCGCCGTTCTTACCGAACAGCGAGTCGTCGCCGGGCGTGCCGCGCAGCAGGTCGTCGCCCTGGGTCCCCGAGACGATCGAGGCGGCGTCGGAGTCGTTGGCGCCCTCGGGCGCCACCCCGATCACGGTCTCGCAGCCGACGAGCGCGTCACGGCCAGGAGCGGAATCCTCGACGAAGACGGTGTCGTTGCCCTCGCCGCAGTCGACCTCGTCGCGGCTGTCGTCGGCGGCGCGGATCGTGTCGTCGCCCTCGCCGCCCTCGAGGATGTCCGGGCCGGGCCCGCCGACGACGAGGTCGCCCCCGGCCTCGCCGTAGACGTCGTCGGCGCCCGAGCCGCCGTCAAGCTGATCGTCGCCGGCGCCGCCGTCGATCGTGTCGTCGCCACTGTCGCCCGCCATGACGTCCGAGCCCTCGTTGCCCTCCAGCAGGTCGCGCGCCGCGCCGCCGTCGATGCGGTCGGCGCCGTCGCCGCCGTAGATGTTCTCGGTGCCCGACTGGCCGAGCAGCGTGTCGTCGCCGGCGTTGCCGCGCATCAGGTCGGAGCCGCGGCCGCCCTTGATCGTGTCGTTGCCGTCGCCGCCGTAGAGCCGGCGGTCGTTGCCGAAGGTGGAGTCGACGATCAGGTCGTCGCCCGCCTCACCGTAGACGCGGTCGTCACCCGGGCCGCCGTCGAGGTAGTCGTTGCCCGCGCCGCCGAAGATCGCGTCGTTGCCGGTGCCGCCGTCGGCGCGGTCGGCCCCGTCGCCGCCGAGCATCCGGTCGTTGCCCGACGACCCGGTCAGGATGTCGTCGCCGAGGCCGCCGTCGAGGCGATCGTCGTAGGAGCCGCCGGAGAGCCGGTCGAGCCCCTCGCCGCCGAGCAGGACGTCGTTGTCGCGGCCACCGGCGAGCACGTCGTCGCCGGCGCCGCCGTCGACGCGGTCGGGCAGGCGGGTGCCCGCGATCGCGTCGGGCCCGTCGGTGCCGACCGTGCGGGCGAGGCCCCCCTGGACCGCGATGCCGGTGGGCATGGTCCCGGGCAGGGTGATGGTCGCCCGCCGGCGGCGGCTGAGCTGGCTGGCGACCGTGACGCTCGCCCCGGCGCCATCAGCGATGTAGAGGCCGACGCCGTCGGCCGCGAACGCGGGCGTGCCCGGGCCGGCGCCCGTCGCGAAGGCGTGTACCCCGCGGGCGTCGACGACCGCGGCGGCGCCCGCGCCGCCCACGGCCAGGCGCGAGCCGTCGGGCAGCGCAGCGACCGCCCCGCCGACGCCGCGCCCGAGCTTCAGCGCGTGCTTCTCAGGCTTCTCGGCGCCGGGCGCGATCGCGAAGAGCCTCCCGGTGGTGCTCACCCGGGCGCGCCCGAGGCCGTCGAAGGCCACGCCGGCGGCGCCGCGCACCTTCACCCGGCGCAGCAGCCGCCCGGCGCCGGCGTCGAGGATCGCGACGCGCCCGCGGTCGAGCACGGCAGCGGCCAGGCCGCCCTGGACCGAGACCGCCACTGCTCCACCAGTGCCGCCGAGCGGCACGCGGCGCAGCACGGCGAGGCTCGCCGCGTCGAGGACCACCAGCTGGTCGCCGGCCGTCGCGTAGACGCGCCCGCCCAGCGGGCTGAGGGCGACGGACGCGACCGGCGCGCCCAGCTCGCGTGCCCGAACCGCGAACGGCGGGGCGGCGACCGGGTCCGCGGGCGCGTCGCCGAGGTCGAACGCGGCGACCGCTGTGCCCGCCGCCGCGAACGCGCGGCGCCCGTCGCGGGTCACCACGACGGCGCGGGCCGGCCCCGACACGGGCT
Organism: Solirubrobacteraceae bacterium; assembly: GCA_040005775.1. Lineage (GTDB taxonomy): Bacteria > Actinomycetota > Thermoleophilia > Solirubrobacterales > Solirubrobacteraceae > JAOPZW01. Next base: position 10,706 of record JBDTYI010000055.1, read on the forward strand.
CGCGGGCCACGATCTGGCGCGAGCCGACGTCGAGCACGAGCACCTCCGGTGCCCCCGCCGCGACGACGGCGACACGCGCGTGGGCCACCGTCGAAGGGACGCCCAGCAGCAGCAGGGCGAGGAGCAGCCCGCGCGCCACTCAGCGATTCCGCTCGGTCAGCAGGAACTCGGCCACGCGCAGGTCCAGCGGGGTCGTGACCTTCAGGTTGGGCCCCGACACGGGGACGATCCGGACGGTTCCGCCCATCGCCTCGACCAGCGACGCATCGTCGGTGGCGGCGGCGAGCACGGCGTCTTCCTGCGCCATCACGCGCTCGAGGACGTCGCGACGGAAGACCTGAGGCGTCTGGATGGCCCACAGCATGCGGCGGTCGAGGGTCTCGACGACCTCCCCGCCCTGCGCGCGCTTGATCGTGTCGGTGACCGGCGCCGCGGCGATCGCGGCGTCGCACTCGCCCCGGGCCAGTTCGGCGAGGCACTCCTCCACGATCGTCGCCGTCAGCAGCGGGCGCGCCGCGTCGTGCACGAGCACGGCGTCGTCGCGCCGCGCTGCGTGCAGCGCGGCGCGAACCGAGTGCGAGCGCTCCCGCCCGCCCGCGACGCCCACGGTCCCCGCAGGCGCGACGACGCCCGCCGGCAGCGCGAGGACAATCTCCTCGATCGCCGGCACCGCCCGCAGGGCGTCGATCGACCACTCCAGCATCGGGCGGCCGGCCAGAACGACGAGCGCCTTGGGCCCATCGGACTCAAGGCGCTCGCCACGACCGGCGGCCACGACGAGCGCGACCGCGATGAGACTGCCCCCGCCCGCCCCGTCCTAGGCGGGGGCTTTGACGCCTGCGCCGTCGAGGAGGAGCTGGTCGAGATGCGCCTCGGCCTCGTCCTCGTCCTTGTCGAGCGCGTACATCAGCTCGGACGCGAGGATCTTCTTGGCGCGCGTGAACATCTGCTTCTCGCCCGTCGACAGGCCCTTGTCGTACTCGCGGATGGCGAGGTTGCGGACGACCTCGGCGAGCTCGTAGATGTCGCCGGTCTTGATCTTGTCGCGGTTGTGCTTGAAGCGGCGGTTCCAGTTCTTGGGCATCTCCGAGACGTCGTCCTGGAGCACCGCCAGGACCTTGAGGACGGTCTCCTCGTCGATCACGCGGCGCAGCCCGGCCAGGGCGGCGTTCTCACACGGGACCATCACGGTCATGTCGTTGTGCAGGATCTTGATCGTGAGGTACTCGCGCTCGGAGCCGAACATCTTGCGGACCTCCTTCTTGAGGACCTGCCCCGCCCCGTGATGGGGGTAGACGACGTTGTCGCCGCACTCGAACTCGATGTTCTCGAGAACGGGGATCTCCAGGTCCTCCAGGAGCTCTGCGTCAGTGCTGTCGGGAATGGGACTTCCTCCTTGATTGGGTCGTCACTGCTAGGTCTGCAGATAGCGGTCGACGAGGTTGATCTCCTGCAGGCGGCGCAGGCCCTCGCGGATGTCCTTGGCGCGGATCTCTCCGACGCCCTCGACGGTCTCGAGCTCGTTGTCGGTGGCGGCGAGCATCTCGTCGAGCCCGCCGAACTCCTCCACGATCTGCGCGACGACCAGCTTCGGCAGTCGCGGGATCCGGCCGAGGATCCGGTAGCCGCGCGGCGACACCGGATAGTCAAGTGTGTTGAGCTTGCGGTCGTAGCCGAGCACCTCGGCGAGGCGACCGAAGTCGAGCAGGTCCTGATGGGGCAGGCGCCCGATCTGCTCCAGGGCCACGGCGAACGCGTCGTCGGCGTCCTGGGCGAGGTAGTCGTGCACGAGCGCGGACTTGTCCGCCGCGGTGCCGACCATCGTCTCCTCGAGCTGCATCTCGATCAGGCGCCCCTCGGTGCCCAGCTCGACGATGTAGCGCTCGATCTCGACGGCCATGCGCGTGACCAGCTCGGAGCGCTGGAGCACGGTGAGCACGTCGTGCAGCGTCGCGCCGCCCTCGAACTCCAGCGCGGTGAGGCGGGTCGAGACCTGGTCCAGGCGCGTGCGGTACTTGTCGAGCGTCGCGAGGGCCTGGTTGGCCTTGGCGAGCACGACGGGGATCTCCTCGAGGATGTACTTCGCGCCGTCGAGGTACAGCGACACGACCTCGCGCCGCTGGGACACGGCGATCACCAGCGCGTCGGTCTGCTTGGACACGCGTTCGGCGGTGCGGTGCCGGGTACCCGTCTCGACCGACAGGATCGTCGGGTCGGGCATCAGCTGCACGTTGGCCATCGTGATCTTCGTCGCGTTGGCGTTCAGGACGATCGCCCCGTCCATCTTCGCCACCTGGTAGAGCAGCGCCGGGGTGTAGTCGACGTCGAGCTTGATGCCGCCGGAGAAGAGGAAGCCGATGTCGGCGGGATCGCCGATCGTGATGAGCCCGCCGGTCTTGGCGTGCAGGATGTCGTCGATGCCCTCTCGCAGTGCCGTCCCGGGCGCGACCATCTCCAAAGCCTTTACGAGCCGGGGCTCTTGACGGCTTTCGAGCTCTGCGAGCTCATCCCCGGAACGCGACGCCATCAGAGGCGATTCTAGCAGCGTTTTTAGCTGGCGCTTAGTCGCCTGGAGCGGTCATCCGCGGGAGGCAAAACGTCCTCGATGGCCGTCCCGTCCGGGCGCGCCGAACTTACGCGGCCGACTGCGCGTCGCGCGCGCGGCCTGCGCCCAGCGCGGCCTTGACCGCGTCGCGCAGCGTCGGCGCCGTCGCTGGCGAGATCACCGAGCGCAGCCCAAACTTCGCGGCCTCCTGCGCGCGGCGGTCCGGGTGCCCGACCGTCCGCAGCTCCCCGGTCAGTCCGACCTCGCCGAAGCAGGCCAGCGGCGCGGGGGTCACGGGCACCCCCCGAGCCGCGCTGGCGACCGCGAGCGCGACCGCGAGGTCGGCGCCGGGCTCGTCGATGCGGACGCCGCCGACGACGTTGACGAAGACGTCGCTGGCTCCCACGGCGACTCCGGCGTGGCGCGCGAGCACGGCGAGCACCAGCGCGAGGCGATTGCGGTCGATGCCGTTGCACACCCGGCGCGGCGGCACGAGCTCTGACTCCGAGACGAGCGCCTGCACCTCCACCAGCAGCGGGCGCGAGCCCTCCATCGCCGCGAGCACGACCGAGCCGGCGGCCTTCGTCGCCTCGCCGACGAAGCGCGCGCTCGCGTCGAGGACCTCGACCAGGCCGCCTTCGCGCATCTCGAACACGCCGACCTCGTTCGTCGACCCGAAGCGGTTCTTCAGCGCGCGCAGCGTTCGATACGTCCGCTCGCGCTCGCCCTCGAACTGCACGACGCAGTCGACGAGGTGCTCGAGCACGCGCGGCCCGGCCAGCGCGCCCTCCTTCGTGACGTGGCCGACCAGCACGACGGCGGTGCCCTGGCGCTTGGCGACCTCGGTGATGCGCGCCGCGACCTCGCGCACCTGCCCGACGGTGCCCGGCGAGGACTCCAGCGCTGCGGAGTGCAGCGTCTGCACCGAGTCGATCACGCACGCGTCGGGCTTCTCGGCCTCGAGCACGGCGAGCACCGTATCGAGGTCGGTCTCGGCCAGCACCGGCACGTCGAGCGCCGACTCCCCCAGGCGCTCGGCGCGCAGGCGGATCTGGGCGGCCGACTCCTCGCCGGAGACGTAGAGCGTCGTGCGGCCCGCCGCCGCGAGGTGGCCGAGGGCCATGTTCGTGAGCGTCGACTTGCCGATGCCCGGCGAGCCGCCGAGCAGCACGAGCGACCCGGGCACGAGGCCTCCGCCGAGCACACGGTCAAGCTCGCCGATCCCGGTCGACAGCCGCGGCGCGTGCTGGGCGCTGACGTCGCGCAGGAGGACCGTCCTGACCCGCCCCGCCCCCGTCCGCGCGGTCGCCGAGGCGGCCCGGGCGGCGCGGGCCGTCGGCGCTCGCTCCTCGACGAGCGAGTTCCACTCCCCGCAGCCCGGGCAGCGCCCGTGCCACTTGGGCGCCGAGTCGCCACACGCGGAACAGGTGAAGACGGTCGCGGGACGAGCCACCACCTGAGACTAGGTGCCGGCCCGGTCGGCTCGCCCCTCCCCTAGCCTTCGGGCGGCAGGGAACCCGTCCCCCCGCACGAAGGAGTCCCCGATGAAGCCCCGCCTCCCCTCCCCCGCCATGGTCGTGGCGATCATCGCGCTCGTGGTCGCCCTGTCGGGCACCGCGATGGCCGCGGTCAACTACGCCCAGAACGCCGGCGCCGTCGACGGCAAGAGCGCCGTCAGCGCCCGCGCCTCGCTGCGCTCCGCCGCAGGCAAGGTCGTCGCTACCCAGACGGGCGGCAACGGCAAGGGCCAGATCCCGGCCCGCTTCCTCGACGGCGTGATGCGCGGCGGCACCCAGACGCTGTCGAAGTACCTGCGCACCGTCGACAACCAGCCGGGGCGCCCGACCCCGCTGCTGATCGTCCCGGGCATCGGCCGCTTCGACACCCAGTGCGACGACGTCGATCCGCAGGAGGGCACCCAGACCACGCGGACGTCGGTCGTCTTCACCGCCTCCCCCCGCCAGGGGGTCAACGTGACGCGCCTCGTCGGCCGCGACATCGGCGCCAGCCAGCGCCCCGACGTCTTCACCGCCGCGCAGGGTCAGCCGATCCAGATGCTCTCCAGCGCCGACGGGCTGTTCCAGTTCGTCATGGAGGCCAAGGGCCGCAGCGTCCTGGTCGTGGGCGCCTCGCGCACCGACAGCAGCCCCGGCCCCCAGGCCGCGTGCCTGCTGTGGGGCACCGCGTTCAGGGTCGGCTGAGCGACAGTGCACGCTCAAGGTCGGCCACCAGGTCGGCGGCCGCCTCGATGCCCGCGCTGAGCCGGATGTAGCCCTCGGAGACGGCGTCGGTGCCCCAGCGCGCGCGGCGCTCGGCGTTGGAGTGCACGCCGCCGAAGCTCGTGGCCTCGGCGATCACCTCGCACGCGGCGAGCATCGCGTCGGCGCGCTCCGCGCTGCCCACGTCGAAGCACACGACCGAGCCGACCTCGGGCCAGCGCACGTCGGTCACGTCGTCGCGGGTCCGCAGCGCCCCGGTGATCGCGCGTGCGTTGGCCTCCTGGC
>JBDTYI010000056.1:0-2238 GCA_040005775.1 Solirubrobacteraceae bacterium
CGCGGCCCATGTCCACGCGGCACGTCGTCTCGTCGAGGATCGTCGGGCGGATCTCCCCCGCCGCGGTCTGGATCGAGAACTGGCGCGCGTCGGTCCACCCCGCGCGGCGCAGGTACATGATCGCCTCGCGCGCACCGTTGCCGCTCAGCTCCGCCTCGGAGCCGTCGGGGTTGAAGATCCGCAGCCGAGCAACGAAGCCGGGCGCGTCCGGGCGCGCGAGCACGAGCACGCCGTCGGCCCCGATCCCCGTGTGGCGGTCGCACAGCCCGCGCACGAGGGCGGGTGTGGGGTCTCCCGGGAGGGCGTCGGCCTCGACGATGACGTAGTCGTTGCCCAGCGCCTGCCATTTCTCGAAGCGCACGGCTCAGGCGATCGCCGGTAGGCCGTCGATGCTCGCCGTGTTCTTCTCGGCCTTGTAGGCCTCGAGCGCGTCGGGACCGTCCTTGGCGAGCCGGCCCTCGGCCCAGCGGCGGGCGTTGTTGCGGGTGCCGGCGAAGTCCATGAGCGGAACACCGAACCCGCACGCGGTCGCGATGCGGTCGACGTCGACGCGGATGACGCTGCGCTGCTGCTGAGGCAGCTCGCCGAGGTCGGGGAAGTCCAGGACGCCGCTCTCGATCGGGCCCTTGGGCGAGACGTTCACGTGCCCGTCGACGCCGCTCGGCGCGGTGGCGACGAAGAACAGCTGCTGGCGGCCGATCCAGTCCCCCATCTCCGGAGTGATCGCCTCGAAGGTCTTGGCCATGCCGACGAGGCTATCGAGGCGGTGCGCGCCAGTCGGGGGCCAGCATCCCGTAGACGACGAGGTCGCCGAAGCGATCGGCGTGGCGCTCTGACCCGCGCAGGATGCCCTCCTGGACGAAGCCGAGACGCTCGGGCACCGCGCGGCTGCGCGCGTTGTCGGGCGCGGCACGGATCTCGACGCGGTACAGGTCCAGCGCGTCGAACGCGTGCTCCAGCAACGCGGCGACCGACCGGGTGATGAGGCCGCGTCCCTGCGCGTCGTGCGCCAGCCAGTAGCCGATCGACGTCGCGGCGTTGCGCCAGTCGACGCGGTGAAGGCCGACGGTGCCGACGATGCGTCCCTCCTCGAGGATCGCGTAGTGAGCGCCGTCGCCCGTCGCCGCGTGCACGACGGCGGCGTCGAGAAACTCGACGGTGCCCGCGCGCTCCTGCCCGGCCCACGGCATCCACGGCATGAGGTGCGCGCGGTTGGCCTCGACGAGCGCGTGCAGCTCGTCGGCGTCGTCGACGCCGAGCGGGCGCAGCCCCGGGCTGCCGGGCAGCTCGAGCGTCATGCGCCGCCCCCCAGGAGCTCCGCGGCGACGTCGACCGGCGCTCGGCCGGTGACGTCGACCGCCTCGACGCCGGGCAGCCGGCGCATCCAGGTCAGCTGGCGCCGGGCCAGGTTGCGGGTGTGGCGCTTCATGGCCTCCACGTCCCCGGCGAGCAGGTCCTCGAAGCCCACGGCCTTACGCGCCGTCGCCGAGGCGCCGGCCGCGTGGGCCGCACGGGCCTCCTCCGCGACGCCGTCGGCGAGCATGCCGTCGACGCGGGCGTCGATCTGGGCGTAGAGCGCGTTGCGATCCATCGTCAGCCCGATCAGGCGGGTCGGGTGCCGCGTGTCCTCGGTCCACAGTCGGTTGGGCCCCGACGGCTCCTCCAGCTCGCCGAGCTCGAGCAATTCGAGCGAGCGCACGATGCGACTGCGGTCGGCCGGGGCGATGCGCTCGGCCGCCCACGGCGCGGCACGGGCGAGCTCGGCGTGCAGGGCCTCGGGGCCCCGCCGCCGGAGCTCCTGCTCCCAGCGCGCGCGAACCCCGTCGGGCGGCGCGGGGCGCAGGTCGAGCTCGGCCAGCGCGGCACGCAGGTACAGGCCGGTCCCGCCGACGACGACCGGCGCGTGTCCGGCGGCGAGCAGGCCGTCGATCTCCGCGTGGGCGAGCGCGGCGTACTCGCCGGCCGAGAAGCGCGCGTCGACGGGCAGGATCGACACCAGGCGGTGCTCCAGGCGCGCCTGCTCGGTCGGCGTCGCGACGCCGGTGAGCGTCTCCAGGCCGCGGTAGACCTGGAGCGCGTCGGCGGACACGGCGACCGGCCGCTCGCCGCGGGCGCGCATGCGCTCGGCGAGCGCCAGGGCGAGGGCCGTCTTGCCCACGCCGGTCGGACCGAAGATCGCCAGGACCATCGGGGCGGGAGTATCGTCGGCGGCGTGGGCGTACGCATCGGCTGTGGCCT
>JBDTYI010000057.1:0-7930 GCA_040005775.1 Solirubrobacteraceae bacterium
CGCGTGGCCGTGGATCAGCGGGCCCCACGAGCAGACCCAGTCGACGTAGCGGTTGGCGTCGACGTCGACGATCTCCGCCCCCGCGGCGCGCTCCACGAACACCGGGTCGCGGCCGATCGCGCGCATCGCGCGCACCGGCGAGTTGACGCCCCCGGGGAGACGGGTGACCGCTCGGGCGTAGAGCTCCGCCGAGCGCGTGTCGGCGAGCGAGACGCTCATGCTCCGTGGGCTTGCTCCCACGCGCGGAACTCGTCGGTGAAGTACTGCAGGCGCACCTTCTTGAACTCGGTGGAGCTGTAGAGCGTCGCGCGGCCCTGGATCTCGGGGATCTCGCTCTCGATCGCGTCGAGGATCGCGTCGCACTCCTCCTTGGAGCGGCCGTGGGCCATCGTGAAGACCGAATAGGGCCAGTCGGCGTACGTCGGTCGCTGGTAGCAGTGGCTGATGCCGCGGAAGGCGGCCATCGCGGGGCCGACGCGCGCGACGTGCTCCTCGGGCACCTCCCAGACGCCCATCCCGTTGGCGCTGAAGCCGGCGCGACGGTGGAAGAGGATCGCGGCCACACGGCGCAGGATGCCGCGCTCCTTCATGCCCTCGAGGTGCTCGATGAGCTCGTCGACGCTGACGCCGAGCTCCGCGGCGGCGGCGGCGTAGGGCTCGGGGGCGACCGGCATGTCGCCCTGCGTGACGCGGATGACGGCGCGGTCGAACTCGTCGTAGGGCTGCTTGTCGAGCTCGACCGGATCCTCGGCGACCGCGGACTTGGCCAGCACCTCTGTGCCGCCCTGCATCTCGAGGTCCATGCGAATCTTGAAGAGCTTGAGGGTCGGCAGCTGGCGGATCGACTCCGCACCGGTCAGCTCCTGCAGGATGTCCAACGTGCCCTGGAGGCCGAGCTTGGAGTCCTCCTCCACGGCGATCGTGAACCACATGTTGAACTCGTGGTTGCGCAGGTAGTTGTGGCTGACCCCCGGGTGTGAGTTGATGATCTTCGCCGGGCGCCACGTGTTCTCGGCGTCGACCTTGGCGGCCACGAGCATCGAGCCGTAGCCCAGAGCGCGCGTGTCGTAGATCGGCGTGACCTGGCGGATGATCCGCTTGTCGATCAGCTCGGAGACGCGCTTGAGCACCCACGCCTCGTCGACCTGCAGGGTCTGGGCGACCGCCGCGTAGGGGCGCGGCACGATCGGGAACGAGCCCTGCATCGTGTTCAGCAGCGCCTTGTCGGCGTCATCGAGCGGGATCGCCGCGCCGTCCTTGCGCGAGCGGACCTTGGGTGTCACTGAAGCCATCGGGCAGCGTCCTTGGCGTGGTAGGTGATGACGACGTCCGCACCGGCGCGGCGGATGCCGGTGAGCGTCTCGAGCACGGCCGCGCGCTCGTCGAGGTGTCCCGCCGCCGCAGCGGCTTTCACCATCGCATACTCACCACTGACGTTGTACGCGGCGACGGGCAGGTCGGTCTCATCGCGAACGCGCCGGATGATGTCCAGGTAGGCCAGCGCCGGCTTGATCATGACCATGTCGGCGCCCTCCTGGATGTCCAGGCGCGTCTCGCGCAGGGCCTCCGCCCCGTTGGCCGGATCCATCTGGTAGCCGCGGCGGTCGCCGAACGCGGGCGTGGAGTCGGCCGCGTCGCGGAACGGGCCGTAGAACGCCGAGGCGAACTTCGCGCTGTAGGCCAGGATCGGGGTGTCCTGGAGCCCGTCCTCGTCCAGCGCGGCGCGCAGCGCGCCGACGCGGCCGTCCATCATGTCGCTGGGCGCCACGAGGTCGGCCCCGGCGCGTGCGTGGGACACGGCGGTGCGCGCGAGCAGCTCGATGCTCTCGTCGTTCGCCACCGAGCCGTCCGTGCGCAGCAGCCCGCAGTGGCCGTGGCTCGTGTACTCGCACAGGCAGACGTCGGTGATGACCAGCAGGTCGGGGTGCGCGGCCTTCAGGGCGCGCACGGTGAGCTGGACGACGCCCTCGTCGTCCCATGCGCCGGAGCCCTCGTCGTCCTTCTCGCTCGGGATGCCGAACAGCAGCACGGCTCCGATGCCGAGCGCGAGCGCCTCGCCGGCCTCCTCGACGACCGTTCGCAGCGAGTGGCGGTCGACGCCGGGCATCGCTTCAATGGGCCTCCGTCCGCTGAGCCCCTCCTCCACGAACAGCGGGAGGACGAGGTCGCCGGCGTCCAGGCGCGTCTCGCGCACGAGGTCGCGCAGCACGGAGGTGCGGCGGAGGCGGCGCATGCGCGTGGCCGGGAAGGGCACGCGTCCATCGTAGCTAGGCCTTCGTGCGCTCCCAGTCCTCCAGCGTGAGCGCGTAGATGTCGTGGTCCTCCCACGTCCCGTCGATCTTCAGGTACTTCAGGGCGCGCCCCTCGTGGCGGAAGCCAACCCGCTCCACCACGCGGATCGAGCGGTCGTTGCGCGGGATGACCGCCGGCTGCACGCGGTGCAGGCCGGCCTGCTCGAAGGCGAAGCGCAGGACCAGCGCCACGGCCCGGGTCGCATGGCCGCGCCCACCGGCGTCCGCGCTGATCCAGTAGCCGAGCGTGGCGTTCTGCCACGGCCCGCGCACGACATTGGCCAGGGCGACGCGCCCGATCATGCGGTCGCGTTCGCTCGTGTCGAGCACGGCGAACGCGAACGCGCTGCCCGCCGTCCATGCGCGCCGGTCGAGATCGAGCTCCAGGCGCTGGCCCGCCGCGGTGTAGAAGCTCTCATCCCGCGCCGGGTCCCACGGGCCGGTGTGCGCACGGTTGGCGATGCGCAGGGCGAGCTGGGCACGGCCGTCGGCCGGGTCGGTCGGGCGGATCGCCGTCGGGGGGTCGTCGAGACGCACGCGCGTGGTCACGCAAACCGCCCCAGCGCCACGCGCGCGATCGCCAGGTAGGCCACGGCGAGCGCAGCGAGATGTGCCAGCGGCCGCCCAAGCCCCGTGCCGGCGCCGTTGACCGCCTCGTCGACGGCCTCCAGCGCCGGGCGGAACGGGAACAGCGCCGAGACGAAGCGGATGACGTCGTACAGCCCGCTCGCCACCGAGCCGGCCGGTACGAGCGCGAGGAACGCGATCGGCAGCGCCAGCAGGAACGCGAGCAGCGACGCGGCCCGCACCTCGCGGGCGAGGGCGCCGACCGCGACGCCCATCGCCCCGAAGGCGAGCGCCCCGCCCCCGAGGGCGATCACCCATTGGCCGATCCGCCCGAAGTCGAGCTCCACGAACAGCCCGACGACGCACAACATCAGCAGCGTCGCCAGCGTCGAGCACACGGCCGCCAGCACGACCTTCTCCCCCAGCAGCGCCGTCCGCGACACGAGCCCGCGCACGAGGCGCCCGAACGCGTGCTCCTCGCGCTCCAGGGCGAGCATCCCCGACGCCAGCAGGACGCAGACGAACATGAGCGAGATCGTGACCGACACGGCCACCGCGAAGGCGTCCAGCGGTGTGCTCCGGCCCTCCAGCACGGTCCGCTTGACCTTCAGCGGCTGCCCGACGGAGGCCAGCACCTGGTCGGACAGGCCCAGGTTGTCGATCGCCAGCTGGGCGAAGTCGATGACCTGGCGGACCTGCTTGGCCTGCGAGGAGCCCGGGGGCAGCTTCTTCTCGGCCGTTTCCAGCGCGATCTTCGAGCGCTGGAGGCCGAGCACGTCGAAGTTCTGGCCCAGCAGGTCGAACTGCCCGCCCTTGAGCAGGATCTGGAGGTACTGCGCCGCCAGTCTGGTCAGCTCGTTCGTGATCGCCTGGTTGGCGTCGGCCAGGCGCGCCTTCACCGTCGCCTCGACGATCTGTGCCTTCAGGGGGTCCTCGACGTTGTAGATCACCTCGAGCTCCGGCGGCGGCCCGCCGCTCAGGTTGATCGCGTTCTGCAAGCGCTGCGTCGCGTCGGCGGGCACGATGAGCGCGCCGAGCACGTCGCCGTCGCGGACCTTCTTCAGCGCCTCGGCCCGCGTCGCCACGCGCACGGGGTCGACCGACTCGAACAGCCGTGCCGCATACTTCGAGGCGTCGAGCTGCTGGCCGCCGACCTGGAAGGACGACTGCCCGGGCGGCACCTCGTTGACGAAGGCGACCTTCGGCTTGTCGGGCCCGCGCGAGAGCGCGAGGCCGATCAGCACGGAGATGATGATCGGGTAGGCGATCAGGATCGCTACCAGCAACGGCGAGCGGCGCAGGATCTGGAGGTCCTTCAGCAGCAGCCAGCGCATCTAGCCGTCCACTCAGTGCCCGCGCGCGTGCAGGAAGCGGACGAAGGACGCCTCGAAGTCGCGCGTCGTCTCGCCGACCTCCGCGTCGAGCTCGGCCGGCGACCCGGTGAACAGCACCTCACCGTCGGCGAGCACGAGCAGGCGGGCGGCGTAGCGCTCGGCCTCGCCGACGTCGTGGGTGGAGAACACGACCGCCGTGCCGCCCGCGGCGAGCGTGCCGACGAACTCCCACAGGCGCTCGCGCTGGCGCGGGTCCAGCGACGACGACGGCTCGTCCAACAGGAGCACCGGTGGGTCGGCCAGCAGGCCCACGGCGATGTTGACCCGCTGGCGGTTGCCGCCGCTGAGGGTGCCGAGCTCGTCACCGGCGCGGTCGCGCAGGCCGGTCTGGTCGAGCATCCGGTCGACGGCGGCGTCGGGGTCTGAGACCTTCTCCAGGCGGGCGAACAAGCGCAGGTTCTCGGCCACGCTGAGCTTGCTGTAGACCGCGGGCGACTGCGGCACCCACCCGACCTCGCCCGGCGGCCGGCTCACCGTGCCGCCGTCGGGCGCCTGGAGCCCGGCGAGGATCGACAGCAGGGTCGTCTTGCCGGCGCCGTTGGGGCCGATGACCGCGACGACCTCTCCCGGCGCCGCCTCGAAGCTCACGCCGCGCAGCGCCTCGCGCTTCCCGAAGCGCTTGGCGACGCCGGTCGCGGCGATCGCGGCGCTGGTGGTGGAGGCGCTCACACGCGGGACGGTACTTCGGTGCGCACGCGGTCGGCGCCGCAGCGGGCGCAGTACGCGTCGCCCTCAGCCCCTGTCGCCCCGCACTCCGGGCACGGGGAGCCGCGGCTCAGGCCGGCCAAGGCCAGCGGGCTCGCGGTGCCCCACGGCTCGAGCACCGTGTGCTGGCGCAGGTAGACGACCGTCTCGCGCAGCACGGCGGCCACGGGCAGCGCCACGAGCGCGCCCAGCACCCCGAACAACTCCCCGCCTAAGAGCAGGGCGAAGATGACCAGCAGCGGGTTGATGCGCAGCGCGTGGCCGAACAGCACGGGCGCGACGATGTGGCCCTCGATCTGCTGGAGGCCGACGAACAGCAGCCCGACCCACAACGCGGTGATCGGGTCGGAGAAGAGCGCGACGAGCATCGGCGGGGCGGCGCCCAGGAACGGCCCGACGTACGGAATCAGCTCCATGAGCCCGAAGAACACGCCGAACGCGAGCGCGTAGGTCTTGCCCTCCGGAAAGATCCCGGCGACGCCGTAGATGTAGAGGCCGAGGCCCGCGCCGAAGCCCATCGCGAGGCTGAAGAGCAGCTGCCCCCGCACATAGCCGGCGACCGCGCGAACCACCCGCGCCGGGTAGTCGTCGTCGCGCGAGCCGTCCCCCGACGGCATGATCCCGCGCATCAGCGCGCCGATCCGCGGCCCGTGGATGAGCATGTAGATCGACAGCACCAGGACGAGGATCAGGCCGAAGCCCGCGGTGACGAGCGTCTCGAGCAACCCGGTGCCGAAGGACACGATCTTGTCGGTGCCGCCGACGACCTTGCCGCGCAGCGTCTCCAGCGCGCTCTGCCCCTGCTTCTTGATCTCGACGTTGATGCCCTTGCGGTCGAAGTAGTCCTGCACGTCGGCCAGGCGCTGGTTCGCCGAGTCGACGATCGACGGCACGTCCTTCTGCAGCGTTGAGACCTGATCGGAGATCGGGCTCGACAGCAGGAAGCCGGCCAGGCCCAGCACCCCGATGAACCCGAGATAGACCGCGGCGATGGCCAGGCCCCGGGGCAGATGGGCCCGGTGCAGGAGGCCGACGACCGGCGTGAGGATCAGCGCGATGACCGCGGCGGTGATGAACAGCAGCACGACGGGGCCCGACGCGCGCAGCACCACATAGAGCCCGAGCACGACGAGCGGCAGCGCAACGAGCTGCACCCAGCGCGGGATGACGGCCGGGTTAGGCGACCGCGGCGGCGCCTCCGCGTCCAGCGGATCGTGGCGCTCGAAGTCCTCGTCGCCGCGCGGCGGCTTGGCCTCCGCGGGCGCCAGGTCCTCGTGGTCTGCGGGCTCGCTCATGGAAACGCGGCGCGGGCGGGGTTCGTCGCGCGCCGCCATACGCGAGAGTATGCGCCGTGGCCGACGCCTCCGCCTCCATCCTGTTCGTGGGCGACCTGGTCGGCGGCCTGGGCCGCCGCACCCTGCTCGCCCTGCTGCCGGCGCTGCGCGAGCGCCACCACCCGACGTTCGTGGTCGTCAACGGCGAGAACGCCGCGGGTGGGCTGGGGATCACGCCGAAGATCGCCGACGAGCTGTTCGCCGCCGGCGTCGATGTCATCACGCTCGGCAATCACGCATTCCATCGTCGTGAGGTGTACCCCTACCTCGACGCGCACGAGAACATCCTGCGCCCCGCGAACTACCTGTCAACCCAGCCGGGACACGGCGTGACCACCGTGGAGCGCGACGGCGCGCGCCTGGCCGTCGTGAACCTCTCGGGCAACCTTTTCCTGCGCGCGGGCCGCCCCGCCTTCGTCGAGGCCGAGGCGATCCTCGACCGCCTCGAGGGCAAGGCCGAGCACGTCCTCGTCGACATGCACGCGGAGGCGACCAGCGAGAAGGTGGGCCTGGGGTGGCTGCTCGACGGCCGCGCGACCGCCGTCGTCGGCACCCACACGCACGTCCCCACCGCCGACGCACGGGTGCTCCCCGGTGGGACCGCCTACATCACCGACGTGGGCATGACCGGGCCGCGTGGCGGCGTGATCGGCGTCAAGAAGGAGCAGGCCGTCGAGTCCATGCGCACCCACATGTCGCTGCGCTTCGAGACCTCCGAGGACGACCCCTGGCTGATGGGCGTCCTGATCTCCTGCTCGTCGGAGCCGCGCCGGGCGACGTCGATCGACCAGCTGCTCGTGCCCTGGTCGCCGAGCAGCGCGACGAGCGCCGGCCCGAGGAACCAGACCACGTAGAGGTAGAACCAGTGCGTCACGCCGAGCTGCAGCGCGATGAGGATCGCGCAGCTCAGCGCCGCCAGGCCGACCACGTCGCGCCGGCGCGGCACCAGCGCGACGGCGACCGCCAGCGCGACGGCGCCCAGCTGCACCGCGTGCTGGGCGCCCGTCCAGCCGTTCATCCCCCACACCGAGAACGGCGAGCCGCGCGAGGTCTGAAAGCCGAGCGTGCGGTCCAGGAACGCCGGGATGCCGCCGTAGGCGACGATCAGCACGACGCTGGGGATCGACACCGCCAACAGGCCGAGCACGACCCGCACGCTCTCCCCGCGGCGGTAGGTCACGAACAGCGGCGCGAGCGCCATCGGCGCGAACTTCGCGAAGCCCGCGAGCGCGACGAACGCCCCGCGGCCCACCGGCGATCCGGCCGCGTAGATGGCCACGAGCACCAGCGCGCCGACGAGTGCGTCGTTGACGTTGCAGCTCATCGCGTAGAGCGTGAACGGATTCGCCGCCCACGCGTAGGCGAGTGCGATGCCGAGCGGCGGCCCGCGCAGGCGCCGGCCGATCAGGAACAGCAGCAGCAGGCAGAGCAGGTCGAACGCGACTGCGGTCGCGTGCGCGGCGGGCAGGTCGTCCCAGGTGCCGCTGAACCCGAGCAGCTGCTCGGCCGGCACGTAGCTGACGTAGTTGACCGGCCCGTAGGTGTCGCCGTGCTGATTGTCGGAGGGGAAGTCGCCCCACAGCCGCTCGCCGTTGACGAGCTTGTCGGCGCCGATCACGCCCGCGTAGCCGACGTCGAT
>JBDTYI010000058.1:0-17862 GCA_040005775.1 Solirubrobacteraceae bacterium
CGCCGCTGCTGGAGACGTCGATGGAGGGCGCGCGCAAGATCCTGCTGTCCATCACCGGCGGCCCGGACCTGTCGCTGTGGGAGATCAACGAGGCGGCCAAGGCCGTCTCGGAGGCAGCCCACCCCGACGCGAACATCATCTTCGGCGCCATGGTCGACGACAAGCTGGGCTCTGAGGTGTGGGTCACGGTCGTCGCCACCAGCTACGGCCCACCGCGGACCCGGCGCATCATCCAGGAGCCGCAGGGCGAGCCGCGCGTCGAGCGCCGCACGCCGCCGCCGCTGGAGTCCAGGGGCCGCTCGCGCATGGGCGTGGACATGGACGTGCCCGAGTTCGTGCCGCGCCGCTGATCCGCGCGGTCGGACCATGACGTCATGACGGGCTGCATCGCCGCCGGCCATCCGCTCACGGCGGAGGCCGGCGCCGCAGTGTTGCGTGACGGCGGCAACGCCGTCGACGCCGCTGTGGCCGCCATCCTCGTGTCGTGGGCGGCCGAGCCGCTGCTGACCGGGCCGGGCGCCGGGGGCTACATGCTGGTGGCGGGCGCCGGCGAGGAGCCGACGCTGCTGGACTTCTTCGTCGCCGCGCCGGGGTCGGGTGCCGACGTGTCGGCCCGCGCCGAGCTCGTCCCCGCCGAGGTGTCCTTCGGCGACGCGCTGCAGGTGTTCCACTGCGGCGCCGCGTCGTGCGGCGTCCCCGGCATGCCCGCCGGGCTCGCGGCCGCCCTGCAGCGCTGGGGCAGCCTCGACGCGGCGACCCTGGCCGCGCCGGCGGCGGCGATGGCCCGGGACGGCGTGCCCGTGAACGCGGCGCAGGCCTACGTGTTCAACCTGTTGGCGCCGATCCTGCTCAGCACCGAGGGCTCGCGCGCGGAGTTCGCGCGCGACGGCACCGTGCTGCGCGAGGGCCAGCCGTTCCGCTCGGCCGAGCTGGCGGAGACGATCGAGCGCTTCGGCGCCGACGGGGCCGCGCCGTTCTACTCCGGTGACCTCGCCGCGGCCGTCGTCGCGTGCGTCGAGCCGCGCGGCGGGCAGCTCACCGCCGCCGACCTCGCCGCCTACGCCGCGACGCCGCGAGCGCCCGTCGTCGCGAGCTATCGCAGGCGCGCCGTGCTCACGAACCCGCCGCCGAGCGCGGGCGGCACCCTGCTGGCGGTCAGCCTCGCCCACCTCGACGCGTCGCCCGGGCCGCCGAGCCCGCAGCAGCTCGTAGCGGCCATGGAGAAGGCGCAGGCGCTGCGGACGCCGGAGTTCGCGTCGCGGCTGGGCTCGACCACCCACATCTCCGTGCTCGACGGCGACGGCCGCGCGTGCGCGGTGACGTGCACCAACGGCGAGGGCTCGGGCATCGTCGTGCCCGGTACCGGCATCCACCTGAACAACGTCATGGGGGAGCAGGACCTCAACCCCCTGGGCTTCTTCGCCTTCCCGCCCGGCCGCCGCATGCCGTCGATGATGTCCCCGACGATCGTGCTCGGCGACGACGACAGCGTGGAGCTCGTGCTGGGCAGCGCCGGGTCCAATCGCATCCGCTCGGCGATCCTGCAGGTGATCGTCGGCGTGGTCGACCAGGGCCTGGGCGCCGAGGACGCGGTGCTTGCGCCGCGGCTGCACGTCGAGGACGACGTCGTCTACGCCGAGCCGGGCGCCGCCGGCGCCGCATTGGACGCCGGCGACCGCGAGGTCGTCGCCTTCCGCGACCGCAACCTGTTCTTCGGCGGCGCGCAGGCGATCGAGCGCGACCCGGCCACCGGCGCCGTGTCCGGCGCCGGCGACCCACGTCGCGGCGGTGCGTCGGTCGCGGTGCGATGCGGCTGACCGCCGCTGCCCTCGCGGCGCTGGCGGCGGCTGGCCTCGCGGGCTGCGGCGGCGAGGCGGCGGACCTGTTCGCCGTCGGGCGCACCGGCGCGGTCCCGGGTGGGCGCCTGGCGCTGCGCGTGACCGACGATGGCCGCGCGTCGTGCAATGGAGCCGGCCTCGTGGACATCTCCAGCAGCCAGCTGATCACCGCGCGCGAGTCTGCGCGTGCCATCGACGAGCTGGGCGACCGGCGCCTGCCGGCCGGGCCGGCGACCGTCTTCTCCTACCGCGTGCGCACCCGGAAGACGACGGTCGCATGGGCCGACGACTCGCGGCGCCAGCGGCCCGTCCTCTTCGAGCTGGCCAAGCTCACGCGCGACATCGCGAAGGGCCCGTGCCGCCTGCCGCGATAACGTCGGCCCCGATGGAAGAGCTGCGCCGCCGGCTGGGGGAGATCGCCGACCTGGAGCGAGCCGCCATGCTGCTCACCTGGGACCAGGAGGTCGGCATGCCGCGCGCCGGGGCGCCCGCGCGCGCCGAGCAGCGCGCGACGCTCAGCCGCTTGGCCCACGAGCTCTTCTGCGCCGACGTGATCGGTGAGCTGCTGGTCAACGCGGAGCCGCGCGACGACCTCGAGCGCGACATCGTCCGTGTGTCGCAGCGCGACTTCGACCGCGCCCGTCGCGTGCCCGGCGAGCTGGTCGCCGAGCTCTCACGCGGCGCCGCGGAGGGCCACGGCGCGTGGAGCGAGGCCCGCGCGGGCGCCGGCTTCGCCCACTTCGCGCCCGCGCTCGAGCGCAACCTCGATCTCGCGCGGCAGCTCAGCGCGTGCTTCGACGCCGGCGAGCACCTGTACGACGCGCTCCTCGAGGACTACGAGCCCGGGATGCGCACCGCCCAGGTGCGCGCCGTGCTGGGCGCGCTGCGTGACGGGCTGGTGCCGCTCGTCGCGGCCGCCGGGGAGGTCGACGATCGCGTGCTTCGCGAGGGGTCCTCGGCGCAGGACGGCCAGCGCGCGCTGGTCGGCACGGTGCTGCGCGCCGTCGGCGTGGACGAGGACTCCTGGCGCCTGGACGATGCCGAGCATCCGTTCCAGGCGACCATGGCGATCAACGACGTGCGGCTCACCACACGCTTCGACCAGGACGGCGTGGAGGGGATGTTCGGAGCGCTGCACGAGTTCGGCCACGGGCTCTACGAGCGCCAGATCGACCCCGCGCTGGCCCGGACGCCGCTGGCCACCGGCGCGTCCAGCGCCTGGCACGAGTCCCAGAGCCGGCTGTGGGAGAACATGGTCGGCCGCTCGGCGCCCTACTGGCGCTGGTGCCTGCCGCATGCGGCGGCCGCGCTGCCCGAGCGCTTCGGCGCCGTCAGCTGGCAGGAGGTCGCCCGCGCCGCCGCCGCCGTCCGCCCGTCGCTCATCCGCGTGAGTGCGGACGAGGTCACCTACGGGCTGCACATCGCGCTGCGCTTCGAGCTCGAGCTCGCGCTGCTCGACGGGACGCTGGCCGTCGCCGACCTGCCGGGGGCGTGGAACGAGAAGGTCCGCGAGTACCTCGGCGTCGAGGTGCCCGACGACCTGCGGGGCGTGCTGCAGGATGTGCACTGGGGCGAGGGCCTGTTCGGCTACTTCCCGACTTACGCGCTGGGCAACGTCATGGCCGGCCAGGTGTGGGCGCGCATCGAGCGCGAGCTGCCCTCGCTGGGCGACGAGCTCGCCGAGGGCGAGTTCGGGAGCCTGCGCGCCTGGCTGGGGGAGAACATCCATCGCCTCGGGCGCCGCCGCACGCCCGACGAGCTCGTGCACGAGGTGTGCGGCGGGCCGCTGGACCCCGAGCCCTACCTGGCCTACCTCGAGGAGCGGGTGCGGGCATCAGCGGCGCTGATGCCCTGAGCAAGCAGTCCTGCTTGCGCGGCCGGGCGGGCACTGACACGCTCGCACGGTGACGATGACGCGCCGCCACTGGCTGTTCATGGGCGGCGCCGCCGCGATGTGGGGCGCGTCGTACCTGTTCATCAAGGTCGCGCTGCGCGACTTCAGCGAGGGCACGATCGTCTGCGTGCGCACCGCGCTGGGCGCCGTCGTGCTGCTCGCGCTCGCCGCGCACTGGGACGCCCTGCGCCCGCTGCGCGGACGCTGGGGGGTGATCGCGCTCGTCTCGGTGCCCCAGGTGATCGCGCCGTTTCTGCTCATCACCTACGGGGAGGGCCGGATCGACTCGCAGCTCGCCGGGATCCTGGTCTCCAGCGCGCCGATCTTCACCGCGCTGCTGGCGATCGCCTTCGACCAGGCCGAGCGGGTGCACGGCTGGGCGGCGGTCGGCATCGTCGTCGGGATGCTCGGCGTGGTGGTGCTCTTCGGCGCCGATCTCACCGGGAGCAGCGACGCGCTCGTCGGCGGCCTGATGGTGCTGCTGGCCGGCTTCGGCTACGCGGCGGGCGCGCTGCTCAACAAGCGCCTGCTGCCCGGCGCCCCGCCGGTCGGTGTCGCCGGCGCCTCGATGGCCGTCGCCGCGCTCGTGACCCTGCCGCTGTTGATCGCCGCGCCGCCCGACCACGCCCCTTCGTTCGTGGCGTGGGGTTCCCTCGTGCTCCTCGGCGTGGGCGGCACGGGCATCGCCTTCCTGTTCTTCTACACGCTGATCGCCGAACTGGGCCCGTCGCGCGCGTCGGTGATCGCCTACATCGCGCCCGGGTTCAGCGTCGTCTACGGCGTGCTGCTGCTCGGCGAGCCCTTCCGGCCGACCGCGGTCGCCGGCCTGGCGCTGATCCTGGCCGGCTCCTGGCTGGCGATCCAAGGGCAGCGGCCGTCGCTGCCCGGCCGGCTCACCCGAAGCGGACCTTCCCGTTCGACCGCGCGCGTGCTTCCGCGCGCTCGACGAAGTCCAGTCGGCGCATCGCGGCACGGAACAGACGAGTGACCAGGCGCAGGCGGGCGTTCTCCGAGCGCAGGTCGAGCAGCCCCTGCTTGGCCTCCAGACCGAAATCGACCGTCGCCGCCATCCGGTAGGCGGTCAGCTCCGCGAGCTCCTCGTCGGTGAGCTCGTGGTCGGTGGCCTGCTCGACGAGCTCTGCGTAGGCAGCGCGGGCCGCGTCGGTGGCCGGCGCGTCAGGGGTCTCGGGCCTGTCGGCGAGGAACTCGACCTCGCCCGCCGGATAGGCCAGGTCGTGGCGCTCGTCGAGCAGGCGGAACGGGCGGGTGCCGCGGGTCAGGATGTTCATGCGCCCGTCGTCGGCGGTCTCCAGCACCTCGGTGACCTCCATGGCGCAGCCCACGGCGTGGACCTCATCGTCGCCGGTCCAGACGATGCCGAACTCACCCTCGTGCTCGAGGCACACCGCGATCATCGTCTTGTAGCGCTCTTCGAAGATGTGCAGCGGGACGACCTCGTGCGGCAGCGCGACGAGCCCCAGGGGGAAGAGCGGGAAGTCTGGGACCACGCCGTCGGCCATCGTCGCTGAGTCTACGTCGGCCGTACTTCCCCGAGATGACCTCGACCGCGCTGATGTGGCACCGCAGCGATCTGCGGGTGCACGACCTGCCCGCGCTGTGCGACGCGCTGGCCGCGCACGAGCGCGTGGTGCCCTGCTTCGTCCTCGACGACGGGCTGCTGGGGCGCTCGCCTGCGCGTGACGCGTTCCTCGCCGGATGCCTCACCGCGCTGGACGAGGAGCTGCGCGCTCGTAGCTCGGGCCTGGTGGTGCGCCGCGGGCGGCCGGAGGCGGTGCTCGTCGAGCTGGCCCGCGAGACGGGCGCGGAGGCCGTGTTCTGGACCAGCGACGTGTCGCCGTTCGCCCGGGCGCGCGACGCGCGTGTGACGGACGCGCTGCGCAGCGCGGGCGTGGCCGCGCGGCCGGCCACGGGGGCCTACTGCGTCGACGTGTCGAAG
Organism: Solirubrobacteraceae bacterium; assembly: GCA_040005775.1. GTDB lineage: Bacteria > Actinomycetota > Thermoleophilia > Solirubrobacterales > Solirubrobacteraceae > JAOPZW01. The sequence goes on from JBDTYI010000058.1 coordinate 5,690, forward strand.
GTCGGCGGCGGCACGGTGTTCACTCCATGGTGGAAGCGCTGGGCCGACGTGCCACGGCGGGAGGTGCTCGAAGCGCCGCAGCGGATTGGGGCCGTCGACGTGGAGACCGGGTTCGGCGAAGCGCTCGGGGCGCCGCCGCCTGCTGCGCCGGCGGCGCCGGTCGTCCAACCGGGGGAGGGACCGGCGCGCGCCGCACTGGACACGTGGCTGCGCGAGGGGCTGGACCATTACGCAAATCGCCAGGACGGGATGTCGCGCATCGGCACCTCGCAGCTGTCGCCCTACCTGCGCTGGGGCTGCCTGTCGGCGCGCGAGTGCGAGGCGCGGGCGCGCGACGCGGGCGGCAAGGGCGCCGGCGCCTGGGTGCGCCAGCTCGCGTGGCGCGAGTTCTACGCCCACGTCCTGCTCGAGCATCCCGGCAACGTGCGCGAGGAGTTCCAGGAGCGCTACCGCGGCACGCTCGAGTGGTCCGAGGACGCCGACACGCTCGCCGCGTGGCACGAGGGGCGCACCGGGTTCCCGCTCGTCGACGCCGGGATGCGCGAGCTCGCGCAGACCGGATGGATGCACAACCGCGTCCGGCTGGTCGTCGGCTCGTTCCTGACCAAGGACCTCCACCATGACTGGCGCGCGGGCGAGGCGTGGTTCGCGCGGCAGCTGCTCGACGGCGAGCCCGCGCAGAACAACGGCAACTGGCAGTGGATCGCGTCGGTCGGCGTGGACCCGGCCCCGGCGTTCCGGCGCGTGTTCAACCCCGAGCTGCAGCGGGAGAAATTCGACGCGTCGGGTGCGTACGTGGCCCGCTGGGTGCCCGAGCACGGGACGCCGGCCTACCCGGAGCCGATCGTCGACCACCAGGTGGAACGCCGCGTCGCGCTTGAGCGCTACAACGTGTCGCGATGATCGCTGCCGCCCCCGTCTCCGCCGAGCTGCTTGTCGTCTCGGAGGCGCGCGGGTTCGTGCACGCGTCGAGCCCCGCGGCGCGGCGCAGCGTCGCGAACCTCGGCTACCGCACGCGCTTCGTGTCGGGCGCCGACCAGCTCACGGCCGCGCGTCTGGCCGGGGCGAAGGCGGTCGTCTTCCTCAACACGAGCGGCGAGCTGCGCCTCGACGGCGCAGGCCGGCGCCGCCTGCTGGGCTGGGTGCGCGAGGGCGGCGCCTTCGTCGGCGCCCACGCTGCGGCCGACACGTGGTCGTCCTGGGGCGCGTTCCACGACATGCTCGGCGCCGACTTCCGCGGTCATGGGCCGCCGGCAGCGCGGCGCGTGCGGATCGTCGATCCGCGCTTCACGACGCAGCGGACGTTCTCGATCCGCGAGGAGTTCTACGCCTTCCGCGGGCGCACGGCGCGTCACGTGGTCGCCCGCCGGCCCGACGGCGGCGCGCTGGCCTGGACGCGGCGCTACGGGCGCGGGCGCGTCTTCTACGACGCCCTCGGGCATTTCGACGCCACCTGGCGCGACGCCCGCCAACGCCGGCTCATGGCCGACGGCCTGCGCTGGGCCACGCGCCGAGGCTAGGCGTGGCCGACGAGCACGCCGACGGCTGACACCAGCACCCCGCCGAGGGTCACCTGCAGCAGCGACGAGCGCAGCGACACGTGGAGGTAGCGCTTGCGCACCCAGGCGATCACGAGCAGTTCGAAGGACACCACGACGTAGGCGACGGTGAGCGCCTTGGCGGTGTCGTCGATCAGGAACGGGAGCGCGTGGAAGGTCCCGCCGAGGAACGTCGCGACCCCCGTGATCGTGCCGCGCTGAAACGCGTTGCCACGGCCTGTGAGCTCGCCGTCGTCCGACAGCGCCTCGCTCATGCCCATCGAGATCGCGGCGCCGAACGCGGCGGCGAGGCCGACGAGGAGCGCCGCCCTGGAGCCGCTCACGTAGGCGGCGGCGAAGATCGGGGCGAGGGTGGAGATCGTGCCGTCGATGAGCCCGATGAGGCCGGGCTGCACGACCCGGAGCAGGCGGTCGCGCTCGGAGGCGCCGCGCCACTGGTCGAGCGCCGAGCGCACGTCGGAAAGCATCCCGCGATAATACAAGTAACTTCGGATAAGGATGCCCTAACATCAACGAGGAATGATCGAGAAGACGCACACGACCGGGGACGAGCGCCTGACCGCCGCCCTGCGCGCCGGCGGGCACCGCGTGACCGCGCAGCGCCTCGTTCTCTACCGCGTGCTGCAGGACCTCGGGACGCATGCCACGGCCGAGGAGGTCCTGCAGGCCGCCGCCCCGCGCCTGCCCGGCCTCTCGCTGCCGACCGTCTACGCGAGCCTCGACCTGCTCGACCGCCTCGGCGTCGCCCGCCGCATCGACGGCGCCGGCGCCGCCGCGCTGTACGACCCGCGGCCCGACGGCCATCAGCACTTCGCCTGCCGGCGCTGCGGACGGGTGCTCGACGTCGATGGAGAGCTCGACACCCGGGCCCTGGCGCGGACGGCGAACGGCGCCGGTCTGCAGGTCGACGGCGTGGATGTCGTGCTGCGCGGTATCTGCCCGGACTGCCGCTGAGCGAACTCAGCCGGGCCTGCGTCCCGCGACGAGCAGGTTGTAGAAGATCGCAGGCGGCAGATAGGGCTCCAGGAGGCGGGAGTCGACGCGCTGGAGCAGCAGATAGCCTCGAAACGCGAACACCTTCCAGCCCCACGGCGTCGTGTCGGGGTCGGCGGTCGCCTCGAGCGTGCGGTTGGCCCAGCCGAACCAGTTGGCCAGCAGCTCCTCGCCGCCCACCTTCACGCCCTCGAGCCCCGCGCGCCCGGCGAGGCCGCGCAGCTGCTCGGGGGTGAACGCGTGCACGTCGACGAGCACCTCGAGGCCGTGGTTGTCAGCGCCCCCGTCGCTGTGCCCGGGCACGGCGGGCTGCGCGCGCACCAGTCGGCGCCAGAGCGGCGAGGCCTTGTAGGCGGCCTGCTTGGGCACGCGGGCGATCCGGTCGCCGTGCAGCGACGGCTCGCCGGCGAAGAACAGCACGCCGCCCGGGCGCAGGACGCGACGGAACTCGCTGAAGGCCTGGTCGAGGTCGGGCAGGTGGTGCAGCACCGCGTGGCCGAACACGAGGTCGAAGGACCCGTCGGCGAAGGGCAGGCACTCGGCGTCGCAGGCGACCGTCTCGACGTCGAGGCCGAGGCGGGCGGCGTTCTCGCCGAGCGCCTCGAGCATCCCGGGGGAGATGTCGGTCGCGGTGGCGTGGCCGACGACGCCGCCCTGCAGGAGGTTGAGGCTGAAGTAGCCGGTGCCGGCGCCGATCTCCAGGGACCGGGCGTAGCGGTGGCCGCTGCCGAGGGCCTTGCGCAGCTTGCCGAGCACCTGGGCCTGGCCGGTGGGGCCGAAGTCGATGCCCCACTTCGCGTCGTAGCCGGCGGCCGCGCCGTCGTGGTAGCGCGTGTTGACGTCGCGAATCTCCTCCGCGCTTGCTGTCGCCTGGGCCGGCATCGACGCGGCAGTGTACGTCCGCGTTCCCATAAGGTGGCGCGCCCCCGTGGCCGACCTCTACCTGCAGCAGAACCAGCCCCCCGGCGTCCCCCCGCTCGCGCTCGACGGCGAGCGCACGCTGCCCGACGTGCCCGAGGAGAACTACTGGTTCCGCCGCCACCTGGTGGTCTACGACTGGATCGCCGAGCGCGTGACCGGCGTGCGCGTCGTCGACCTCGCGTGCGGCGAGGGCTACGGCGCCGACGTGCTCGCCCGCCGCGCGCTGACGGTGACCGGCGTGGACGGCAACCCCGACGCCCACGAGCACGCGCGGCTGCGCTACCGGGCCGGCAACCTGAAGTTCGTCCGCGGGGCCGTCGAGACGTACAACCAGGGCTGCGACGCGGTTTCCTTCCTCCAGACGATCGAGCACGTCCAGGACCCGGGGATGGTCCTGGAGAACATCAAGTCGATGCTCGCACCGGGAGGCGTCGCCTACGTCTCCACACCGAACCTGCTGACCCTCGCACCGGAGGGCGCCGAGAAGTCGGGCAACCCGTGGCACATCCGCGAGTACCGCGCGCAGGAGTTTCGCGAGCTGTGCGAGGCGCACTTCGCCTCGGTCGAGATGTACGGGCTCTTCCACGCCCGCAAGCTGCGCGTGCACGAGCTGGCGATCAAGGGCGGGTGGGATCAGCTGCATCGCAGCCTGCGCTTCACCACGCCGTTCTACGACCGCTTCGTGCCCGCCATCTCCACGCGCGACTTCGCGCTACGCCTCGAGCGCAACCTCGACCGCGCGCTGGACTTCGTGGCCGTGCTGCGGCCGTAACGCACCCGCTGCCCGCGTTCCGTCGGCCAGCTGGCTACACTGCCGCGCTTCGCATTAACAGAACCACGCCGAGTCCCCGCCGAACGCGGTGGGGAGCGGGGGACCCAATGGGCCTGACCACAGGCCCCGGGGCGAATCGCCGGCATCACCGCCGGTGTAGCGCACGTCTTGCGCGCGAGCCCGTCAGCTAACCCCGTAGGCGACGAGACGAACCGGAGGGTTCACCGTCGTGCCCAATCAACGAGATCTCAGTTCGCCCGTTCCCTGGCGCCGTTCGCTGCGGTCCGCGCAGCAGCGCCGTTCCCGACTCGCCCTGCGCCGGCGCCGCATCTTCCACGGCCGCGCAGGGGTGCTCCTGGCGGTCGCGCTCTCGAGCATCGCCGCCGGCGGGGCGCTCGCGCAGGACTCCGCGACGTCGTCCTCGCCCTCCGGCGCCGGCTCGGGCGCGAGCCCGAGCGTGCGCGCGGTCCAGCAGAAGGTGGGCGTCGCCGCCGACGGCGTCAACGGGCCGCGCACCCGCGCCGCCGTGCGCCGCTTCCAGCGCCGCAACGGCCTCGCGGTCGACGGCGTGGCAGGGCCGATGACCCTGGCCGCGATGGGCATCGCGGCAGGCCAGGCCGCGCCGCGCTCGACCTCGGGCGCCTCCGGCGGCGACGTGAGCGCGACGCTCGAGAAGATCGCCCAGTGCGAGTCCGGCGGCGATCCGACCGCCGTCTCGTCTGACGGCACCTACCGCGGCAAGTACCAGTTCGATCGCTCCACCTGGCAGCAGCTCGGCGGCAGCGGCGACCCCGCCGCGGCGCCCGAGTCCGAGCAGGACCAGCGCGCGCTGGCGCTCTACCGCCGGCGCGGCACCGCGCCCTGGCCCAACTGCGCCTAGCTGTAGGTCCCGACGGTTCGCCCGAACCGCACCTTTTCCCCCGTCTCGGGGGAAAGCGTCCGGTTCGATGCTGCCGCGCTAGCGGCGCGGGTCTAGCCGCATCACCGACACGACGCGCACCCCGCCCGCGATGGCGACCCGCCAGGGCCCGTCGGCGGGCGGCGGGTCGACGCGGTTGAGCAAGAACGTCGCGAGGTCGCGGGCCTCGGGCTCGCCGAGCGGGCCGAGGCGCAGCGTGCGCTCGTTCTCGCCGCGGCGCTCGGTCACGGTGACGAGGACGGTCGGGTCGACGTCGAAGCGCAGTTGGTCGTCGGTCACGACCAGCGCATCCGCCGCGGCGTGTCGCGCATCCGGATGACGCGCACGGGCACCCCGCCCGCGACCGCGTTTGCGGGCACGTCGCGGCTGACGACGGCGTAGGTCCCGATCACGCTGTTGTCGCCGACGGTCACGCCCCGCAGGAACGAGGCGCCGTAGCCGATCCACACGTTGTTGCCGACGCGGACGTCGCGCTTGTAGATCCCCTGCTCGCGCACCGGGCGGTCGGTCTCCACGATGCCGTGGTCGAAGTCGATGAGCATGACGCGGTCGGCGAGGATGCACTCGCGCCCGATCGACACGTGCTGGAAGGCGCTGATCGTGCACTCCTGACCCATGACCGTCTTGGCTCCGATGTGCACCTCACCCTCGTGGCAGCGGATCTTGCTCCCGTGTCCGATCCACGAGAAGCGCCCCAGGTGCACCGTGGCGCCCGGGCCGATCTCGAACTTCACGCCGGGGCCGACGAAGGCCATGCCGTCGGACTTCAGGCGTCCGCGATGTCGCAGCTTGAGCCGTCCCAGGCGAACGAGCAGCCGCGCGTACTTGAGGTTGAGCATGCCGTGGGCGCGCATCCAGCGCGCGAGCACGATCGGCCCGCCGTGGCGGGGCGCGGGCTCGCCGCGGACGATGGGCGCCGCCTTGGACGACGGAGCCATGGGGGACAGCACGGAGTCCACGCGCGCAAGGGTAGTCTGAGCCGCCGCATGGCTGACGAGTCCCTCGCCCAGCGGCTCCTGCGCGGCGACAAGCGCGCGCTCGCCCGGGCCATCACCCTGGTCGAGTCCGACGACCCGGCCGGGTGGGAGCTCGTCCGCGAGGTCTTCCCCAAGACCGGTCACGCCTGCATCATCGGGCTCACGGGTGCGCCGGGAGCCGGCAAGTCCACGCTGATCAGCGCGCTGACCAAGCTGCGCCGCGCCGCCGGCCGCGAGATCGCGGTGCTGTCGATCGACCCCTCGTCGCCGTTCACCAACGGGGCGCTGCTCGGCGACCGCATCCGGCTGACCGAGCACTTCCTCGACCCCGGCGTGTTCATCCGCTCGATGGCCAACCGCGGTGCGCTCGGCGGCCTGAGCGAGGCGGCGCTCCAGGCCGCGCTGCTGATGGACGCCGCCGGCAAGGACGACGTGTTCCTCGAGACCGTGGGCGTCGGCCAGGCCGAGGTAGACGTGATCGACCACGCCGACACGATCGTGTTGGTGCTCATGCCCGGCGGCGGCGACTCCATCCAGGCGCTGAAGGCCGGGATCATGGAGATCCCGGACATCATCGTCGTCAACAAAGCCGACCATCCCCTGACCGACACGATGGTCCGCGAGATACGCGGCGTCCTCTCCTTGGCTCCGCAGCGCGGCTGGCGTGTGCCGATCGTCAAGACCGAGGCCGCCCGCGGCGAGGGCGTCCAGGAGCTCGTGGACAAGCTCGACGGGCACCGTGTGTTCATCGAGGCGGAGGGCACGCTCAGCGAACGCCGGCGTCGCAATCTGCGCAGCGAGGTACTCGCGCTGTGCACGTTCCGCCTGCGCCGCCGCCTCGAGGAGGCGCTGGGGGAGGACGACCATTTCGCGAGCCTCCTCGACCAGGTCGTCGCCCGCCGCCTGGACCCGGCGAGCGCCGCGAGCCAGATCCTCGAGCACTTCGACGCCGGCGAGGCCGCGAAGCCGGTCGCCGACTAATCACGGAGGCGGCGCGCCCCACCATCGAACCGGACCTTTTCCCCTGAGTCGGGGGATGAGGTCAGGTTCGGCGTTCGCGCTCAGCCCGCGATCAGCGTGTAGACGGTCGCCGCGAGCGTCACCGCGGCCAGCGCGGCCCCCGTCCGGGGGAAGCGGCGCAGGCTCCAGGCCGCCAGGGCGGCGGCGCACGGGAGGACCGGCACGAAGAGGAGCGCGCCGACGGCGCAGATCGCGAGCAGGAAGATGGCGGCGACCTCGACGTCGACCTGAGAGTCGAGCACGCGCCGCAGGCCCCCGCGGCGCGAGCGCCACAGCAGCCACACGGCCGCGAGCGTCAGCACCAGCACCGGCGCGCGCCACAGCAGCGCGACGCTCGGGTCGGTGAAGCGCGGGCGCCACGTCGGCGGCGAGGGGGTCAGGCCGCCGTAGAGCTTGTCGTTGACCGACACGTAGAGGACGGTCGAGAACAGCGCGATCTCCGCCCCGACGAGACCGGCCAGCGCGCGGCTGCGCCGCCGCGTCCAGCGGAACATCGCCGCGAGCACGACGAGCCCGGGCGCGCACAGCCGGTAGGCGAGCCAGGGCAGCGTGCCGAGCAGGACGCCGGCCCAGGCGGTCAGCCGCGGCAGCGGCTCCTCGCGCGCGGACAGCGCGATCGCCGCCGCGCCGGTGATCGCCGCCGCGCCCGCGCCATAGGCGGTGATCGTCGTCGCGCCGATGACCGCGGGCGGCGAAAGCCCGACGGCGAGCACGCCGCCCGTCGCCCACGGGTCGGGCACGAGCCGCCGCGCGAGCGAGACCGCCGCGACGAAGCCCAGCGCGGTCAGCGCGGCGAGCCAGAGCTGCACCGCCAGGCGCCCGCCGAGCGCGTAGGCGGGCGCGGCGAGCAGCCCGAGCCCGGGGCCGAGGCGCACGTCGCTCGCCGCGTCGAGCGTGCGGTCATCGGCGAGCCCGGCGATGACGTGCAGCTGGCGCGTCTCGGCGGTCGAGAGCTGCGCGCCGACGCCGGCGGCGTACACGGCGAACAGCAGCGCCCAGAGCGCGACCGCCCGTCTCAAGCCCCGAGGGCCCGCGCGATCACCATCTGCTGGACCTCGTCGGTGCCCTCGCCGATCGTGAGGATCTTCGCGTCGCGGTAGAAGCGGCACACCGGGTACTCCTCGATGTAGCCGTAACCGCCGTGGATCTGCACGGCCTCTTCGGTGGCGCGCACCGCGAGACGCCCGGTCTTCAGCTTGGCCTGGGCCGCGGTGAGGGAGAAGTTGCGCTGCTCGTCCTTGAGCCAGGCCGCCTTGTAGGTGAGCAGGCGGGCGGCCTCGATCTCGGTGGCCATGTCGGCGAGCTTGCCCTGGATCGCCTGGAACTTCGAGATCGGCTGGCCGAAGGCGCGGCGCTCCTTGGCGTACTTCAGCGCCTCGTCCAGCGCGCCCTGCGCCAGGCCGACGCCCATCGCGGCGACGCCGATGCGCCCGATGTCGAGGATGTGCAGGAACTGCTTGAAGCCGGCGCCGCGCGGGCCGAGGAGGTTCTCCTCCGGAACACGGCAGTCCTCGAAGGTCAGCGGGCGCGTATCGGACGCGTTCCAGCCCATCTTGCGGTACGGCGTGCCCTGCTCGTAGCCGGGGGTGCCGCGCTCGACGATGATGTTGGAGATCTCGTTCTCGCCGGTCTTCGCGGTGATCGCGACGTGGCCGGAGACGTCGGTACCGGCGTTGGTGATGAACTGCTTGGCGCCGTCGACGACCCATTCGCCGCCGTCGAGCGTCGCGCGCGTCTTGACGTTCCCCGCGTCGGACCCGGCCTCGGGCTCGGTGAGCCCGAACGCGCCGAGCTTCGTGCCCGCGCACAGGTCGGGCAGCAGGCGCTCCTTCTGCTCGTCGCTGCCGTACAGGTACACCGGCTGCGTGCCCAGCGACGTGTGCGCGCACATCGTGATCGCGACGCTCGAGTCCGCGCGCGTGAGCTCCTCGACGGCGAGCGCGTACTGCAGGGTCGTGCCGCCCGCGCCGCCGACCTCCTCCGGGAACGGGATGCCCATCCAGCCCAGCTCGCCCATCTTGGCCACGAGCTCGTAGGGAAAGGCCTTGGTGCGGTCGAGATCCTCGGCCGCGGGAGCGACCTCGGCGGTGGCGAAGTCGCGCACCGACTCCTGGAACAGGCGGTGGTCATCGGGGAGGTCGAAATGCATGGCCTGGCACAGTAGTCACGAGTGACCGCCTCCCGCCGCCTGCTCGCCCTCCCGGTCCTCGTCGCGCTCGGCCTGTCCGCGTGCGGGGACTCGGCCAAGCCCGCCGGGGCGCCGGCGCCCCAGCCGCCCTATCCGCCGAAGGCGATGGAGCCGACCACGTCGCCGGCACCCAAGGACAAGCCCGCCGGGCGCATCGTGCGCGTCGGCGGCCGGCCCGAGGGCGTCGCGGTCGACCCCCAGAGCGGCGTGGCCGCCGTCGCCACCCAGCAGCCGCGTGGCGTCGCGCTCCTCGACGCGCGCACCGGCGCGGTCCGTCGCCGGGTGGCCCTGCCCGCCAACGCGCGCCACGTCGTGCTGGCCCACCCCGGGGGGCCGTTCCTCGTACCGCTCGAGGACGCCAACAAGCTCGCCGAGATCGACCCGCGCTCGGGCCGCGTCGTTCTGCGCCCGGCCGGCGATCACCCGCACAACGCGACGTTCCTCAACGGCAAGGCGTACGTCGGCGACGAGTTCGGGTCGACCATCAGCGAGGTCGGGCCCAGCGGGCCGATCCGAAGCGCGCCGGCCGACGCCCAGCCCGGCGGCGTCGTCGCCGTCGGGGACAAGCTCGCCGTGATCTCGGTGCGGGCCTACACGATCGAGCTGTTCGACCCCGAGACCCTGCGCGGGGAGGGCTCGCAGTCGGTCGGGCTGGGCCCGTCGCACGCGGTCGTCGACAACGCCGGGCGGGTGTACATCGCCGACACCCGCGGCGGCGCCCTGACCGTCTTCGCGACGAAGCCCAGGCTGAAGTGGATCGCTCGCGTGCCGCTCCCCGGCTCGCCCTACGGCCTCGCAGTGGATCCGCAGCGAAACCGCGTCTGGGCGACGCTCACGGGCCGCAACCAGCTCGTCGAGCTCACCACGGGCGACCGGCCGCGCGAGGTCGGGCGCCGGCCGACCGTGCGCCAGCCCAACACGATCGCCGTCGATCCGCGCAGCGGGCGCCTCCTGGTCGCCTCCAACAGCGACGGGACGGTTGAACTCGTCGACCCCTGACGGTAAGATATATGCATCATGCATACAAAGCGGTCAGCACTCACGGGGATCGCCGGAGCAGCCGCGCTGGCCGCAGGCTGCGGCGGTGGGAGCGCGCCCAAGCCGGACCCGGCCCAGCCCGCTCAAGTCCCCGCGGCGCGGACGGCGGTCGTCCCGGACCTCGTCGGTGTCGAGCAGGCGCGCGCGCACCGGCTCGCCGGGCGCCACGGCTTCACGATGCGCTGGTCGGGCTTCGTCGGGCGCCTGGCCAACGGTCACACGAACGTCAAGTGCGCGAAGGTCCACAGCCAATCGCCCGTCGCCGGAGAGCGCCGCGCCCGCGGCGCCACCATCACGGTCCTGGAGATCGCCTGCACCACGCCCAAGGGTAAGTGGCACGATGCCGCAGGCGTCGACGAGAAGTAGCCGCGCCGGGAATCTCCTCGGCGCCCTCGCGGTGACCGTCGGCGACCGTGCCGGCGACGCGATGGCGGCGGCGGAGGACGTGGGCGCCAGCCAGGCCGCGGCCCTCATCACGCTCGACAACTACGCGGCCGGGATGCCCCTCACCACACTGGGCGAGGCGCTGCGCCTCTCCCACGCGGCGATCGTGCGCCTGGCCGACCGCCTCCAGGCGCGCGGCCTGGTCGAGCGCCGTCGCGGCGCCGGCGGCGACCGCCGCGCGGTCGGGCTCGAGCTCACCGCCGACGGGCACCGGGCGATCCGCGCGATCCGAGCGGCGCGCGCCGCAGCGCTGGAGCGCGCGCTGGGCCCGCTGGACGCCGGCGAGCGCGCGACGTTCGAGGAGCTGGTGGCGAAGGTCCTGGCCGCCGAGACCCGCACCAGCACCGACGTGCAGACCCATTGCCGCCTGTGCGACGGCGACGTCTGCGGGCACCCCGCGCGCTGCCCCGTCACCCAGGCCTCGTACAGCATCGCCTGAGGAATCCGTCCTATCGTGAGCGGCGCATGGCCGCTCCAGACGACACGCAGACCTTGCCCGGCGCGGGACGCCGCGCCGCGATCGTGGGCGCGGGGCCCGCAGGCTTCTACACCGCCGATCAGCTGCTCAAGCAGGGCTTCGCGGTCGACCTCTACGACGAGCTGCCGACCCCGTTCGGCCTCGTGCGCTCCGGCGTCGCACCCGACCACCCGAACATCAAGGCCGTCACGCGGGTCTACGAGAAGACCGCGCGCAAGGAGGGCTTCCGCTTCTTCGGCGGCGTCCGCCTGGGCGAGCACATCACGCGCCAGGACCTGCTCGAGCGCTACGACGTCGTCGTCTACGCCTTCGGCACCGCCGACGACAACCGCCTCGGCATCCCCGGCGAGGACCGCCCGGGCTCGCACTCCGCCACCCGCTTCGTCGCCTGGTACAACGGCCACCCGCACGCGGCCGACGACGAGTTCGACCTCTCGTGCGAGCGCGCCGTGGTCATCGGCAACGGCAACGTGGCGATCGACGTCGCGCGGATGCTCGTCCTCGACCCCGACGAGCTCTCGCCGACCGACACCGCCGACCACGCCATCGCGGCCTTCGGCGAATCGCGGGTCAAGGAGGTCGAGCTGCTCGGGCGCCGCGGCCCGGCGCAGGCGGCGTTCACGAACCCCGAGCTGCGCGAGCTCGGCGAGCTCAAGCGCGCCGACCTCGCCGTCGAGCATCACGACATGGACCTCGACGCCTCCAGCGAGCGCTGGCTGGCCGAGGAGGGCGACGCCACCGCCCGGCGCAACGTCGACATCCTGCGCGCCTACGCCGAGCGCGGCCACCGCGGCCTCACGCACCGCATAACGCTGCGCTTCCTGCGCTCGCCGATCGAGATCGTCGGCGAGGGCGAGGACGGGC
>JBDTYI010000059.1:0-6059 GCA_040005775.1 Solirubrobacteraceae bacterium
GCGTCGGCGGCGGGCTGGCCGCCGTTGAGCATGATCGCGTCGTCGGAGATGCCGACCTGGAGGAACCGGGCCTGGGCAGGGGCCGACGCGATCGCCAGCAGGGCGACCACGAGTGCGAGCAGGGTGAAGCGACGCCGGACCACAGCGGGCATGACAACACCAGGTCCGGCCGGAAGTCGCGCTGCACGTCACCGTCCGAGCTCGGCACGCTCGACCACGCGCGCGACCTCGTGGCGCGACGAGACGTCGAGCTTGCGGAAGATGCTGCGCAGATGGGTCTCGATCGTCTTGACGCTGAGGAACAGCTCCCCAGCGATCTCGGGGTTCGTGCGGCGATCGACGACGAGGTGGGCGACCTCGGCCTCACGGTGGGTCAGGGCGGCGACGCCGGTGGCATTCGGGTCGCCGTGCCGCACGGGGCGCTGGGTGTGGCGGCCGAGCTTGCGCAGGTCGCGCTCCGCCTCCTGGCGGTAGCGCACGGCGCCGCAACGATCGAGGTCGGCGACGGCGCACTCCAGCTCGGCCACGGCGCGCGTGCGCTCGTCGAGCCGGCCGAACGCGCGCCCGGCAAGCGTGCGCGCCCGGGCGGCCTCGACGACGGCGCCCACCGTGTCGGCCTCCGCGGCCGCGGCCAGCGCGTGGTTCGCGGCGGCCGCCGGGGCGCCGCGCTCGAGCGCGACGAGCGCGGCCGCCCGGGAGGCCATCGACGTGGCCAGCGGGAGCGCGAGCTCCGCCGCGACTGCGGCCGCACGCTCCGCGGCCCGCTCGGCATCGGCGGGCCGGTCCACGGCGATCCAGCAGCGGGCGAGCAGCTCGAGGTAGCTTGCGCGCCAGCCGCCGGCGATCAATGGCAGGTCCTCGCCGCCGGCAGCGGTCACGAGCACCTCGATCGCCCTGCCGGGCTCGCCGCTCTCGCACAGCGCGGACGCGAGTGCGACGCAGGCGTAGGTCGACACGAGCGTGTCGTCGAGGTCGCGGGTGATGTCCACGCTCTCCTGGGCTGCCGCGAGCGCGGTTCTGAGGTCGCCTGCGTCGAGGGCCGTGAAGGCGCGGCTCAGCAGGTTCCAGCCCAGCGCCTGGGCGTTGCCCGACAGGCGTGCGGCCTCGACCGCCCCGTCGAGCAGGGCCGCCGACTCCGTCATGTGCCCCGTCGTGTGCAGCACGTTGCTGAGCACCGGCACGAGCACCGGGGGAAGGTCGCCCTGGCCCGTCGCACGGGCGATCGCGAGGCCCCTGCGGGCGTGGGCCCCGGCCGCTTCGAAACGATGCAGGTACAGCTCGGCCGTCGCGAGGTTGACGAGCGTGTCCAGGCGCAGCGCGAGCTCGTCGTCGCCCAGAGCGTCCACGAGCCCAGCGGTCTCCACGCTGTAGGCGGTTGCGTCCGGGATCGCGCCGGTGAACGCGGCGGCGACGGCCAGAACCGCCGTGCTCGCGGCAATGAGCGTGGGCGCCGACATCCTGTGCGCGGCGCGTAGGGCGCGCAGGCCCCACGCACGCATCGCCACGTAGTCCATTCGGAAGAAGTCGCCGACCGCGAGCTGGATCATCAGCGCCGCCGCCTCCGGGGAGGTGTCGTCGCGCAGGCCGTCGAGCGCCGCGATCAGGCGGTCGCGTGCCGCCTCGTGGTGTCCGAGGAGCTGCTCGAAGCCGGCGCATGCGCCGGTCAGCGCACCCCGGCGCGGGTCGCCGGCCGGCGTCAGGGCGATCGCCTCGACCAATGCCGCGCGGCTGTCCTCGAAGCGGCCGGTGGCCGCGCGTGCGCCTGCGAGCGAGGTCAGGAGCGTCACCCGCGCGTCCGCGGGCTCGCCCTCGGGCAGCAGGCCGAGGGCGACGGCGAACCAGCGCGCCGCGCTGGCCGGAGCCCGGGAGGCCGTCGCCTCGCCCGCGTCGCGCAGGAGCGCGACCGCGGCCAGGTCCCCGTGACGTGCCGCGTGCTCCACGTGATGTGCGCGCGTGGCAGCAGGCGCGCCGCGCGCGGCCAGGGCGTCAGCGGTGCGGCGATGGGCGGCGATCCGGGCGCCGGGCGGGCACGACTGGTAGACCGCGCGGCGCACGAGCGGGTGGCGGAAGCGGAAGCGTCGCGGTACCTCCTCGGGCCGCACGAGGTCGTGGCCGATGAGCTCGTCGAGAGCGGCGAGCGCGGCAGCCTCGGGCATCTCCGCGGTCGTCAGGGCGAGGTCGAGCTCGAACGGGTCGCCAGCGACCGCGGCGGCCTCGGCGAGGCGTCGCGGGCCGGGTGGCAGGACGTCGAGCTCGGCGACGATCGCGGCCGCGATCGCGGCAGGCACCCCCGCGCCGGGTGCCGGGTCGTCGCTCATGCGGGCGAGCTCGAGCAGGTAGAAGGGGTTGCCCCCGCTCGCCTCGTAGAAGCGCTCGCGCTCGGCAACCCCGACGGCGCCGATCAGGCCGGCGGCGTCCGCCCGCGTGAGCGGGCCCAGTGCGATCCGCTCGACGGCCTCGGCGTCGGTGGCGGCGCGCTCGATGGCCGCGATCAGCGTGCGATCGGCCTGGCCCGCGCGGAAGGTCGCCACCACCATGACCGCGGCGCGCGGGGGGTGGCGGAGCAGGTGGGAGGCGAACTCGATCGACGCCCCGTCGGCCCAGTGCAGGTCGTCGAGCAGCAGCAGAACCGGCTGTTTCACCGCGAAGCGCTCGATCAAAGCACGCACCGCGCCGTGGGTGCGGACGCGCTCCGTCGGCGTGGCCGGCCGGCCCGCGCTCGGGTCCGACGCGCGCAGCGAAGGGAAGACGGCCGCCAGCTCGTGACGGTCCACGGGGCTCAGCCCACTGAAGGCGTGCGGATCGAACGACTCGAGGTATTCGTCGATGGCGCCGATCAACAACCCGAACGGCAGCGCGCGCTCGAACTCCGACGCGCTGCCGCGCAGCGCCAGGACGCCGCGTGCATCTGCACGGTCGAGCAGCTCTACCAGCAGACGGGTCTTGCCGATCCCGGGCTCGCCGCTGATGAACGCGAACCGCGGGGTCCCGGCGCACGCCTCCTCGAAGCAGCGCTCGAGCAGCTCCAGCTCGCGCTCTCGTCCGGCGAGGGGCTGGGCCTGGTTGCTCACTGTGCAGTCGGCTCCCGAGGGCGAGCCTACCTCCGACACCGTGTCGCCGGGGATTTCCTGTCCCAGGGTGTTCCCCCGATGTCAGCCGGTCCCGCGCCCTGGATGCTGCGCGGATGCCCCGGTTCCTGCTGGAGCACGCGCACAGCGCGCCGGAGTGCGGCGCCGTGTTCGCCGCGTTCAAGGCGTTCGACAGCCCGCTGCGCCGTGGCATGACCGTGGGCTCGTGCGACTTCGGGACCCATCGCATCTGGTGGGACGTGGAGGCCGCTTGTCCCGCCGCCGCACTCGCGCTGCTCCCCCGGTACGTCGCCGAGCGGACGATCGCGATCCGCGTGGGTGACGTCCGGACGCCGTGACCGCCGCAGTTCAGGGTCCGATCTCAGGGGTTCCCCCCGATGCCCGCAGACCGGACGGCAGGAGACGGTGGCAACGCCGGTCGACACGACCGTCCGTCGATGAAAGAGGAGCACCAATGGCACCGCTCACCGTCCAGCAGCCCGCGGACACCACCACAATCGCCCCGGCCGTCCGCGCCGCAGGGATCCGGCGCCACTACGGCGAGGGCGACACGATCGTGCACGCGCTGCGCGGCGTCGACCTCGACGTGCGGGCCGGCCGCCTCACGGCGGTCATGGGCCCGTCGGGCTCGGGCAAGTCGACGCTGATGCACATCCTCGCGGGCCTCGACGAGCCCGACGCGGGCAGGGTGTGGATCGGCGAGACCGAGGTGACGGGTCTCGACGACACGGGCCTGACCGCGCTGCGCCGCGATCACATCGGCTTCATCTTCCAGTTCTTCAACCTGCTGCCGATGCTCACGGCGGAGGAGAACGTCCTCCTGCCGCTGGAGATCGCCGGGCGCAGGCCCGAGGCGGACTGGTACCGCGAGCTGATCGCCAAGGTCGGGCTCGAACAGCGCCTGACCCACCGCCCCAGCGAGCTCTCCGGCGGCCAGCAGCAGCGGGTCGCGGTGGCGCGGGCGCTCGCCTCCCGGCCGACGGTGATGTTCGCCGACGAGCCCACCGGCAACCTGGACTCGACCACGAGCGGCGAGATCCTCGAGCTGATGCGCGACCTGGTCGACAGCTTCGGTCAGACGACGGTGATGGTGACCCACGACCCGCACGCGGCGGCGATCGCCGACCGGGTGCTGTTCCTGGCCGACGGTGAGATCGTGCGCGACCTCGACTCCTGCGATGCGCACACCGTCATGGCGACGATGGAAGAGCTGCGCGCGTCATGAGGCGCGTGGCGCTGAAGGGGCTGTGGCTGCGTCGCGGGCGCGCCCTGCTGACCGCCTTCGCGGTCGTGCTCGGCGTCGCCATGGTGAGCGGCACGTTCATCCTGACCGACACCATCAACAAGGCCTTCGACTCGATCTTCCAGGACTCCTACTCGAAGACCAGCGCCGTCGTCTCCGGCCGCAAGGTCGTCAAGGACGCCACCAGCGGCATCGCGCCCGTGCCCGCCACGGTCCTGGCCCGGGTGCGCGCGAACGACAAGGTCGCCGACGCTTCGGGCGCGATCTTCAACCTCAGCGGCACGTCCGACCAGACGAAGCTGGTGGGCAGGGACGGCAAGCCGCTGGGCACCAGCAACAACGGGCAGTTCGGCTTCGGCTTCGACCCACGCGCCGAGCGCTTCAACCCGCTGTCGCTCACCAGCGGGCGCTGGGCCGCCGGCCCGGGCGAGGTCGTCATCGACAAGGGCACGGCGACGGACGAGCGCTACGGGGTCGGCGACCGCATCGGCGCCGCGGCGGACGGTCCCACGCGGCAGTTCCGGATCACCGGGATCGCCCGCTACGGCACGGTGAACTCGATCGGCGGTGCGACGATCGCCGTGTTCGACGTGCCGACCGCGCAGGCGCTGCTGGGCAAGCGCGGCGTGTACGACACGATCTTCGTGGCCGCGCGCAACGGCGTCTCGTCCGATCAACTCGTGCGCGACCTGCGCACGCAGGTCCCGGCCACGGCCCAGGTCCGGACCGGTGCAGAGCAGGCTGGGGAGGACTCCAAGGACACCCAGGACGGAACCAAATTCATCCAGTACTTCCTGCTCGGCTTCGGCTTCATCGCACTCGGCGTGGGCGCGTTCGTGATCTTCAACACGCTGTCGATCACGCTCGCCCAGCGCGTGCGCGAGCTGGCGACCCTGCGCACCCTCGGGGCGTCGCGGCGCCAGATCAGGCGCTCGGTGCTGACCGAGGGCCTGGTGATGGGCGTGCTCGCCTCCGTCATCGGGCTCGCGCTCGGGCTGGGGCTGGCCAAGGGCCTCAACGCGCTCTTTCAGGCGTTCGGGATCGACCTGCCGCAGGCGACGACCGTGGTCCAGACGCGCACCATCGTCGTTGCCCTGGCGCTGGGCATCGCGGTCACCCTGATCGCCAGCATCTCGCCCGCGCGGCGCGTGACGCGGATCCCACCGGTCGCGGCGCTGCGCGAGGGGGCAACGCTCCCGCCGAAGCTCGGCGTCCGCCGACCCTCGGTCCCGCTGGCGATCATCACCGTCGCGGCGGCGCTGAGCCTCGCGGGCGCCCTCGGCGTCGGCAGCCTCGGCGTCTCGATGATCCTCGTCGGGGTCGGTGCGCTCGGGCTGTTCCTCGGCGTGATCATGATCGCCGGGCGGCTCGTAGGCCCGTTGGCGTCGGTCGTCGGCGCCCCGGCGCGACGCTTCGGCGGCCCACCCGGGCGCCTGGCCAGCGGCAACGCGACGCGCAACACAACGCGCACCGCGACCACCGCCGCCGCGCTGATGATCGGCCTGGCGCTGGTCACGCTGTGCGCAACAGTCTTCGGCGGCTTCGGAGCCGCCAACAAGAGCGCCGACAAGAAGGCGGTCAGCGCCGACTACGTCGTGACCTCCAAGAGCGGCTTCGACACGATCCCGGCGGCCGTCGGCCGGTCGGTGGCCCGCGTGCCGGGGGTCGAGAGCGTCTCCGGCGTGCGCCAGGACACCGCGAGGGCCTTCGGCAAGGACGTCATCGTC
>JBDTYI010000060.1:0-6994 GCA_040005775.1 Solirubrobacteraceae bacterium
GCCCATGCCCGGCGTGATCGGCCTCGACATCGGGGGCGTCAACACGAAGGCGGTGTGGCGCGATGGCGACTCGGTGAGGACGGTCCTGCGCCCGTACGATGTCGTGCGCGAACGGGAGGCATTGACGACCGTCGTGCGCGACGTCGTGGCCGCGCTGGCCGGCGAGCCCGCCGATCTCATTGCGCTGACGATGACGGCGGAGCTCTCCGACGAGTTCCGGACCAAGCGCGAGGGCGTCGGCTTCGTGCTCGACGCGGTCGAGGCCGCCGTCCCGGGGCGCGTCCTGGCCTTCACGACCGCGGGCGAGCTCGTGAGCCTCGCCGAGGCGCGGGCCCGGCCGCTCGACGTCGCCGCCGCCAACTGGGTGGCCAGCGCCCTCGCAGTCGGCGCGCTGCATCCGGATGCGCTGATGCTCGACGTGGGCAGCACGACCGCCGACGTGATCCCGATCGCAGCCGGCCGCGTCGCTGCCGCCGGTCGCAACGACCTCGACCGGCTGCTGGCGGGCGAGCTCGTCTACACGGGCGCGCTGCGAACGAACCTCGCGGCGATCGCCCCGCGCGTCCCCATCCGCGGGCGCTGGTGCCCGGTCGCCTCCGAGCTGTTCGCGATCAGCGCGGACGTGCACCTGATCCTCGGGCATCTCGCGCCCGAGGCCTACACGTGCCCGACGCCGGACGGAAGGGCGGCGAGCGTCGAGTACGCGCGCGAGCGTGTCGCGAGGCTCGTCTGCGCCGACGTGGAGCAGCTCGAGCCCGGCGAGGTCGAGAGGATCGCCGCCTATCTCCATGCCGAACAGGTCCGCCAGATCGAGGTGGCGGCGCGGCAGGTGGGCACGCGCTTCGCGGGCGCGCCGCCGGTCGTGACCCTTGGCGTGGGGGCATTCCTCGCCCGCGCGGCGGCGGAGCGCCTCGGCCGCCCCGTGGTCGAGATGCCGTGGAGCGCGGCACAACGCGACGCGGCCCCCGCGGCCGCGCTCGCCGAGCTCGCGGCCGCGCGTCTGGGCGCGTCGTGCTGACCGTCGTCAAGGTCGGCGGCGGCCTCGCCAGGGACGCCGGCGACGGCGCGCTGCGAGCGCTGTGCAGCGTGATCGCGGAGGTCGGCGCGCGTCATCCGCTGCTCGTCGTGCCCGGCGGCGCGGAGTTCGCGGACACCGTCCGCGAGCACGACGACCGCCTCGGCCTGCGGCCGCAGACCGCGCACCGGATGGCGATCCTGGCGATGGACCAGTTCGGCTGGGCGCTCGCCGACCTCATCCCGCGTGCGGTGCGATGCGTGGAGCTCGGGCCCCCGCGCGACGGTGTCGTCTCGGTCCTGCTGCCGGCTGCGCTGCTGGCGGAGCGCGACCCCCTCCCCGCGTCGTGGGCCGTCACCTCGGACTCAATCGCCGCGTGGGTGGCCGGAGCCGCCGGCGCCGAGCGCCTCGTCCTGCTGAAGCCGGTCGCGGGCCTGTATCGCACCTGGCCGCCGACCGGCGAGCCGATCGCGCGGCTCACCGTCGACGAGCTCGCCGCCCTGCAGCCCGCAGAGGTCGACGCGCATCTGCCCGCCGCGCTGCGGGCCGCCGGCGTCGAGACCTGGGTGATCGGCGGCCGCGAGCCGGCGCGGCTCGCCGAGCTGCTCGAGGAGGGCCACACGGCCGGCACGCTCGTGACCGCGCCGGCCTAGGAGCTCGGCATCGCGGTCGCGGTCTTGCTCGAAGGCTCAAGGGGTGGTGTGGAATTGGCGGCTGTCGAGTTCGATGACGAGCATTGCGGCTCGGTAGACGGCGTCGACTTCGTGGCCGGCGATCTGTTGGTTTCGCTCGCGGAGTGGCAGGCGGTGGCGCTTGAGGAAGCGGACGAAGCGGTCTTCGAGGTGTGAACGGGTGGCGCCCCGCTCGGGCGTTAGCTGTGAGGTGCGCCGGCCTGGATACCTCGCTTTCGACGAGCCGTCAGGATGCGAACGGGTGCCCGGCGCGTCAGTCGTCAGGCCCGTCGACGACGCGAAGTCCGGGCCTGGTGTCCAGCGAGGACTCGTCGAGCTCCGCGGCCAGCGCCTCGCTCTCGAACCGGGCGAGGGCCTCTTCGCACGACGCGACGGCCGCGGCGGCCTCATCGCCTCCGGGCGCGTCGAAGTAGTCGCGGGCGCGGATCGCTGCGAGCCACTTCTGGTAGCGGGCGAGGTCGGCGTCGGACTCCTCCAGTTCGGTGTACGTCGCGCGGCCGCGGCGGCGCTCGTGCTCGAGCTCCTCGTGGAACTGCCGCGTGCTCTCAACCAGCTCGTGGTACTCATCGGTCCGCTCGTGCCGGCCGGCGTCGACGGCCCCCGCCTCCTGCTTGGCGTCCATCAGCTGGATCCGGCGGATCTCGCCGTGGCCGCCCTCAGCGCGCAGCCGTGTCACGAGCTTCGTCGTGGCGCGCGTGGTCGTCGGCGTCGCTGGGAGGAGGCACACGGACTGCTGCAGGTAGTGCGCGCCCAGGCTGCGCAGCTTGCGCCACGCATAGACGCGCAGCGTCGACGAGCCGCCGCCCGGCGTGGAGACGGTGATCAGCAACCAGTCGCGCGCCACGGGAAGCCATGATCCCAGACGAGCAACATCGCCTCCGGGTTCCGCCGGAGACCTATCATCCGTTGCAGGGCGAGCGCAACGGAAGATACGTCTCCGCTGTAACCCGGAAAACGGTGCGCCTGTCCACTAGGATGCGCGCGGTCAAGTCGCCGGGCCGTTCGGAGGAGCCGCGGGATGACGTCGATCTTCATCTTCATCTCGGGCGCAACGCTGCTCGTCTACAGCGCCGAGCGGCTGATCGGCGCGCTCGTCGGGGCTTCACGCGGGTTGCGGATCTCGGTCTTCCTGCTCGCGATCATCTTCACCGGCATCGAGTTCGACGACATCGTCCTCGGCATCGCGCTGAACCTCAAGGACGATCAGGACGTCGCGCTCGGCCTCGTCCTCGGAACCGCGGTGTCCTTCAGCGGCGTCGTGCTCGCGCTCGGCGCGATCCTCGCGCCGACCAGATTCACCATCCCGCGCAACTACATCGTCATCTACGCCGCAGCGCCGCTCATCATGCTCGTACTCGCGCTGCGCAAGGAGGTCACGACCGTCGACGCGATCGTGCTGCTCCTCGTTTTCGTCGCATGGATCGGGTACGTCGCCGTGAAGGAGACCCGGCACGAGACGGCGACCTTCCGCAACCTCGAGATCATCGACGAACTCGAGGAGGACGACGAGGACGACGGCACGTCCGACTCAACGATGAGCCAGGCCGTCTCGACGATGAGCCTGTTCGACCGGCAGCGCTGGTCGGGCTGGATCAACCTCGGCCTGGCGGTGGTGGCGATCGGCGGCATCATCATCGGCGCGGCCACGGTCAGCGAGGGCAGCGCCCAGATCCTCGACCGTTACGGCATCGAAGGCACGGTCTTCGGCGCCACGATTGTCACCGCGGTGCTGGCCATCGAGGATCTCTTCCTCACCGTGCGGCCGATCCGCAAGGGCGTGCCCGAGATCGGCATCGGCAACGTCATCGGCAGCCTCGTGTTCTCGGTCACCGGCAAGCTCGGCATCGTCGTCCTCGCCGGGGGCAGCATCGCGATCGGGTCCAGCGTCCTGCGCTGGCACTTCCCGGCGCTCCTGGGCCTGACTGGGCTCTCGGCGTACTTCCTGTCCACCGGGCAGCTCAAGCGCTGGCACGGCGTCGTGCTGCTCGCGCTCTACATCGCCTACTGGATCGTCAGCTTCATCGTCTACGGCGGCGCACCCGTCGAAGACTGACCAAGGGCGCGCGTTGACCGCTACGCGCGAGGCCTGGAGGGATCACGAACTGATCAGATAGCGGGGCGCGCAGTTCGGGCCGAGTTGCGCGATCGATGTATCATCTGTTGCATGCGCGCAACGCCTGCGTCGCGTCGAGCCGATGGGGAGCCGGCGGTCCCGGTCCACGCAGAACCGCTCGCGGTCCTGTGGGAGCGAACCGGCAGTCGCCCGGGCGGGCTGACGCCCGAGGAGGCCGAGCGTGGGCGCGGCACAGCGGCGGTGCGGACCGAGGACAGCCCGACCAAGGCGGTTCTCGAGGAACTTCTCGAGTCGGTCGTAGAGCCTCTCCAGCTGCTGCTGGTCGCGGTCGGCGCGCTCTCGGCGATCTTCGGGGAGCTGCGCGACGCGATCGCGATCTTCGCGATCATCGCGCTGGTCAGCGCCGTCGAGGCGATCTCCGAGGTCCGAGCCAAGCGCGCGCTTCGGGCGCTGCGCGACCTCAGCGCCCCCAACGCGCTCGTCCGGCGTGCGGGCGCCGTGGCCGCGGTCCCGATCGAGGCGCTCGTCATCGGCGACGTGCTGCTCGTCGAGGCCGGCAGCGTCGTGGCCGCCGACGCGCGCGTCGTCGAAGCCGACGGCCTGGCCACGGACGAATCGCGGCTGACGGGCGAGCCTGTGACGGCCGCCAAGGGGCCCGAACCGGTCGCCGCCGACGCGCCGCTCGCCGAGCGGTCCTCGCTGCTGCACGCCGGCAGCGCCGTGGTGGCCGGAGCCGGCGAGGGCGTCGTCGTCGCACTGGGCCCGGACACCGAGATCGGGCGACTCGGGCGGCTCGTCGCGGAGGCCAGGGAGCCGCCCACGCCGCTTCAGCGCGCGATGGCCGAACTGGCGCATGCGGCGCTCATCGTGGCGGTGACGGCATGCGTGGTCGTGCCGTTCGTCGGCGTGCTCCGCGGCCAGCCGGCACGCGAGATGCTGCTCGCCGGACTGACGCTCGCGTTCGCCACGATCCCCGAGGAGCTGCCGATCCTGGTCACCGTGCTGGTGGCGATCGGCGGCCTGCGCCTGGCACAGCATGGCGTGCTGCTGCGCCGGCTGCGCGCCGCCGAGGCCGTCGGCGCGATGACCGTGCTGCTCGCCGACAAGACCGGGACGCTGACCGAGAACCGGCTGCTGATCGAGCGCGTCGACGGCGACCACGAGCACGTGCTGGCCGTCGCGGCCGCGGCGCACGGGGCGGCGGCCGCACAGGACCCGGTCGATCGCGCGCTGGTGGACACCGCCGGCGAGCGCGCGTCGAGTGAGCGGCCGGCGCGGCATCCGTTCGACCCGGTGCGCCGGCGCGAGAGCGCCGTGTGGCGTGAGGCCGACGGCGCGTGGGTGGCCGTGAAAGGCGCGCCCGAGGCCGTGCTCGATGCGTGCACGATGACCGCGGAAGACCGGGCGGCCGTGCTCGAGCGCGTGGGGCGGCTCGCGGACGACGGGCTGCGGGTCATCGCCGTGGCCGAGCGTCGCGTCGACGCGGTTCCGCGCGATGCCGCCGATGCCGAGACGGACCTCGCATTCGTGGGACTGGCCGCCTTCCGCGATCCGCTGCGCGCCGGGGTGGGCGACGCCGTCGCCGAACTCGCCCACGCGGGCGTGCGGACGATCGTCGTCAGCGGCGACCACCCCGCGACGGTCGCCGCCGCCGCCCGCGAGGCGGGGCTCCACGCACCCGAGATCATGCACGGCGGGGCGCTGCTCGACGCCCTCGACGACGACGAGCTCGCCGCGCGCCTCCGCGGCGAGGCCGTCATCGCCCGCGCCACGCCCGAGGACAAGCTGCGGCTCGTCCGAATCCTTCAAGACAGAGGAGAGGTCGTCGCTGTCACAGGCGACGGCGTCAACGACGCGCCAGCGCTCGCCGCGGCGAACGTCGGCATCGCCATGGGCGCGCGCGGGACCGATCTCGCCCGCGACGCGTCCGACCTCGTGCTCGTCGACGACGCCTACCCGACGATCGTCGGCGCCGTCGAAGGCGGTCGCGGGCTCGCCTCCCAGCTCCGGCGCGCCGTCGCGTTCTACCTCGGCGCCAAGATCGCGCTCGTCGTGGTCATCGCCGTGCCGCTGGCGCTGGGCCTGCCCGGCCCGTTCCACCCGGTCCACATCGTCATCCTCGAGCTGTTCATGGACGTCGGCGCGTCGGTGGCGTTCGTCTCCGAGCCGCCGGCGCCGGGCGCGATGGACCACCCCCCGCGCGATCCCGCGCGCCGGTTCCTCGACGACACGCAGCTGTCCGCGATCGCGCTCACGGCCGCGGGGCTCACGACCGCCGTGCTTCCGACGTTCCTCCTCGTCCACGCACGGTGGGGCACCGACATGGCGATCGCGGCCGCCGTGGCCGGTTGGCTCGTCGCGAACGTGGCGATCGCGTGGACGCTGCGGGCCCGGCCGGGTCTGGCGTGGCGGAGCAACGTCGCATTCCCGGCGTGGGCGCTGGTCGCCGTCGCCAGCGCGGTCGTGCTGTCCCTCACCGCGGCGGGAGCCACGCTCGGCGTCGACCCGCTCACCGCCGGAGCGGCCCGCATCACGGTCGGCATCGCAGCGGCCGGGGCCGCCCTCGCCGCCGCAGGGCGCGTCGCGCTGTCGCTCTCCCGACGTCTCTGATCCGCGCTGGTAACAAACGCCGCCTGAACGCGAGCTGACCGGCCTCGTCTGAGCCGTCAGGTTCAATGGCTCACGACCTCTGCCGCGCGTACGAGGACGGCAGCATCAGCGACCTCGCCGAACGTGGCAGATACGTAAGCGGTAGCACCGGCCGCAGATCGGCCGTCATCGGCGCCGCTCAGATGCAGTTCAACGGCTCGCCCGCGGCGACTGCGTCCGATGTCGCGGCTTCCGTTGGCGCCCCGCCACCGCGAGTCAGCCCCGACTCGCGGCGTCCGGGGAGGTATCCGACTACTCGTTCTGCTTCGATTGCTGCTCGCCGTCTTTGGAATCGGGCGACTCCTTCGGAAAGCCGCCCTCGGTCTCCGTGTCCGGCTCGCCGGGCTTCGGAGCCTTCTCCTCGTCGGCCTCGTCGGGCCGGTCCTGCGTGGATTCGCTCATGGCGACCTCCTCGGTTGCGGGCACCGCCGGTACTACCCCGCCGGCGCGGCAGCCACGCTTCTGCTTTGGGAGCAGCAGAAGGAGCACCGGGCGGCTCGCTGGGTAAGCCACGACGTGTCTGAGCCTGGATCCACCGATGAGGTAGGCGGATCTGTCCGGTCG
>JBDTYI010000061.1:0-5105 GCA_040005775.1 Solirubrobacteraceae bacterium
GGCGTCCGTGGCGCCGCTACGCCGCCCACCATCTCTGGAGCACCCCATGACCCACCTGCGCATCGAAAGCCCGATCGGCGAGCTGACGCTCTTCGCCCGCGACGGGAAGCTCGTCGCCCTGCACTTCCCGCCTGCCGTGGGGGTGGGCAGGACGATCTCCTCGGCCGAAGGCACCGAGCCCGTCCTCGAGGTCGCGGCAGTGCAGCTGCGCGAGTACTTCGCCGGCGAGCGCACCGACTTCGACCTGCCGCTCGAGCTCGTCGGCACCGCGTTCCAGCAGGAGGCGTGGCGCGCGCTGCCCGACATCCCTTACGGCGAGACCGTCAGCTACGGCGAGCAGGCCCGCCGCCTCGGCCGCCCCGACGCGGTCCGAGCAGTCGGCGCGGCGAACGGCGCGAACCCGATCCCGATCGTGCTGCCCTGCCACCGCGTCATCGGCGCCGACGGATCGCTCACCGGCTTCGGCGGCGGCCTGGAGGCCAAGCGGCGGCTTCTCGACCTGGAGACCAGCCCGAGCCTGTTCTAGGCGGTTCGCAGCCCGTCGACGATGGCGTGGACGACGCGCGCCGTGTCGGCGCGTGCGCCGGGGTCGTCGGTGATGACCAGCGCCGCCTCCTGCAGCGCCCCGACGAGCACGTGCGCGAAGGGACGGACCGGCAGCGCGATCAGCTGGCCGGCGTCGATCGCCGCCTGCAGCAGTTGCTCGGTGAGCCCGAGGCCGTACTGCAGGGCGAGATCGCGAAACCCGTCCCAGCCGAGCACGACCGGAGCGTCGAGCAGCAGGACCCGGCGCGCCTCCGGGTTCTCGCAGGCGCCGAACCACGCATCGACCGCGACGTGCAGCGCCGCCGCGGGGTCCCGCGGGGCGGCGGTGGCGACGTCGTCGATGATCTGCTGCGTGACGCCGGCCTCGACGGCCTCCGCCACCGCCGCGAAGAGCGCGGTCTTGTCGGCGAACTGGTGATACAGCGCCCCGCGCGTCACGCCGGCCGCGCGGGCGATCTCGGGGGTCCCGACCGCAGCGAACCCGCGCTCGGCGAACAGGGGCCGGGCGGCCGCGACGAGGGCCCCGCGGGTCGCGGCGTTGCGCTCGGCCTGGGTGCGGCGCCTTACTTCCATGCAGGTTGTCTGTAAGTTACCGGCACCGTGTACGTAACTACCTCAGGAGCACCATATGCCGCAGACCGGTCAGACGCCCATGTTCATCCGCGCCTTCGGGGGCGCCCGCATGGCGGTCGGGGCGCTCTCGTGGGCGGCCCCCTTGCTCGCCGCGCGAGTGTTCGGCCTGGACCCCGCGAGCAGGCAGCCGATCGTCACGCAGCTCTTCGGGGCCCGCGACTTCGCGCTCGGCCTGCTCACCGCGACGACCTCGGGCGCGTCGGGCGCGCAGGTGCTGCGCCTCGGCGTGATGATCGACGCCGCCGACACGGTCGCTTCGCTGCGCCAGATGCGCCAGGGCGCGCTCTCCACCCAGGCGATCGTTCTCGTCGCCGCAGGCGCCGCGTCGTTCACGGCGATCGGCGCGGTCGCGCTGGCGGGCGAGCGCTCCTAAGAACCCAGCACGGCCCGCGTCGCCGCAAGGGCGCGGTCGATCCCGGCGTCGTCGACGTCGAGGTGCGTCACCGCGCGTACGACGCCCGCCTTCAGCGCACCCATCCGAACGCCGTGGTCGGCCTCCAGGCGTGTCGCGAAGCCGCTGGCGCCGTCGAGGCCGAAGACGACGATGTTCGTCTCGACCGCTCCAGGGTCGAGGGTCACGCCGGGCAGCACGGCGAGCCCCTCGGCCAGCCGCCGGGCCCGCGCGTGGTCGTCCGCGAGACGCTCGACGTGGTGGTCGAGCGCGTGCAGTCCGCCGGCGGCCACGATCCCGGCCTGGCGCATCGCCCCGCCGAGCATCTGCTTCCAGCGCCACGCGGCGTCGATCAGCTCCTGCGAGCCGGTCAGCACCGCGCCGACCGGTGCGCCGAGGCCCTTGGTGAAGTCCAGCCAGGCGCTGTCGAAGCCGCGCGCCACGTCGGCGGGCGCGTCGCCGGTCGCCGTCGTGGCGTTCAGCAGCCGCGCGCCGTCGAGGTGGGTCTTCAGCCCATGGCGGCGCGCGACGTCGAGGACCGCCTCGATCTGCGCCAGCGGCCAGACGCGCCCGCCCCACAGGTTCGTCGGCTGCTCGACGCAGACCAGGCGCGGGTTCGGCGAGTAGCGGTCGGCGGCCGGGTGCGCCGCGATCGCGGCCTCGAGCGTGGGGGCGTCGAAGCGGCCGGCGTCGCCGTCGAGGACGGTGATGACCGCGCCCGAAAGCGCGGCAGGGCCGCCCGCCTCGGCCACCAGCGGGTGCGTCTCGCGTCCGATCAGCAGCTCGTCGCCGCCCGGGCGGATGTGCAGGCGGATCGCGATCTCGTTGCACATCGTGCCGCTGGGCAGGAACACCGCGGCCTCGTGGCCGAGCAGCTCCGCCACCCGGCGCTCCAGCTCCAGCACCGTCGGGTCCTCGCGGCGCTGCTCGTCGCCGACCTCGGCGTTCGCCATCGCCGTGCGCATCGCCGCCGTCGGGCGGGTCTGCGTGTCGGAGTAGAGATCGACCAGGCCGATCACGCCCGCGGCGCGTACCGGTGGTGCAGCATGAGGTCGTTGCCGTCGGGGTCGCTGAACAGCGCCATGTGGCACACGCCGGTGTCGAGCGTGTCGCCGTTGAAGGTCACGCCCTTGGCCTCCAGCTCCGCGCGGGCAGCGGGGACGTCGTCGACGTGCAGCGCGGGGTGGGCGTTGCGCTGGGGCGCGAACTCCAGGCCCATCTGCGCGGGCTCCCAGATCCCGAAGCACGTCTCGCCGACCCAGAACTCGAAGCGCCCCTTGTCGTCGGGCCGCAGGCCGAGTGTGTCGACGTAGAAGGCGCGCGAGCGCTCTGCGTCCTGCGACGGGATGCCGACGAAGTCGAGCTTGGCGATCATCGGCCCAGCCTAACGCGCGCCAAGGTCAGGCGGCCGCCGGCAGCAGCGGTTCGGGCCGGCGCCGCACCGCCCCGGGCGACGTGCCGATCACGCGTTTGAACGCCCGGGCGAAGGCGGCCTCAGAGCGGTAGCCGAGGGTGGCGCCGAGCTGCGCGACCGTCGCGTCGCCGTCCTGGAGGGCGGCGAGCGCGACGTGCATCCGCCAGGTCGTGACGTACTGCATCGCGGGCTCACCGACGAGCTCGGTGAAGCGGGCCGCGAACGCCGAGCGTGACATCGCGAGCTCGCCGGCGAGCGAGCCGACCGTCCACTCTCGGGCCGGATCGGCGTGCACGAGGGCGATCGCCCTGCCGATGTGGGGATCGCGCAGGGCGCCGAGCCAGCCGGTGCGCGCAGCAGGGTCGGTCTCGATCCAGGATCGGATCGCCTGGATGACGATGATGTCCGCCAGGCGCGTGATCACCGCCTCCCCGCCGGGTCGCGGGT
Source organism: Solirubrobacteraceae bacterium (assembly GCA_040005775.1). Lineage (GTDB taxonomy): Bacteria > Actinomycetota > Thermoleophilia > Solirubrobacterales > Solirubrobacteraceae > JAOPZW01. Next base: position 3,432 of record JBDTYI010000061.1, read on the forward strand.
CGCGTGCCTCGGTCGCCAGCAGGCGCAGCGTGCTGTGGATCCACTCCGAGCCGCTCGCGCCGGCGCCGACAAGGATGCTCGGCGGCAGGGCGCGGATGAGGTTGCGCGCGGCGGGGTGCTCGAGGCGCACGGCCCCGCAGACCAGCGAGGTCGCCGCGCCGCCCCCGCCGTGGCGCAGGACCTCGTAGCGATCACTGACCTGCTCGCGGTCGAGCGTCAGCACGTCGGGAACAGGCACGCCGGGCTCGCTGCGCAGCGCGTGGCCGGTCCCCAGCGGCACCAGCGCCAGCTCGCCCGCGCCGACGTCCTGGGGCTCGGCGTCGGGTGCCTCGAGGCGCAGCGTGCCGGTGATGACGACGTGGAACCACAGGTAGCCGGGCATCGCGGGCATCGACATCCCCCACGGCGCGGTGAGCTCGGCGCGGCAGTAGAACGCGCCGTTCATCCGCAGCAGGTGCAGCGCCCGGCCGAGTGTGTCGGCGGGGCCCCAGGGATCGAGAGCAGCCACCGGGAAAGCGTCTCAGAGCCGGGACCGTACGTCCAACATCAGTGGACGATCAAGCATGAACCGACGCGTCTATGCCATAGACACGCCGATAGATGAGCCCGAAGCTGGACATCAGGCATTTCCCATCCACACAGGAGCCAGCACATGTCAGCCCCGCGCGTCCGGCCCGGCCAGACCATCGAGAACCCGGTCACCGGCGAGCGCTTCACGTTCGTCCACACCGCTGCGAGCAGCGACGGCGAGCTGCTCGCCTTCGACTTCGCGCTCCAGCCGGGCGGCGCGGTCCCGATCGCGCACGTGCATCCGGTGCAGACGGAGCGCTTCGAGGTCGTGTCGGGGCGGATGCGCTTCCGCCTCGGCCGCCGGACGGTCCTTGCCGGTCCCGGCGACTTGCTGCTCGTCGAGCCCGGCGTGACGCACGCGTTCGCCAACGCGGGCGCGGAGGAGGCCCTGCTGAGGGTGGAGGTCCGCCCGGCGCTCGCGATGGAGGAGATGTTCGCCGACGTCATCGCGCTGGCCCGAGGCGGCCGGCTGACCGCGCGCGGCATGCCGCGCAACCTGCTCGACCTCGCCCTGCTGGCCCGCACGTACGACCAGGAGGCCCACGCGCCGCTGCTCGGGCTGCGCGCGCAGCGGATGCTGCTCGCGCCCCTCGTCGCGCTCGCGCGCCGGCGCGACCGCGGCGGCGCCGCGTGCGCGGGAGCGCTGGCGGCATGACGGGCTCGACGCAGGCGCTCGTCATCGCGGCGACGATCGGTTCCGGCGTCGTCGCCGGGGTGTTCTTCGCCTTCTCGGCGTTCGTGATGCAGGGACTGAACCGGGTGGCCCCGCGCGAGGCCGTGGCGGCCATGCAGGGGATCAACCAGACCGCGGTCACCCCGCTCTTCATGCTCGCGTTCCTCGGCACGGCGTTGCTGTGCGCCGCGCTCGTCGTCCGGGGACTGCTGTCGTTCTCCGAGGGCTGGGCGAAGCTCGCACTGGCCGCCGGCGCGCTGTACCTCGCCGGCTCGGTCGGGGTGACGCTCGCGCTGAACGTGCCGCTCAACGACAGGCTCGAGCGCGTCGACGCGGCCGGGGCGGGCGCCGGCGCCGGGTGGGCCGCCTTCTCCGCGCCGTGGATCGCGTTCAACCACGTCAGGACGATCGCTGCCGTGCTCGCGTTCGCG
>JBDTYI010000062.1:0-5061 GCA_040005775.1 Solirubrobacteraceae bacterium
TCGGGCGAGGAGTAGATCGAGCCGGCGGGGTCGGCGCCGATGATCTGGATGTCCGCATTGCGCTCCTTGAGGTAGCGCCCGGTGCCGGTGATCGTGCCGCCGGTGCCCACGCCGACGACGAGGTGCGTCAGGCGCCCGCCGGTCTGCTCCCACAGCTCGGGGCCCGTCGAGTCGTAATGGGCCTGCGGATTGGCCGGGTTGAAGTACTGGTTGGGCTGGAACGCGCCCGGGATCTCGGCGGCGAGGCGCTCAGCCACGCGGTAGTACGACTCGGGCGAGTCGGGCGCGACGGCGGTCGGGGCGACGACGACCTCGGCCCCGTAGGCGCGCAGGAGGTCGATCTTCTCCTTGGACATCTTGTCGGGCATGACGGCGATGACGCGATAGCCCTTCAGGCGCGCGGCGATGGCCAGGCCGGTGCCCGTGTTGCCCGAGGTCGGCTCGACGATCGTGCCGCCCGGGCGCAGATGCCCGTCGCGCTCGGCGGCCTCGATCAGCGCGACCGCGACGCGGTCCTTGATCGACCCGCCGGGGTTGACGTACTCGACCTTGGCCACGAGCTGCGGGGTGAGCCCGGCGCCGATGCGCGACAGGCGCACCAACGGCGTGTCGCCGATCGCGTCGAGGATCGAGTCGTGGATGAGGGCGCGCTGCTGTGCCGTCTGCATGCCAACAGTGAAGCATCCTGCGGTCCAGCGATCTACTGCCCGCAGAATCCACGGTGACGCGCATGAATATCGCCGATCCTTCGGGCGAACCTGACAGACTGACGAACGTGCCGAACGATCCGCAGCCCATCGACGATGTCGACCGCGCGCTGCTCGCCGCGCTCAGTGAGAACGCCCGCCTGCCCAACGCGAAGCTGGCCGAGCGCGCGGGCATCGCGCCCTCCACCGCGGTCGCGCGGCTGCGCAACCTGCGTCGGCGCGGGGTGCTGCGCGGCTTCCACGCCGAGGTCGACCTCGCCGCCCTGGGCCGCCCGCTCCAAGCCCTCGTGGCCGTGCGCCTCGCCGTCCACGCGCGCGAGCAGATCGCCACGTTCACGACCACCGTGCGCGAACTGCCCGGGGTGCTGAGCGTGTTCCACCTCACCGGCGCCACCGACTACCTCGTGTGGGTCGCCGCCGCCGACGCGCAGGACCTGCGCGAGTTCGTCGTCGAGCACCTCGCGACCAACCCCGCCGTCGCGCATGCCGAGACCTCGCTCATCTACGAGCACGCCCGCGGCGCCGGCGTGCTCGGTGCGCTGGACGCGGCGTGAGCCTCCGCCTACCTTTCTGACCATGGACCTCGACCACGTGTTCAGCCTGCGCCGTTGGCGCGACCGCTTCAGGAGCGAGGACGACGTGCGCGACGATCAGATCGCGAACGGCCGGGCGCCCGACGCCACGGTCGACGAGGTCGGCGTGCCCGAGCGCAGTCGTTACACCGGCAACGGCCAGGGCTCCGGCGACGTCGGCGGTTCGGGCTGGGCGGGGGGTTGGGGCGGCGGCTAGCGAAACAAGCGCTCTGCGCGCAGTTTCGCCTACTTGCCGCCGGTCTCCGGGCCGCGCTGGCGCAGGAAGCGCTGAAAGTCGCGGGCGATCGAGTCGCCGCTGGGCAGATCGGCGGGGCCGATGTCCGGCTCCTCCTCTTCGGCCGCCTGCTCCAACCGCTCGACGAAGGCCTGCACGTCGGGGTCGCTCTGCACCGCGAGCGACACCTGGCGCTCGTAGTCGACCGCGGCGGTCTCGAGCTCGCCGGCGTCGACGCTGACACCTACGAGCGACTCGAGCTTGCGCACGAGCGCGAGCGCGGCCTTCGGGTTGGGGGCGGCCGCCACGTAGTGCGGCACCGAGGCCCACAGCGACGCTGACGGGATGCCCGCGTCCTGGCACGCGGCGTGCAGGACGCCGACGATGCCGGTGGGCCCCTCGTAGGACGACGGCTCCAGGCCGCAGCGCTCGATGAGCGCGTCGTCGGAGGCGAAGCCGGTGAGCGGAACCGGCCGCGAGTGCGGAACGTCGGCCAGCAGCGCGCCGAGGGTGACGAGCAGCTGAGCGCCCAGCGCCTCGGACAGGTCGATGACCAGGCGCGAGAACGTGCGCCAGCGCATGGAGGGCTCGGCGCCGGTGACGATCACGAGGTCTCGCGGGGCGCGCGGGATGCGGGCCTCGAAGATCTCGACCTCGGGCCACTCGACCTCGCGCAGGCCGCCGTCGCCGAAGCGGACCTTCGGGCGGGTGGCCTGGAAGTCGTAGAAGTCCTCGGGGTCGATGCGCGCGAAGCGCTTGGCGCCGACGGAGGCACCGAGGAACTGCAGGGCGGCCGATGCGGCGTCTCCCGCGTCGTTCCAACCGGTGAACGCGCAGACGACCGCCGGGGCCCGAAGACCGTCCGGACGGTGCTCCCAGTTGAGGGGCTGCATCCGGACCAAGGTACATCATGCCCCCGTGCCCTCCGCCGACCTGCACGCCGTTCCGGCACCCCCGACGACCGTCGCCACGCTGCGGTCCGGCGACGACGTCCGGGCGGTCTTCGCCTGCACCCGCAAGGATCGCCTGACCGCCCGGACGGGCACGCCCTACCTCGCCCTGGAGCTGCGCGACCGCACCGGCGCGATCGGCGCCCGGGTGTTCCGCGACGCCGACCTGATGGCCGGGCGCTTCGACCGCGGCGACCTGGTGCGCGTCAGCGGCCGGGTCGAGCGCTTCCGCGACGAGCTGCAGCTCGAGGTCGCGCAGATCGCCCGCGCCGAGGACGCCGACCCCGCCGCGTTCCTGCCCGTCGCCTACCGCGACCTGGACGAGCTCGACGGCTTCCTCGAGCACCTCGCCGGCGAGGTCCGCGACGCCCCGTTCCAGGGCCTCCTGGCGAGCCTGCTGGCCGACCGCGAGCTGCGGGCGGCGCTGCGGCGCTCGCCGTGCACCCGCAACGGCCATCACGCCTACCTGGGCGGCCTGCTCGAGCACACCGTCGCGGTCGCCACGCTCGCGCTGGAGACCTGCGTGCTGCATCCCCGCCTGGACCAGGACGTCCTGCTGACCGCCGCGATCGTGCACGACCTCGGCCGTACGCGCGAGTTCACGCTCGGCGCCGAGGTCGGGCTGACCGATGAGGGCCGGATGCTCGGTCATGTCGAGCTCGGCGCCCGGATGGTCGAGGAGCGCGCGCTCGCGGCCGGCCTGGACGACGCGCGGCGCCTGGCCCTAGCCCACTGCGTGCTCAGCCATCACGGCGACCGTCGCGCGGCGACGCCCGAGGCGCTGGCGCTCCAGCGCCTCAACGCGCTCGACGCGTCGGTCAAGGGCGCGTTGGAACACGGCCTCGCCCAGCCGACCGGCTAGGACCGCGCGGGGGCGGCCGCGAGCGCGCCCTCGACCGCGCGCAGCAGCGACGCGCGGGTGAACGGCTTCTGCACGAACGCGAGGTCGCCGGCGCGGGCTCCGTCGCGCACCAGGACGTCCTCGGTGTGGCCGGACATGTACACCACGGGCAGTCCCGGGATCCGCTCACGCGCGGCGCCCGCCAGTTCGTGGCCGGACAGGCCCGGCATCACGACGTCGGTGACCAGGAGGTCGATCGGCTCCCACGCCTCCAGGGCCTCGTCGCCCGAGCCGGCCTCGGTGACTAGGTAGCCGTGGGCTTTGAGGATCCGGCAGGCCTGGCGACGAACCGGTTCCTGGTCCTCCACGACGAGCACGCGCGCCGCGGTCGTCGCGGCCTCGCCGGGCTCCTCGGCGGACTCCTCGGGCGGGACCGGGAGATGCGTGCCCGGCAGGTCGATCGACACGAGCGTGCCTCGCCCCGGCGCGGAGTCGATCTCGACGGTGCCGCCGCTCTCGGTGACGATGCCGTGCACCGTGGCGAGCCCGAGGCCGGTGCCCTGCCCGCGCTCCTTGGTGGTGAAGAACGGCTCGAACGCCCGCTCGCGGACCTCGCCGGGCATGCCCGTCCCGGTGTCGGAGACCGTGACCCGTACGGCGCCCGCGTCACCCTCGCCCTCCGGCAGGCCGCTCACCCCGATGGCGAGCGTGCCGCCGTCGGGCATCGCGTCGCGCGCGTTGACCGCCAGGTTCACGAGCACCTGCTCGAGCTGGGCGCGGTCGACGTGGACCGGGACGAGCCCCGGCCCCACCGTCAGCCGCAGTGCGATGCGCTCGCTCAGCGTGCGGTCGAGCAGGCGCTCGAGGTCGCGCACGAGCGCGCCGACGTCGACGATCTCGGGCTTGACGACCTCGCGGCGGCTGAACATCAGCAGCTGTCGGGTCAGCGCCGAGGCGCGCTCGGCGGCGTGGGCGATCTCGTCGACGTCCTCGCGGACGACGTGATCGGCGGGCAGGTGCTGCTTGGCGAAGCCGACGCACGTGAGGATCACCGAGAGCAGGTTGTTGAAGTCGTGGGCGACGCCGCCGGCCAGCTGGCCGACGCTCTCCATGCGTTGCGCCTGGGCGAGGCGGTGCTCGAGCTCGATCCGCTCGTCGGCCTCGCGCCGGCGCTCGGTGAGGTCGGTGGCCACGGTGCCGACCGCGTAGATCTCGCCGTCGGCGTCGCGCAGCGGGAACTTGACCACGAACAGCGCGAGGTCGCGCGGCGGGTCGCCGTCCGGCCCGGGGACGCCGACCGTGCTCATCTCCTCCAGACGCGCGCCGGCGGCGGCCACGTCGTCGTCGAGCTCGTCGTTGCGGGTGTCGGCGTCGGGCGCTCCGACCTCACGGCCCGTGCGGCCGAGCGCCTGCTCGGCCGAGATGCCGTATAGCTCCTCCCACCGCCGGTTGACGAGCAGGTAGCGCTTCTGGAGGTCCTTGACGCTGATGAGCGTGGGCGAGCTGTCGATGATCGCCTGCAGCCGCGCCTCGCCCGCGCGGCGCTCGGCCTCCGCCCGGCGGCGGTCGGAGACGTCGACGAGCTGGCAGAGGAAGTACAGCGGGCGCTCGCCGTCACCGTGCATCAGCGACGCGTGCACGAGGGCGTGGATGACGCGCCCGTCGGCGTGCATGTAGCGGCGCTCGACGGCGAACGAGCGGCGCCGGCCGGTGAGCAGCTCGCGCACGAGCGGCGCGTCGAGGTCGCGGTCCTCGG
>JBDTYI010000063.1:0-6683 GCA_040005775.1 Solirubrobacteraceae bacterium
AGCGGCTGACCGTGCCGTAGGTGGGCTTGAGGCCGACGATCCCGCACAGCGCGGCGGGCTGGCGGATCGAGCCGCCGGTGTCGGTGCCCAGCGCCCACGGCGCGCTGCCCGCGGCGACCGCCGCAGCGCTGCCGCCGCTCGAGCCGCCCGGCACGCGGGTCGGGTCCCACGGGTTCAGGACCGGGCCGAAGGCGGAGTTCTCGTTCGACGAGCCCATCGCGAACTCGTCCTGGTTGGTCTTGCCCAGCAGCGGCGCGCCGGCCTCGGCCAGCCTTCCGACGACGGTGGCCGTGTAGGGCGGCCGGTAGCCCTCCAGGATCTTCGAGCCGGCTTGCGAGGGCACGCCCGTGGTGCAGAAGAGGTCCTTGACGGCGAGCGGGACGCCGTTCAACGGTCCCGACGAATTCACGTTCGGCTCGTCGGCCACCCACACGTAGGCGTTCAGCTCGTCGGCGGCCGCACGGGACCGGTAGGCCTCGAAGAGCTCGGCGCGGTCGAGATCGCCCTTCGCGACGGCCGCGGCGGCCTGCGCGGCGGTCAGCGCGACGATGTCGGCGGCGTCGCTCATGCGGTGGGGCTGGGCACGCGGAAGCCCTCGCCGTCGCTGTCGGGCGCCTGTTCGAGCACCACGTCGCGCGGCAGCGACGGCCGCGGCTCGTCGGCGCGCAGGGCGTTGCCGACGTCGACGACGTGCGTGGTGGGCGCGACGCCGTCGAGGTCGAGCTCGCCCAGCTTCTCGATGTGCCCGAGGATGCTCGACAGCTCGCCGGCCATCGTCGTGACCTCCTCGTCGCTGAGGCGCAGGCGCGCGAGGCGGGCCACGTGGAGTACCTGGTCGCGGTCGATCATCCGGCCCGCAACTCTAGGTCGCCGGCGGGGCCGGGCGCGGTGCGGGCGGCGTATACATGCTCCCGGGCGCATCGGTGCGCTCGTCGGCCAGGGCGATGCCCGCGCCGGCGAAGACCGCGGCGGTGGCGAGGATGCCGAGATAGGCGGCCACCTCGGTATCGCCGGGCGGGAACGCGAGCACGCGCAGGATGAGGACCAGCAGCGAGAGCCCGGCCACGGTCGAGGTGATCACGAGCGCGGGCATGATCCGGGTGAGCACGTTGTCGATCGTCGTCAGAGCGATCCACACGGCGCCGGCGATGCACAGCACGAGCAGGGCGATCATCAGCCAGCCCAGCGATGTCCAGCCGATCCGCCCGTCGAACCAGGGCAGGAAGAGCAGCACCAACAGCGCGACGGCCCCGACTACCGCGAGCCACTCGCCCGTGCGCAGGCGGCTCATGCCTTCGCCGCCTGCGCGGCCAGCAGGGTGTTGCGCAGCAGGCAGGCGATCGTCATCGGCCCGACCCCGCCGGGAACCGGGGTGATCGCGCCGGCGACCTCGGCGACCGCCTCGAAGGCGACGTCACCGTGGAGGGTGGGTGGGGACGAATTGGATCGGTTCATCCCGACGTCGATCACGGTCGCGCCGGGCTTGACCCAGTCGGCCTGCACCATCCGGTCGCGGCCGACGGCGACGACGAGCACGTCGGCGCGCCGGCATACGCCGGGCAGGTCGGTCGTGCGCGAATGGCAGATCGTGACGGTGGCGTCGGCGCCGAGCAGCAGCTGGGCCATCGGCTTGCCGAACAGGTTCGAGCGCCCCACCACGACGGCCTCAGCGCCCTTGAGCTTCGCGCCGGCCTCCTTGAGCAGCAGCATCACGCCGGTCGGCGTGCACGAGCGCAGGCCCTCGCGGCCGAGGGCGAGCAGCCCGGCGCTCATCGGCGTCAGCCCGTCGACGTCCTTGCCGGGCGTCACGAGGCCCGTCAGCTCCACGCCATCGAGGTGACCGGGCACGGGCAGCTGCACGAGGATCCCGCTGACCTCGTCGTTCGCGTTGAGCTCGCCGATCAGCGCGACCACCTCGTCACGGGGCGCGTCGGCGGCCAGGCGGTGGTCGAAGCCGCGCATCCCCACCTCGGCGGTGGCCTTCTGCTTGCCGCCGACGTAGATCGCGCTCGCGGCGTCCTCGCCGACGAGCACGGTCGCCAGCCCAGGCGGGTGGCCGTGCTCCGCCGCGAACGCGGCGACCTCGTCGCGCACCTCCGCGCGCACCTTCGCCGCGAGTGCCTTGCCGTCGATGATCTTGGCTGCCATGCGGCGCCGCACGCTATCGCGAGATGCCATACTGAAAGCCAGCGCAATGCGACGGGTTCTGAGATTACGAAGGCTCTGCTCGTCGCGCTGCTGACAGCATCGCCCCTCGCGCTTCCCGCCGTCGCCGCCGCGAAGCCCGTTCTCGCCGTCGGCGACCAGAAGTCCTCGATGTTCGCCGACCCGCGCTTTGACTGGCTGAACATCAGGCACTCGCGCCTGGTCGTGTCCTGGCGCGTCGAGCAGACGAAGTGGGAGCGCGAGCTCGGCGCGCAGTGGATGGACGGGGCGAAGCGCGCGGGCGTGCGCCCGCTCATCGCCTTCGGCCACGTGTGGGGCGGCAAGCGCCGCGCCGAGCTGCCCAGCGTCGAGGAGTACACGCGCACGCTCGCCGACTTCCGCAAGCGGTATCCCTGGCTGCGCGACTACACGCCGTGGAACGAGGCCAACCACTGCTCGCAGCCGACGTGCCACCACCCGGCGCGGGCGGCGGCCTACTACAACGTGCTGCGCGCCCGCCGATGACCGAGACGGGCGGCATCGTGCGGCGCACCCACTACAAGCAGCAGATCGGCGGATTCGAGGAGTCCCCGGCCCACGCCGCGACCGCGACCGCCTGGATCCTGCGCCTCGCGAACCGCGATTCGCGCATCCGGCGGGTCTACCTGTACCAGTGGAACGCGAACTCGACGACCCAGGTCTGGGACTCGGGCCTGATCGGCGTCTTCGGCGAGCGCCGGCCGGGCTTCGACGTTCTCGCGCGGGCGATGGGCCGCGACCCGAACCGGGCGCCCAGCGGCGCGCCCGCCGCGCCGGGGCCGCCGCCGTTCAACGAGCAGCCGCCTCCGACCGACTCCAGCAAGCCGCCGCCGCCGGCGCCCGATCAGAAGCCGTCCGGTGGCGGCGGTGGCGGCGGCTGAGGCTCGCCGTCACCGTCGCCCTCTCCGACGCCCTCGCCGCTGCCCACACCGACGCCGACGCCCTGCACGCTGCCCATCTGCACGCTGGATAGCGCGCCGCTCAGGCGCGCACGTAGAGGATCAGGGCGAAGCCCATCGTCCCTCGCCCGCCCGGCCCGAGCAGCAGCTCGCGCGAGCGGTCGTTCCACTCGCGAAGCCCCGCGGCCTCGGGCGCGTCCGGATGCTCAGCAAGGTGGCGCTCGCCGTTGGCCATGAGCGTCCACTCGTAGCGGTCCCAGTCGTCCTCGCCGGCCACGCGCACGTGCGCGGCGCGCAGGCCGTGAGCGTCGCCGTGGCGCACGAGCGCGGCCAGGCCGTCGGGCAGCTCGTCGCGGGTCGCGCCACCAAGCGCCTCGAGGTAGGCCTGGGGCGGCTCGGCCGCCCAGAAGCCGTCGCCGAGGAGCACGTTGCCACCGGGGCGTGTCAGCGCGGTGAGCCGCTCCAGCGCGTCGTCGAGGCCGCCGAGTGCGTGGCTCGAGCCGATGCACGCGGTGAGCTCGAACGTCCCGGTGACCGTGCCGGCGTCGACCGCCTGGAACGCGAGCGGCGCCTGCGGCACACGGGCGGCGGCTCGCCGCCGCGCCTCCTCGATGAGGATCTCGGACGTGTCGACGCCGAGGCCGCCGCAGCCCGTGCGCTCGGCGAGTGCGACGAGCAGCTCGCCCGGCCCGCAGCCGACATCGAGGGCGCGCTCGCCGGGGCCGAGCCCTGCGAACGACGCGACCTGGTCGACGAGCTCGGGCTCGAGCGGGTCGTGGTAGGGCCGGTCGCCGTGCCGGATCGCGCTGAGGAGGTCGCGCTCGCTCATCGCTTTGTGATCGGCGCGTACTCCGCCATGAGCTTTCGCTCCGAGCCGTCCTTGGCGAAGCGGATCACGACGATGCCGCCCGGCTCGACGCCGGTGACGACGCCCTCGCCGAACGCGGCGTGGCTCACGTCGTCGCCCATGCGGAAGGCGCCGGGCGCCGGTGTGTCGCTGCGCGACGCGGCCCACGAGGTGGCGCGCCCGCGCGGCTCGGCGCCGGCGTAAGCGCCGATCGACTGCAGCGCACCCTCGCGGTCGACGAGGTCGGGCGGGATCTCCGACAGGAAGCGGCTGGGCAGCCCGTAGTTCTGGGCCCCGAAGACGGCCCGGCGGCGCGCGTGCGTGAGGTACAGGTCGCGCATCGCGCGGGTGATCCCGACGTAGGCCAGCCGGCGCTCCTCCTCCAGCGAGCCCTCGTCGATCGAGCGCGAGTGCGGGAAGATGCCCTCCTCGCAGCCGATGATGAACACGATCGGGTACTCGAGCCCCTTCGCGTTGTGCAGCGTCATGAGGGTCACCAGGCCCTCGTCGTCCTTGCGCGTGTCGGCGTCGGCGACGAGCGATACCTGCTGGAGGAAGAGGTCCAGGCCGCCCTGCTCCTCGCGCGCGTCGAACTCACGGGCGACCTCCACGAGCTCCTCGAGGTTCTCCGTGCGGCCCTGCGCCTCGATCGTGCGCTCGGCCTCCAGCGATTCCAGGTAGCCCGTCTCGTGCAGGATCGCCTCGAGCAGGTCGCCGACCGGGATCTGCTGGTCGACCTTCTGGCGCAGTGACGTCATCGTCGCCATGAAGCGCTCGAACGCGCGCACGGCCGCCGTCCCCAGCCCGGGAACCTGCGACGGGTCGGCCGCCGCCTCCCACACCGAGATGCCCATCGTCTCCGCGTGCGCGAGCACGCGCGAGAGCGACGTCTGGCCGATGCCGCGCCGCGGCGAGTTCGCCACGCGCGTGAACGAGATGACGTCCTGGCCATTGGACAGGACCTGCAGGTAGGCGATCGCGTCCTTGATCTCGGACCGCTCGTAGAACTTCGTGCCGCCGATGACCTGATAACCGATCTCGCGGCGCACCAGCGTGTCCTCCAGCACCCGCGACTGCGCGTTGGTCCGGTAGAAGATCGCGAGTTCCGCGCGCGAGACTCCCTCGTCGACCAGCCGCTCGATCTCGCCCACGACGAACCGCGCCTCGGCGTGCTCGTCGTCGAGCTCGCGGATCTTCACCGTGTCGCCCTCGCCGAGATCGGTCCAGAGGTGCTTGGTCATCTGACCGCGGTTGTGGGAGATCAGTCCATTGGCGGCCGACAGGATCGTTTGCGTCGAGCGGTAGTTCTGCTCCAGGCGCACCACCTCGGCGTCCTCGAAGTCGTCCTGGAAGTCGAGGATGTTGCGGATGTCGGCGCCACGGAAGCCGTAGATCGAGTTGTGCGTCACGACCCCGTTCGCGACGAAGTTGTGGGTGTCCTCGACGTTGATGTCGTAGACGGGCCGGGCGAGCTCGACGGGCTCGACGGAAACCACCTCATCGAGGGAGCCATGCGCGTCGCGCATCGTCATGCCGGGCGCCACCGCGAGCGCCGGCACGGGCGGGAGCCCCACCCGCTGCTCCGGCGCGACCGCGAGCGCCAACGCGCCGGCGGGCACAGCCGTGTCGACTTCACGCCGCCGGTGGTCCCTTTCTCCACACACCCCGGCGAAGTGTGTGTGCTCGGGGGTCGAGACGAGCTCGCGACCGGAGCGCAGGCGAATGCGGATGCCGTCGGGGCGGCGCGAGCTGAACGTATCGGTCACACGCGACGCCCCGAACTCCCCGACGCCGTGACACGACAGCACCTCGTCGCCGAGGCGGATCGCCTCGATCGCGCGCGTCGAGCCGTCGGCCATGGTGACCTGCGTCCCTTCCACCAGGCACTGTGCGTCATCCCCGACCACCGCCAGGTTGCGGTGCTCGCCGGCCAGCAGCTGCAGCAGGCGGTACTGGACGTGGTTGGTGTCCTGGTACTCGTCGACGAGGACGTGGCGGAACGCGGCGGCGTAGCGAGCGCGGACCTCGGGGAAGAGCTCGAGGACGTTGACGACGCGCACTAGCAGGTCGTCGAAGTCCATCGCGTTCATCCGGTGCAGCTCGCGCTCGTAGACCTCGTAGACGTCGGCGACCGTCTGCTCGAAGAACGAGCCGACCATCTGGCGGTAGGCGTCGGCGTCGCGCAGCTTGTTCTTCGCGTCGGAGATCTGGTGGTGCACCGCGCCGGGCGTGAAGCGCTTGGGGTCGATGCCCTGGTCGTCGATCGCGCGCTTGACCAGCCGGCGGGCATCGGCCTGGTCGTAGATCGTGAACTGACGCGTGTAGCCCAGACGCGGCGCCTCGGCGCGCAGGATCCGCGCGCAGGCCGCGTGGAAGGTCATGACCCACATCGCCCGCGTCGAATGGCCGAGCAGCAGCTCGACGCGCTCGCGCATCTCCTGCGCGGCCTTGTTGGTGAACGTGATCGCGAGGATCTCGCCCGCCCGCGCCTGCCCGGTCTGGACCAGGAAGGCGATGCGGTGGGTCAGCACGCGGGTCTTGCCCGAGCCGGCGCCGGCGAGCACGAGCAGCGGTCCCTCGCCGTGCGTCACGGCCGCCCGCTGCGGCGGGTTCAGACCCTCCAGGAGGGCGTCGACGCGGTTCTCGAGCGGGGCCTGCGACACGAACGACCCAGCATACGGGCGCGTCCGGAGGGCGCCGTCCGGAGGGCGCCGTCGGGCGCTGCGCCGGACGGCGCTGAGAGTCGTCCGTCG
>JBDTYI010000064.1:0-3318 GCA_040005775.1 Solirubrobacteraceae bacterium
CCGCAAGGACAGCCGACATGACGAACGACATCGCCCGACGGATCGGGCTCAAGCTGCTGACGCGCATCAGCGCCGGTCAGCTCACCGTGCTCGAGGACGACAAGCGCTTCGTGTTCGGCTCGGGCGCGCCGCAGGCGACCGTGCACATCAACGATCGCTCCGTCTGGACCGCGATGGTCACCAAGGGCGGCCGCGGCCTCGGCGCGACCTACCGCGACGGGCTGTGGGACTCGCCCGACCTCGCCGCGGTGTTCCGCGTCGCCGCGCGCAACGTGCAGGGCATCGACGAGATTCGCCGCCGGCTGACGTTCGCCCGCGAGCCCTACCAGCGCGCGCGCTCGGCCTTCCGCTCCAACACGCCCGAGCGCAGCCGCGAGGACATCGCCGCGCACTACGACCTCGGCAACGATCTGTTCGAGCGGATGCTCGACCCGACGATGATGTACTCCTGCGGCGTCTTCGAGTCGCGCGACTCGACGCTGGAGGAGGCATCGATCGCCAAGCTCGAGCTCGTCTGCGAGAAGCTCGGCATCTCCGAGGCCGACCACGTCGTGGAGATCGGGACCGGCTGGGGCGGCTTCGCCGTGTACGCCGCGAGCACGCGCGGCTGCCGCGTGACGACCACGACGATCTCCTCCGAGCAGCACGACGTCGCCGTCGACCGCGTGCGCGAGGCCGGCCTCGAGGACCGCGTCACGGTCCTGCTCGACGACTACCGCGACCTGCGCGGGCAGTACGACAAGCTCGTCTCGCTGGAGATGATCGAGGCGGTGGGCTGGAAGGACTTCGGCACGTTCTTCGAGTGCTGCTCGGACCTGCTGGCGCCCGACGGCGCGATGCTGCTGCAGGCGATCACGATGGACGACCGCGCCTACGAGGTGGAGAAGAACTCCAAGAGCTTCATCCGCACGTTCGTGTTCCCCAACGGGTGCCTGCCCTCGCAGCATGTGATCGCCGAGTGCCTCGCGACACGGACCGACATGCGCACCGCGCACCTCGAGGAGCTCACCCCGCACTACGCCGAGACGCTGCGGCGCTGGCGCGCGAACATCGACGAGCACGCCGACGAGCTCGACGGCCTCGGCTACGACGAGCGCTTCCGCCGCGTCTGGCACATGTACCTCTGCTACTGCGAGGCGGGCTTCGCCGAGCACCGCATCGGGCTCGTGCAGGCGGTGCTGGCCAAGCCGCGCTGGCGCGGCGTCGCCCGGCCGCTGGAGACGACGGGCGCCGGGACTATGAGCGCGGCTGCCGGCTGAACATCCGGTCGCTGAAGGCGTCGAGCACGAAGGCCGGGCCGCGCGAGGCGAGCTTGGCCAGAGCGGTCTTGCCGCCGGGGCCGAGGATGTGGTCGTCGGCCTCGATCGCCTCGATGATCTTCGCCGCCCACGCGTCGGGCTCGACCTTGTCCCAGCCCGATGTGTCCATGTACCTGCCGTAGACCTCCTCGGTAGCGCCGAGCATGTCGGTGTTGACGCCCGGGGTGACGACGTGCAGCACATCGACGCCGGTGCCCTTGAGCTCGCGGCGCAGCGATTCACTGAGCGCGACGACACCGGCCTTGGAGGCGGCGTAGGTCGTCGCGGCCGGGAAGGATGCGTAGCCGCTGATCGAAGCGTTGTTGACGACCTTGCCCGAGCCCTTGGCGAGCATGCTTGGCAGAACGCGCGCGGTAAGGTGCGCGACGGCCACGAGGTTCACCTGGAACATCGAGTAGACGGCCTCCATGTCCTGGTCCTCGAGCAGGCCGCCGGTCATCTGACCGGCGTTGTTGACGAGCAGGTCGACCGCCGCGAGGTCGTCGCCGAGGGCGGCGACGGAGTCCTCGATCGCCTCGCGCCCGGACAGGTCGACGCGCACGGGGCGCACCTCGGCGCCGCCCGTGACCGGCTCGAAGGCGCTGGGATCGCGGACGCCCGCGAGCACCAGCTTCAGCGGGCGATCGGCGAGGGCGCGGGTCACGGCGCGGCCGATCCCGCGGTTGGCGCCGGTGACGAGTGCGGTGCGGCTGGTGAGGTCCATGTCGATCGAGGGTACGGCCGACCCACGCCGCTCGGATCGCCCGCGTTGATCCACCCGCCGCCGTCGTCGCGTAGACACTCATCGATGCCCACTCCCGCCCGCTCTGCCGCCATCGCCGTCCTCGGCCTGCGTCTCGCCTACGGCGCCGGCCTCCTCGCCGCGCCCCAGCGGCTGGCGGAGCGCTGGCTCGGGCCGACCTCGGCGAGCGCGCCGGTGCAGGTGCCGCTGCGCGGCCTCGGCGCTCGTGAGCTCGTCATCCACGGCTTCGCGATCGCCGCCGCGCTGCGCGGCGAACCGCTGCGCCCCTACCTGGCTGCGTCCGCCGCGGGCGACGTCTCCGACATCATCGCCACGCTCGCCGGGCGCTCCGAGCTGCCCGACGGCGCCGCAGGCGCGACGGTCGTAGTCGCCGGGGCGTCGGCGCTGATCAGCGGCGCCGTCGCCGCCGCGGTCGAATGCTGACCAAGGTCGCCGCACCGCCGCGACTCGCGTTCGAGCGCCGCGGCAGCGGCCCTCCGCTGCTGCTGCTGCACCCGCTCGGCGCCGACCGCCACGTCTGGGCGCCTGTGCTCGACCGCCTCGCGCGCGAGCGCGACGTGATCTGCGTCGACCTCCCGGGCTTCGGCGGCTCGGGCCCGCTGGAGGGCGACAACTCGCCTCCCGCGCTCGCCCTGGCCGTGGCCGAGTTCGCCGATGCCCTCGGCCTTGGCCTCGACGGTGGCGTGCACGTGGGAGGCAACTCGCTCGGCGGCTGGGTCGCGCTGGAGCTCGCGCTCGCCGGCCACGTGCGCAGCGTCACCGCGATCGCCCCCGCCGGGTTGTGGCCGCAGCCGCTCGCGCCCAAGCGCGGGACGGCCCGCGCCATCGCGCGCACGCTCCTGCCGCTGATGCCGACGCTCGTGCGCAGCGCAGGCGGCCGGCGCTTCGCACTCGCGGCCACCGTCGGCGACGCCGGGCGCGTGCCGCCCGCCGACGCTCTGCGCCTCGTGCGCTCCTACGCGACGGCGCCCGGGTTCGCAGCGGTCAACGCCGCGATGCGCGCCTCGCGCTTCCAGGGGCTCGAGCGCATCCGCGTGCCCGTGACGCTGGGCTGGTGCGAGTTCGACCGGCTCGTAGCCAAGCCCGCGCATCTGCCCTCGACCGTGCGCAGCGTCGACCTCGCGGACTGCGGGCACGTCCCGATGTGGGACGCGCCGGAGAAGGTGACCAACCTGTTGCTGGCCGGTAGCCGCACCTGATTTCGGCGAGACTGCTCGCCGCTGCCCCGCTCGCTGCCCCTCGCTCTCGTCCTCGCCG
>JBDTYI010000065.1:0-2744 GCA_040005775.1 Solirubrobacteraceae bacterium
GCCAGCGCCTCGATCGCGGCGCCGATCCCGAGGTCGTCGAGCGCCGCGGGACGCAGCTCGGTGATGAGCGCGCGCAGCGACGCGATCTCGCTCTCGAGCTGCTCGACGGCGCCCGCGATGGCCTTGTCGACCGCGGCCGAGTCGTTGGTACGGCGCGCCGACGCAAGCCCGAGGCGCATCGCCGCGAGGCCCTGGAGCGTCTCGTCGTGCAGTTCGCGCGCCCACCGGCGCCGCTCCTCCTCGGCTGCGGCGACGCGCTGCGCCTGGCCCTCGGCCTGCACGGACTGCGCCGTGGCGACGGCCGTCGCGGCGCTCGTGGCGAAGGCCTGCAGCAGGCGCTCGTCGTCGGCCGAGAACTCGGGACCGTCCTCGAGCCGATCCACGGCGACCAGCACGCCGTAGGCCCGGCCGCGGAAGACGAGCGGGACGACCAGCCCGCCGGCGGCGCGGACGCCCAGGTGGCCGAGGCCGTGCTGCTCGAAGCGCGCGCGGTTCAGCTCGTCCTCCAGGCGCTGGGGCAGCATCGTGCGCAGGGCCGCGTCGGCGACGGTGCCCGCCAGCTCGACGCGGTGCCCCACGAGACCGTCGGGCAGTCCCCCGGCCCCGGCGGCGACCACGAGCTCGGCGCCGTCCCGCAGCTCGATCACGAGCACCCGGGCCGAGACCAGCGCCCGGCCGCGCTTCGTGACGAGCTCGAGGATCGTGGGCAGATTCGTCTCGCCGCCCAGTGCCCGCGCGATCTGGACGGTGGCGTCGAGCGTCTCCACGGTGCGCTGCAGCTCCCCCCGCCGGAGCTCGGAGCCTGTGAACCGGCGGGCGTGGTCGATGGCGATGCCGGCGAACTCGGCCAGGAGCATGGCGGCGCCCTCGTCCTGGGACGTGAACTCGCCGCCGCCCTCCTTGTCGGTGAGATAGAGGTTGCCGAAGGCCACCCCGGCGACCTCGATCGGCACGCCGAGGAAGGTCGTCATCGGCGGATGCCCGGCCGGGAAGCCGTAGGAGTGCGCATGGGCGCCGACGTCCGCCAGGCGCAGCGGCACGGGGTGGGAGATCAGCTCACCGAGGACGCCGCGGCCGGTGGGCAGGGGCCCGATCGCCTGCCGCGCCTCCGCGTCGATGCCGAGCGTCAGGAAGCGTGCCAGCGCACCGCGCCGCTCGTCGAGGACGCCGAGCGCCGCGTAGCGTGCCCCGGTCAGCTCGCGTGCGGACGCGAGCACGCGTTCGAGGACGGGCTCGAGGTCCAGGTCGCTGAGGACGCCGCGAGCGATGCTCAGCACGCTGCGGGCGATGGGGTCCAAATGCTCCTCCGGAGTCGGGGAGTGCTGCGATGCGGAGTCTAGTGGCGTGATGCAGAAGTGCCCGGACGCGGTCGCAGCGCCCGGTCCAGCCAGGCCGAGACGTCGGCGGTCACCTTCGCCACGGGCCGGTCGGAGCGGACGATGAGGTGGCGATCGGCGGGTGTCTCGTCGAGCGCCGACCAGCTCGCCGCCAGTCGCGCCGCGGTGTCCGCGGAGGCGTCGGACTCGCCATCGGAGCCGTGCTCTCGCGCCGCCGCTCGCCGCCGGGCCTCGGGCGCCGGCACGCAGCACTCCACGTAGCGCAGCGCAGACGCGGCCCGGCCGAGCCCGGAGCGCAACGCCTCGCGTGCGCCGGGGTCGCCGAGCGTCGCGTCGATGACCGCGCCGCGACCGGTGGCCATCGCCGCCGCCGCGTGCTCGCCGAGCTCGCGGTAGACGGCGAGCGTCTCGTCCGGCGCGTACGCCGTCGCGGGGACCGGCGCGTCCGGCGGCAGCCCGGCACGCGTCTTGCGGACACGATCGGAGGAGATGCGCACCATGTCGCTCTGCGCGCACAGCGCACGCGCCAGCGTGCTCTTGCCGATCGCGGGCGCACCGCACACCGCGAGCAGCTGGGGGCCACGGGCGCGCCAGGCGAACCGCACGGCCTGCTCCAGGCGGGCGGCGGCGGCAGCCGCGGCGCCAGGATCGCCCTGCCCGGCCCGGACGACGTCGACCCTCGCCCGGACGAGGGCGCGGTAGCAGGCCATCGCCGCGAGCAGGGCATCGTCGCCGGGATCGCCCCCCGCGTCGCGGTAGCCCGCCACGAGCGCCTCGGCGAGGTCGCCGGCGCCCCGGCCCTCGAGGTCCATGACCAGGAAGCCGAGGTCACACGCCACGTCGCCGAGCCGCAGCGCCGGATCGAACTCGACCGCGTCGACGACCTGCACCGGATCGGTGAGCAGGACATGCTCGGCGCGCAGGTCGCCGTGGCCGTCGACCACCAGTCCGCGCCGCCCGCGCTCGAGCAGCTCGGCGCGCCGCGCGCGCAGCACTGCCTCCAGCGTGCCCCGCAGCGCCGTCGCGACGCCGGGCGCCGCGGCCACGGCGGCGCCGGCCGCCTCGAGGTCGTCGAGGGTCGCGCGGATCGCCGAGCGCAGCGCGTCGAACGCCGCCTCGGTCTGCTCGGCGCACGCCTCCTCGGCGTGGAAGGCGGCCAGGCGGGCGCCGACGTCACGCAGCTGCGCGGGCGTGGCGCGCTGGGCCGCGACCCGCGCGGCCAGGGTGTCGCGCTCGTCGAAGCGCCGCATGAGGACCGCGGGCTCGACGACGTCGAAGTCCTCGTCGTCGGCGTCCAGCGCGGCGCTGCCGTCGGCGAGGCGCAGCACGCCGACCGTGCCGAGGTAGAGGTCGGGCGCCAGACGGCGGTTGACGCAGACCTCCTCGCGGCACATCGCGCCGCGCCGC
>JBDTYI010000066.1:0-11147 GCA_040005775.1 Solirubrobacteraceae bacterium
CGACGCGCTGGTAGTCGTGGGAGCGGTCGTCGAGGTCCTCGTCCTCGTCGTCGTTCCTGCCCACGCGCTGCAGCAGGCGCCGCCGCCGGAACCCGTACAGGCCGATCATGCGGTCCACGGTGTCGTCGCGTGCCCAGTCCTCTTCGCGCAGTGTCTCGAGGTGGTCGATCGCGGCCTGCGCCGCCGCCTTGCGCGCGACGAGCTCCTCGCGGGTGGACACGCCGTCGTCGGGCACGTCCATGCGGCGGATGAGCCACGGGAGGGTCAGGCCCTGGAAGACGAGCGTGGCGAAGATCACCGCGAGGGTGAGGAACACAAGGAGGTCGCGCTCGGGGAAGCCGACGGGCAGGGCGAGCGCGGCTGCGAGCGACACCGAACCGCGTAGCCCACCCCACGCTCCGAGCAGCCGCATGCGCCACCCGGCCCGCCGCGCGACCTGCGAGGGGCGGCGATCCAGCACGCGGATGACGTAGGGCATGGTGTTCATCCACAGCATCCGAGTGCCGATCACGACGGCCCCGGTGAGCAGCCCGAGCGCGATCAGGTCGAGCGCCGAGCGGTCCTGCTGGGCGAGGATCGCGGGCAGCTGGAGTCCGACGAGCAGGAAGAGCACCGCGTTCAGCAGGAACACGAGCACCTCCCAGAACGCGTAGCCCCGCAGGCGGCTGGTCGCGGTCGAGAGCTCCGAGGCGCGGTGCCCGACGATCAGGCCGACGGTCACCGCGGCGAGCACGCCGGAGACGCCGAGGTGCTCGGCGGGGAGGTAGGCCAGGTAGCCGGCGCCGAGCGAGAAGGTCACGCCGACGATGCCGTCGCCGCGCGCGCGCCGGAGCGCGGCGAGCAGCACGACCCCGGCGACCGCGCCCACCGCGACCCCGCCGACGGCGTTGAGCGCGAAGTCGCCCGTGGCGTGCAGCAGGTCGAACGCCCCGCCGGTCGCGGCGGCGACCGCCGTGCGGTAGACGACCAGGGCCGTGCCGTCGTTGACCAGGCTCTCGCCCTCCAGCGCCGAGGTCAGCCGGCGCGGGACGTTCAGGCGGCGCAGGATCGCCGTGGCCGCGAGCGGGTCGGTGGGCGACACGATCGCTCCGAGCGCGAAGGCGGCCGCCCACGGCAGCCCGGGAACCGAGGCGTGCACGGCGACCGCCACCAGGACCGTCGTCAGCAGGACCAGGCCGACAGCGTTGAGCGCGATCACGCGTAACTGCGCCCGCAGGTCGCGCACCGAGCTGAAGTAGGCGAGGTTGAACAGCAGCGGCGGCAGGAAGATGAGCAGGACCAGGTCGGGGTCCAGCACGACGTCGGGCAGACCGGGCGCGAAGCCGACGATGCTCCCGCCGACCACGAGGGCGATGGGGTAGGGGACGTCGAGCGCCTGCGCGACCGCCGCGAAGACCGCTACGGCGATCAGCAGGAAGAAGATGACCAGCTCGACGTCGTCCATTCCGCGGTGCATCCTGCCGCCTAGGATCGCGCGATGCACGCCGCCACCCACGACGGGTCCTTCCACGCCGACGAGGTCTTTGCGCTCGCCGCGCTCTCGCTCCTGGGCGAGCCGCTCCAGATCACGCGCACGCGTGACCGCGACGCCCAGGCGGCGGCGGATGTCCGCGTCGACGTCGGCTTCGCCAGCGACCCGGCGACGGGCGACTTCGACCACCACCAGCGCGGGGGCGCGGGCGAGCGCGCCAACGGTGTGGCCTACGCGTCGTTCGGCCTCGTCTGGCGCGCGCACGGCGCGCGCGTCTGTGGCGGCGACGCGGACGTCGCGGCGCGCCTCGACGAGGTCCTGGTGCAGGGCGTCGACGCCAACGACACCGGCCAGGCGCTCGCGACGATGCGCGACGGCCTGCGCGGTCCCATGACCGTCAGCGGTGTGATCGGGGCGTTCAACGCGCGCTGGGACGAGGAGCTCACCGCCGAGCAGGAGCGCGCGCGCTTCGACGAGGCGCTCGCGCTCGCCGCGGGCGTCCTGGAGCGCGAGGTCGCCTCCGCGGCCGGCGGTGCGCGCGCGCTGCGCATCGTGGCCGAAGCGGTCGCGCGGGCCGAGGACCCGCGCGTCGTGGATCTCGGCGTCAACGTGCCGTGGAAGGAGGTCGTCGTCACGACCGCGCCCGGGGCGCTCTACGTGATCTATCCCAAGCGCCAGGGGTTCGGTCTCGAGGCCGTCCCCCGCGCGCTGGGGACGTTCGACAACCGCCGTGACCTGCCCGCCGCGTGGGCGGGCCTCGACGGCCCCGAGCTCGCCGCGCTCACCGGTGTCGACGATGCGCTGTTCTGCCATGCAAGGCGGTTCCTCGCGGTGGCACGCTCCCGTGTGGGGATCGAGCGGCTCGCCGAGCTGGCGCTCGCCGGAGCCTGACGTCCGCGATAGGCGCGCAGAGTTCGCGGTTCGGCCGGGGCCCGGGTGCTACATCCGGCCCATGAGCGCGCGCGCCGCCGGAGTCCTCGCCGTCCTGGCCGTGCTCGTCGCGGCCGCGCCGGCGTCGGCCGGCCAGGGACATCTGCGCCAGTACGCGCGCACGACGTGGGCCTCGATGGCGGCGATGACCGACCCGGCGTCCGGCCTGCCCGCGGACGTGCTCAACGCCGACGGGTCGACGAGCGTGCAGACGTCGACGACGAACATCGGCGCGTACATGTGGAGCGCCGTCGCGGCGCGCCGGCTGGGGATCATCAAGCGCAACGAGCTCATCGGCCGCCTGTCGCGCACGGTCTCCACGCTGGAGCACATGGAGCGCTACGGCGACACCGGCCAGTTCTACAACTGGTACGACCACCGCACCGGCGCGAAGCTCACCGCGTGGCCGGAGCCGGCGCAGGACTTCCACCCGATCCTGTCCTCGGTCGACAACGCCTGGCTGGCCGTCGGCCTGCGGATCGTCCAGCAGAGCGTCCCCGAGCTCGCCCGCCGCGCGGGCGCCCTGTATGAGGCGATGCACTTCGACTTCTACTACGTGCCGGAGAAGAACCGGGTGCTCTTCCACTACCGCCCCGACGACCCGGCCGCGTCGCCGTGCTGCTACGACACGGTCGTCAGCGAGAGCCGCATCGTCGACTACATCGGCATCGCCCGCGGGCAGCTGCCCCAGAAGGAGTACTACGGGCGCTGGCGCACGTTCCCCGACACCTG
Organism: Solirubrobacteraceae bacterium; assembly: GCA_040005775.1. GTDB lineage: Bacteria > Actinomycetota > Thermoleophilia > Solirubrobacterales > Solirubrobacteraceae > JAOPZW01. The sequence continues at coordinate 3,134 of JBDTYI010000066.1, forward strand.
CGACTACTCCTTCCAGGAGACGCGGCCGATCGGCACGACGCGGACGTACTTCGGTGTGCCGGTGTTCGAGGGCGCCTACCCCTACAACGGCACGCGGCTGGTCCCGTCGTGGGGCGGGAGCATGTTCGAGGCGCTGATGCCCGACCTGTTCGTGCCCGAGGAGCGCTGGGCGCCCCGCAGCTGGGGCGCGAACCATCCGCTCACCGTGGCCGCCCAGATCCACCACGGCCTGGCCGAAGCCGGCTATGGCTACTGGGGCTTCTCGCCGTCGAACAAGCCCGAGGGCGGCTACGGCACCTACGGTGTCGACGGGGCCGGCATGAATCCCGACGGCATGCCCTCCAACGAGGACAACACGCTCGTCGACCACGGCTTCGACGGCTGCCCGGGCCGCCCCGCGAAGCCCGACCCGCCACCGTCGGCCTACACCAACGGCGTCGTGACGCCGCACGCCTCGTTCCTGGCGCTGCGCTACGCCCCGGCCGCGGCGCAGGCGAACCTCCGCGCGCTCGCGCGCGACTTCCCCGGGTTGTACGGCAAGTGGGGCTTCCGCGACAGCGTCAACGTCGACCCCGATTCCAAGCACGTCTCGGGCTCCTACCTGTCGCTCGACCAGGGGATGATCATGGCCGCGCTGGGCAACGCGCTCGGCGACGACGTCCTGCGCCGTGCGTTCGCGGGCCGCGACTACGAGCCGGCGCTGGCGCCGGTGATCGGCATCGAGCGCTTCAGCACGTCGGGCTAGGCGACGCGCACGCTGACGCGCTGCACCGCGTTGACGCCGTAGCCGCCCTGATTCCAGGTGTCGTCGGCATCCAGCGGCTGCGTCTCGCCCGTGGCGTCGGTCGCCCGCGCGCAGAGCTCGTGGTCGCCGGGCGTCGCGTCCCACTCGTAGGACCACGCGCTCCAGCCGCCGGCGCTCGGCGGCGGCTCGACGCGGGCGTCGACCCACGTGGCTGCGCCGTCGGCGCTGAACTGGACCCGGTCGATGAGGGCCGATCCCGACCACGCCCGCCCTTCCACGAGCGTCGGGCCCGCACGCACGTGGCGGGCGCGCGAGAGGAACTCGGGGATGCCCGGCGGCGCCATCAGCGCTCGGGGCCTCTGGCGCGTGACCGGCTCGCCCGCCTCGTCCTCGTTGCGGCGATAGCGATACAGCAGCGTCTGCTGCACGCCCTCGAACGGCTCGGCGACGGCGGTGATCGACCGCAGCCACTTCACCGACGCCATGCCGTACCAGCCGGGCACGAGCAGCCGCAGCGGGAAGCCGTGCTGGGGCGGCAGCGGCGTGCCGTTCATCGCGTAGGCGAGCAGCACGTCGTCGCCCAGCGCGTCGTCGATCGAGAGGCTGCGCTGGTAGTCCTGCTCGACGCCCTGGTCGATGCCGCGGTCGTGTCCGGTGAAGACGATCTCGACGGCGTCGTCGGCCAGCCCGGCCTGCTCGAGGAGCCCACGCAGCGGCGTGCCGGTCCACTCGGCGCAGCCGATCGCCTCGTCGTGCCACGGCGCCGACACCGGGCGCGGCGCGAGGCGCGCACGACCCGAGCCCGCGCACTCCATCACCACCGGCCGCGACACCGCGGGCCGCGCGCGCACATCGTCGAGCGTCAGCGACAGCGGCTCACTGACCCGGCCGTCCACGCGCAGCTCGTAGCTCGCCGCGTCCACGTCGGGGACGTCGAAGTGCACGAGGACGTAGTGCATGCCCGCCGGCGTGACCGGCCGGCGCAGCGCCTCCAGTGGCATGCCGGGGTTGCGGAGGGCGAGGCCGACCTCCTCGCGCGTGAACTCCGATTTCGTCGTGGTCGCCATCTCGAGCCTCCGGGCGATCGTACTCCGGCCGCCTGACCGACACTGCCGTGAATTTCGGTAAACCGCTTGCCGTTATTCAGATGGAGGTTAAAATGCACCAGGCGGGTAGGAGGAACAGGAGGCGGTCTGAGAGAGCCGTCTCGGGTTCGGTTCACGTCTGCCGCTGCGGCGGCGGGGAGGTTCAGCGATGTCCAGATCACCTGCACTCGAATGGCTTTCCGAGCGGACGCGTACGGGGGTGAAGGACCTGCCGTCGAACGCCGGCTGGCTGCTGTCGCGGGCCCGCCATCCCGCCGACGCGGTCGGGAGCGCCGCGGAGTCCGCGGCGGCCGGGGCCCGCGATCGCGGCCGCCGGATGACCGCCGCCGTGGCCGACGCGTCGCCCGTAGGCGACTCCATCGACATCCGGATGAAGCGCGCTCGCGATGCCGCCGAGCGCGCCCGCGAGGCCGAGGAGGAGGCCGTCGAGGCGGCGCGCGAGTCCAAGGAGCGCGCCGATCACCTCCGCGAGGCGAGCGAGCGCGGCGCCGCGCGGGTGACCGAGGTCGAACGCGAGTCGGCCCAGGACGTCGAGCAGCGGGTCGCCGACGCCCAGAAGGCGGCCGACGAATCCGTGCGCCGCGAGCGCGAGCAGGCCGAGGCCGACGCACAGGAGCGGGTGCAGGAGACGCAGTCGGAGGTCGACGGCGAGGTCGAGGACGCCCGTCGCGACGCGCAGGCGTCGCAGGAGCGCGCCGAGGCGCTCGTCCAGGACGCCACCGAGAAGCTCGCCGAGGCGCGCGAGCTGGCCGAGGACGCCACCGCGGCCGCGCGCGAGGCGGCGGCCGAGGCCCACCGGCAGGCCGAGGAGCTCGCGGGCGAGGCCCGCCAGCAGGCGGGCCAGGCCGAGGCCAGGGTCTCGGCGGCCGAGCAGCTGCGCGAGCACTCCGAGGCGACCGCGCGAGACACCGCGCGCGAGCTGCAGGGGGAGACGACCAACGGTGGCCTCGCCTCCCACAACAAGCGCGAGCTCGTCGAGCTCGCGGCCGGCATCGGGATCGAGGGCCGCACGACCATGACCAAGGCCGAGCTCGTCCGGGCGATCACCCGGGCCTCGAAGGCCAAGGCCACACGCTGAAGGGAGACGAGGACATGGGACTCATTCATCGCAAGAGCCGGACGCAGCAGGTGCTCGAGACGGTCGCGTCCGGGATCGAGGCGGCCAACCGCAGCGACCTGGTGCCCAAGCAGCGCGCGGGCATCGGGAGCCGGATGAAGACCGGCGTCGTCGCCGTCGGCGGCCTCGCCGGCCTCACGGCGGCCAGCGCGGCGATCTCGTCGCTGCGCAAGAGCAGCCAGGGGGCGAGCTCCGATTCCTGAGGGGCAGCACCTCGAGGCGTCGGTGGTCGCGCGGGTGCTCGGCGTCCGGCTGCTGACGCTCGACGCGACGGTGGTGCTGACCCCGGCGGAGGTGGCGCCCCGAGCGGCGTCGCCGTCCGCCCGCCGTCCGCGCCGGCGCGTCGCCGTGGGCCGCAGCCTCGCCGAGGCCACGCGCCAGATCGACGAGGGGGCCGCCCTGTTGGCCGCGACGCGCAACGGCGCGTCGCGCGGGCGCTAGCGGTAGGGACCGAGCACGTTGTTGGGGGTCGAGCATCGAGGGGGTGGGCGTGCGCGGCGCGGCGCCGGCGGTCCGCCGCGTTCGGCCCTCGCGGAGCGCAAGGCACGCGGCGGAGGGCACCCGACCCTCTTCACCAGCCGCGCGGCGCCCGAGCGCACACCACCACCGGACCTCAGGAACTACAGCTAGCGGCCCATCCGGCGCAGGCCGAAGAGGGCCAGTGCGCCGAGCACGGCGCCCATCCCGGCCAGCGCCGCCAGCCCGGGCAGGGTGTGGGCCAGGCTCGGCTCGATGCCTGACACCGTCGCCTGGCGCCCGAGCTCGAGCACGTGGGTGACCGGGTTGAGCCGCGCGGCGCCGCCCAGCCATCCGTGCAGCAGCGGCTGCGGCGTATAGGCGGTCGACAGGAAGACGGCGAGGAAGACGCCCTGCTGCATGAGCGGACCGGCCTGCTGCGTGCGGAAGGTGACCGCCATGAAGACGCCCCACAGCGCGGCCACGGCGCAGAAGCCGGCGGAGGCCACGTAGAGCGCGATCAGCCCGACGAGCCCCCCGGTCAGCTCGGCGCCGAGCGCGAGGCCGACGAGCAGCACGACGGTGGCGGGCACCATCGCCCGCGTGATCGCGCCGAGGATCGGGCCGAGCACGAGCAGCGGCCGCGGGACGGGCGCGACGAGCAGGCGGTCGAACCAGCCCTGCTCGATGTCGCGGGCGAGGTTCGAGCCGGCGGCGGCCCCGGCGAAGCCGGCGCCCTGCAGGCAGGACAGCGGCACGATCCACGAGAGGTAGGAGTCGGTCGGGAAGCCCTCGAGGCCGGTCAGGCGCGCGAACTGGCCGCTCATCCCCAGCAGGAACACTACGGGCGCGATCGTGGCGGGAAGCAGCGCGCCGCGCACGCGCGTGACCTCGTTGAGCGAGCGCAGCCACAGCGTCCCGGCGACGCGCAGCATCTGCGGGCGGGCTTCGGCGCTCATGTGCGGCGCAGCCGGTCGGCGAGGGCGACGGTCGCGAGGGCGGTGGCGCCGACGGCGAGGCCGACAGCGGCCAGCAGCCCGAGCAGGGGGTCGCCGAGCGCCGTGTCGTCCTGCAGCAGCGCGCGCACGCCCTCGACGACGTAGGTCAGCGGGTTGTAGGGCGCGACGGCCTGGAGGGCGGGGGACAGCAGCTCGCGCGGGAAGAACGCCGGCGCCGTGAACAGCAGCACGAAGATGAACGGGAAGACCGACTGCATCAGCGACATCGACCCGGTGCGGATCGCGATCGTGCAGGCAAGCCCGCCGATCCCTGCGGCGGTCAGCGCGACCAGCACGCCCGCGGCCAGCGCTCCGCTGACGCCGCCGGGGTAGCGGGCGCCGAAGGCCAAGGCGATCAGCAGGAACCACGTCGTCTGCAGGACCGCCAGGCCCAGCGTGCCGCACAGGCGTCCGAGGATCAGGCTCGTGCGGTGCACCGGTGCGGCCAGCAGCCGGTCGAAGAAGCCGAACTCGATGTCGCCGGCGAGCGCGATCCCGCTCGTGAGCCCGGCCAGCAGCGCGCCCTGCACGATCGTCCCCGGCACGACGAAGCCCAGGTAGGACGACACGTCGGGGAAGCCGCGCAGGCCCTGCGCCGCGCTCGTGCCCGAGGCGATCACCGCGAGCAGCATCAGCGGCAGGACGAACGTCGGCATCAACAGCTGGGCGCGGCGGAACTGCACGCTGAGCGCGCGACGCCCGAGCGACCCGACGACCCGGGCCTCCCGCGCCGCTCCGACCGCGGTCACGCCGCCGTCTCGGCGGGCTGGCCGGCGTCGGCCGCGGCGCCCTCGAGCGTCGAGCCGGTCACGGCGGCGAACACGTCGTCGAGCGACGGCGACTCGACCTCGATCGACTCGACGACGATGTTGGCGTCGTCCAGCACGCGGACCGCCGCCGGGATCGCGGCCCGGCCCTGCGCGGCGCGGATCGCGACGCGCGCGGGTCCCTCGCAGGGCGTCAGCGGCCCGAGGGTCGCGAGCGCCGCGCGGGCCGCCGGGCCGTCGTCGGCGTCGGCGAGGTCGACGTGCAACGTCGGCTCGCCCACACGCCGCTTGAGCGTCTCGGGTGTGCCTTCGGCGACGAGCGAACCGCCGGCGATGATCCCGACGCGGTCGGCGAGCTGCTCGGCCTCCTCGAGGTACTGCGTGGTGAGGAAGACGGTGGTGCCGTCGTCGTTGAGCGAGCGCACCTCCCGCCACAGCGCGCTGCGGCTCGTGGGGTCCAGGCCGGTCGTGGGCTCGTCGAGGAACAGGACCTGCGGGCGATGCATGAGCGCCATCGCGAGGTCCAGGCGCCGGCGCATGCCGCCCGAGTAGCCGCCCACGCGGCGGTCGGCGGCGTCGGGAAGCCCGACGCGGTCCAGCAGCTCCTGGGCGCGAATCTTCGCCTGAGGGCCGCGCAGCCCGTGGAGCGCGCCCTGCATGCGCAAGAGCTCGCGCCCGGTCATCAGCGGGTCGATGGCCGCCTCCTGCAGGGCGACGCCGATGCAGCGCCGCACCGCGTCGGCCTCGTGCACGACGTCGTGACCGCCGACCCGCGCCTCGCCCGCCGTCGGGCGCAGCAGCGTGACGAGGATCCGGACCGTCGTCGTCTTGCCCGCGCCGTTGGGCCCGAGGAAGCCGTAGATCTCCCCCTCGGCAACATCGAGGTCGAGGCCGTCGACGGCGCGGATGTCGCCTTTGAAGCTGCGGACGAGCCCGCGGACGGAGACGGCGGGGGACGAGGAGAAGTCGGTGGGCACGACCACCCAGCGTAGTCGTTGCGTGCTCAACGTCCCGCGATGCCGACGCGGGTCGCGCGGCTCGAACGGCGCTGGAGTGCCTGCATACATGCGTACTCGGACCTCTAGGGTGAGGCCATGAGGACCGCCACGCACCGTCGGACTCGGCGCGAATGGCCGCATCCGGCATGAGGCCGTGAAATGGAGTGGTCGCTGGCCCTCATCGCGCTCGCGCTGCTCGGCGTCGCCGCGGTTTCGGGGCGGCTGGCGGGCACGCCGATCACGCCGGCGATGGTGTTCGTCGCGTCTGGGTTGCTGGTGGGACCCGAAGTGCTCGACGGGGTCGACCTGTCGAGCACGGGCTCGACCGTGCGGACGCTGGCGGAGGCGACGCTCGCGCTGGTGCTGTTCGCCGACGCCTCGCGCATCGATCTTGGGGCGCTTCGCCGTACGGTCGACGTCCCGGTGCGGCTGCTCGCCATCGGTCTGCCGCTGACCATCGCGCTGGGCGCCGTGGCGGCGGCTGGGATCTTTGGCGAGCTGAGCGTCGAAGAGGCCGTCATCCTGGCCGTCGTGCTGGCGCCGACCGATGCGGCGCTGGGGCAGGCGGTCGTCACCGAGCCGCGCGTGCCGCAGCGCATCCGCCAGGGGCTCAACGTCGAGAGCGGGCTCAACGACGGGATCTGCGTGCCGCTGCTGTTCGCGGCCGTCGCGGTCGCCGACGTGGGATCGGAGATCTCCGGCGGCCGCAGCGCCGCCACACTGCTGCTGGAGGAGATCGGCTACGGCGTGCTGGGCGGGGCGCTGGCCGGCCTGTTGACCGCCGCGATCGTGACGCAGGCGGGCCGGCGGAATCTGATCGCCCCGGCGTGGCGGCAGGTTATTCCGGCGGCCGGCGCGGTCCTCGCCTACGGAATCGCGAGCGCGCTGGACGGGTCCGGGTTCATCGCGGCGTTCGTGGCGGGCATGGTGTTCCGCCTGGCGCTGCGGCGCGACCCCGAGGAGCTCAACCAGCTCACCGAGCAGATCGGCTCGCTGCTCGACGGCGTGACGTTCGTGCTCTTCGGCGCCGTCCTGCTCGGCCCCGCCCTGACTGAGCTCAGCTGGCAGCTCACGCTCTACGCGCTGCTGAGCCTCACCGTCGTGCGGATGATCCCGGTCGCCGTCGCGATGTGGGGCTCGCACGCGCGCGCTCCGACGCTCGGCTTCCTAGGCTGGTTTGGCCCGCGCGGCCTGGCGTCGATCGTGTTCGCGGTGATCGTGATCGAGGAGTCCCAGCTGCCGCACGAGCACGTGATCGTGCTCGCGATCTACGTGACCGTGGGCCTATCGGTCCTCGCCCACGGCCTCACCGCCGCTCCGCTCGCCGGCCGCTACGCCCGCTGGTACGAGCAGCACCCACGCGACAAGGCGCCGCCGATGGAGAGCACCCCTGCCGAGGTGACGCGACCGCGCGGACCTGCCAGGCCTTCCACGTAGCCAGACGACGACGCCGAGCCCGGCTCACGCGCGGCCCGCGAGCTGCGGGAGGCGCGAGCGCTGGCCGCGCGTGCGAGTGGCGAGTCCCGGACTCGAACCGGGGACACCACGATTTTCAGTCGCGGACCGAGATCCCTCTAACTACGCTGAAAGTCCTGCATTCAGCTTGGTTGACGCCGTTGGTGAGCGACCAGTAGAGGTCCGCAATTTGTATCTGTTTGTCGCTGATTCAGGCACCGAATCGCGCCTCGGTGCCTAAACGCGCGCGAGCGCCGGCTTGAAGATGCCCGGCAGTCATTGGCGGGTGTCCTCGTCCGGCTGCATCATGCAAACGATTTGCGCCCGTGATGATCAGCTCGCGACGCATTTCACGTTGGGACGGTTCCTCAT
>JBDTYI010000067.1:0-17915 GCA_040005775.1 Solirubrobacteraceae bacterium
CGACAGCTACATCTCCGGCGAGGCCGGCCGCTGGCAGGGCAACAGCCTCAGCCCGACGCCCGGCAACGACGCCACCGACCGCGCCTGCCAGCCGGCGGGACCGGCGTGCCAGGTCGACAAGAGCCGCGTCTACGTCGACGGCACCGCCGCCGACGGGTGCCACCGCTCGGACGTCGCCGAGGTCCTGAGCGCGAAGTTCCCCGGCGCGCAGGGCGTCAACATCGCCTGCTCGGGCGGCGTCGCCAAGAACCTCTACCGCTCCTCCAATGGCGGCGAGGGCCAGAACGGCGAGCCCGCGCAGGGGGACCTGCTCGCGACGGTGGCCAAGGAGAAGAACGTCAAGCTGGTCATCGTCTCGGTGGGCGGCAACGACCTGGGCTTCGCGAGCATCATCGCCGCCTGCCTGCAGGCTTACACGTCGCGCTCGGGCCCCTGCAAGCCCTCGCAGCAGGCGAAGGTCGCGTCGCTCATCCCCTCGGCGACGGCGAAGGTGGCCAAGGCGTTCGACGAGATCCGCGCCGTCATGAGCGACGCGGGCTACAGCCAGGGCCAGTACCGCCTGGTCGCGCAGACCTACGCGTCGGTGATCCCGAAGGCCGCGGACACGCGCTACGGCGAGAACGACCCGCAGCGCAGCAGCGGGGGCTGCCCGTTCTACGACACCGACCTGACCTGGGCGCGCTCGGAGGCCGCGCCGGAGATCGGCGGCATGGTCAAGTCGGCCGCCGCCTCGCGCGGCGTGGAGACGCTCGAGCTCATCGACCTCCTGCAGGGCCACGAGATCTGCGCCAAGACGACGTCGCTGGTCACGCCGACCACCCCGCCGTCGGCGACCGGCAGCGAATGGGGGAGGCTGCTCGGCGGCACGACCGTCCAGCAGGGTGACCTCCAGGAGGCCATCCACCCCAACGCCTACGCCCAGGCGGCGCTGGGCAGCTGCCTGGAGCAGGTCTACGCCGGGCAGCCGGGCGCGTTCAACTGCACCGCGGGCCCGGGCAAGGCGCCGAGCGCCGCGGCGGTCACGCGCACGGGCCCGACGGCGACGACCGCGACGCTCGCGGCCGGCACGGCGGGCAAGCGGGCGCTCAAGCTGACCGTGCGCCGCGCGAAGGCGCGCCGTCGCGGCCAGGCGTGCTTCGCCTTCAACGTGACGTCCAACGGCCGCCGCGTCGTCAAGTCGCTCGTGCGCTTCTCCGGGCACTACAAGCGCACCGGCAAGGTCGGCCGCGCGACGCTGTGCACGCGCAAGCGCCCGGCCACCCGGTCGGCGCGGGCGACGCGCAAGGGCTTCGTGAAGACCGCGCGCACCGTGCACGTGTCGCGGCGGTAGGGCGGGCGCGGCCGCCTGCGCCGGGTCTCCCGGGCATGTCGTCCGTCCTGCGTCACTCTGACAACGCATGACGGACGACTTGCTCGCTACCCCTCGGCCATCGCGTCGGCGAAGCCGGCGAAGCGGTCGGCCGGGCGGCGGCGGTGGTCGGTGACGAGGATCACCAGCGCGCCGAGGGCGAAGGCGAGCACGTGCTCGATCTGGGCCAGGCCGGTGGAGAAGATCGTCAGCAGCGTCAGGAGGAGCAGGGCGATCGCCACGACGCCCTGGGAGCGCGGCGAGCTGCCGCGGGCGCGCCAGGCGCCGGCGGCGAGCGCGCCGAGGCCACCGGCCCATACGCACGAGATGCCGTAATCGGGCGACGTGACCACGCCGGCGGTGGCGCCGCGGTCGGCCAGCCAGAGGGCGCCGACGCCCAGGTAGGTCAGCAGCGTCGCGGTGACGTGGCCGGCCAGCGCGGCGCGCCAGAACACGAACGAGCCGCGGAAGTGCACGAGCACCGCGGCGAGGACGGCGACGGCGACGAGCTGCACCACCGGCGGGCCATCGACGAGGAACGCGCTGCTCAGCAGGGTCCACAGCTTGCCGTCGACGATCTTCTGAGGGCTGGAGGCGAGGTCGGACACCTCGGGCTCGCCGATCGCCTGGGAGGTGAGCGTGAAGACCGCCACGCAGAGAACGTAGGCCGCGATGAGCGCGGTCCCCACGTCGAGCTGCTGCATCGTGCCGCGCCCCCTGGCCACGCCGCGCAGCGTAGTGCGGTGGGTATCGTCGCCCGCATGGCCAGCGACACGTCCCTGCCCCTGACCGGCGGCTGCAACTGCGGCGCCGTGCGCTTCGAGGTCACCGAGACGCCGCGCGGCGCGGTCTACTGCCACTGCACCCGCTGCCAGCGGCGCACCGGCTCGGCCGCCGCCGCGACGGCCGGCGTGCATCCAGGGTCGGTGCGCGTCGTCTCCGGCGAGGACCGCATCGGCGCGTGGAAGCCCGGCGACGGCTTCGAGAAGGAATTCTGTCAGGACTGCGGCTCCGCGCTGTTCGCCCGCGACAACGAGACGGGCGAGGTCGCCGGCGTGCGCCTGGGCGCGTTCGACTCCGACCCCGGCGTGCGGCCCGGGGCACACCAGTACGTCGCCTACGCCGCGGCCTGGGAGCCGCTGCCCGACGACGGCCTGCCGCGGTTCCCCGAGCGCCGCACCGGCTAGCGCGCGAAGCCGTTGCCCGTGCGAGCCAGGCGCCGCGCGCGGTCGGTGCCGCGGCGCCCGCGCCACGGATGCGGGCCCTTGGCCCACGGGTGCCAGCCGACGGTGCCGTAGTGCTCGCGCAGGTAGGCCTTCAGGTCGCCGCGGTGCGCGCCGCAGGCATAGCGGGTGCAGCCGTAGAGGCCGTGGCCGTGCCACGTCAGCCAGTTGCCGGGATCGGCGTCGAGGTACTCGCCGTGGCGCAAGTCCAGGAGCTGGTGCTCGAGGTTCGTCTGCGTCTCGGCGTCGGGTCGCGCGGCGCAGAACTCACACGAGAACACAACCTTCACCGGCATGGGACAACGGTAGCGATGATGTCGCCGATGGACTACGAATTGGCAGGGAAGGTCGTGCTGGTCACCGGGGCGGCGTCGGGCATCGGCCGCGCGACCACGGAGGTGTTGGCGGCGATGGGCATGCGCGTCGTCGCCTGCGACCTGGATCGCGAGCGGGGCGAGGCCGTCGTGGGCGAGCTGGGCGGCGACGCGCACTTCATCGAGGCCGACGTCGCGCAGGAGGACGGGGTGCGCGCCGCCGTCGCGTTCGCCATGGCGACCTATGGGCAGCTGGACTGCGCCGCGAACTGCGCGGGCGTGGGCGGCGGCCACGCCTCCACGCACGAGTACCCGGTCGAGGCGTTCGACCGCATCGTCGCCGTCAACCTGCGCGGCACCTGGCTGTCGATGCGCGCCGAGCTCGAGGTCATGTCCGGCCAGGACGGGCCCGGCTCGATCGTCAACGTCTCCTCGACGCTCGGCCTGCGCGGCTCCCCGTTCGGCTCGCCCTACAGCGCCAGCAAGCACGGCGTGCTCGGCCTCACCCGCACCGCGGCGATCGAGTACGCGCCCATGGGCATCCGCGTCAACGCCGTGTGCCCGGGCGCGATCGACACGCCGATGATGGACGACACCTTCGCGCGCTTCCCCGGCTTCCGGGAGATGCTCACGGGGTTCGTGCCGATGGGCCGCATGGGCGCCGCCGAGGAGGTGGCCGGTGCGATCGCGTGGCTGAGCTCGGGGGCCGCCTCGTTCGTCACCGGCGAGGCGCTGACGGTCGAGGGCGGGCTGCTCGCGCGATGATCGATCCGCGCAGCGACGACGAGCTGCTCGTGGAGGCGATCGGCACCCGGGGCGTGAGGCGCCTGCGCACCCGTGGCGACCAGCTGGTCCTGGTGCGCTCCGGCGCGGTCGCCGACGCGCTGATCGCGGTCCTGGACCACGAGAGCCAGGGGATCGACGGCGAAATCACCGAGGGCGTCGGCGGCTGGCTGCGCGCGATCGTCGGAGGCGGCGTGCTGAGGCTGAACCCGGCCGTCGTGCGCGCCGTGCTGCGGCCCGCACCCGGCGGCGAGACGCGGGTGGAGCTTTCGGCCAGCGCCAAGGAGGGGCTCATACCCCAGCGGACCGCGAAGAAGGCGCTCGCGCGCGTCGTCGCAGCCCTGGATCAGGAGGCCGGCGCGCCGCCGATGCGGTAGGTCACGTGCGTCACGCCGGGGGCGTCGACCGCGCTGACGAGCTCGAACGCCGGCGGCGGGTCGCCGAGGTCGTCGAGCAGCCGCTCGCCGGCCCCGAGCACCATGGGCACGACGTGCAGGCGCAGCTCGTCGAGCAGCCCGGCGCGGATGTACTGCTGCACCGCGCCGGCACCGCCGGTCACGTGGACGTCCTGGTCACCGGCGGCCTCCCGGGCCCGCGCGAGCGCGGCCACGGGGCCGTCGGTCACGAAGTGGAACGTCGTTCCCCCCTGCATCTCAAGCGGCTCGCGCTCGTGGTGGGTCAGGACGAAGACGGGCACGTGGTAGGGCGGATCCTCACCCCACCATCCGTCCCATGGGTGCTCCTCCCAGCTTCCGCGCCCCCCGAACATGTTGCGCCCCATGATCACGGCGCCCACGTTCTCGTTCATGGCCTCCCTCGCGGCCTTGGAGGCATCCGATTTCAGCTGGAAGGCCCATTCGTGCAGGGCCATGCCGCCCTCGCCCAGCGGGTTGTCCTCGCTCTGGTTCGGGCCGGCGACGTAGCCGTCGATGGACATGGTGATATCGGTGCGCACGCGGGGCATGGCCTGCCTTTCGTCGGTGGTCCTGGATGCTGTGACCGCCGGCCCGACCACAACTCATCGAGAGGAGACCATGATGATCGCGCGCATCTGGCGCGGCGCCGTCCGCGACGCAGACGCTGACGAGTACGTCGCCTACATCAACGAGACGGGCATCGACGAGTACAAGGCGACGCCGGGCAACGCGGGCGCGTGGCTGCTGCACCGCCCACGCGCGGGGCTGACCGAGATCGTCACGTTCTCGCTGTGGGAGAGCATGGACGCCATCCGCGCGTTCGCCGGCGACGATCCCCGGCGGGCCAAGTACTACCCCGAGGACGATCGCTTCCTGGTGGAGCAGGACGACATCGTCGAGCACTATGAGGTCGGCTGAGCGAACTCCTCGCTGTTCTCGTGGACCCACGCGTCGAGCGTGCGCCACCAACCGAAGAGCCAGTCGATCTGCGCGTCGCGGTCGTCCGGCACGTCGGCGGCGGGGGGCGTGCCACAGGCGCACCTCGATGGTCTGTGGCGACGCGAGCGAACGCCAGAGCTCGCTGACGCCGAGGGGCACGCCCACGTAGCCGAAGAAGACGACGTCGGCGTGCGGTGCGGCCGCCAGGGCGGCCAGCGCCCCGCCGGGCCGCGGCGCGGAGACGTGGGTCATCTCGCGCGCCCATCCGGCCTCCGCGTCGTGCCCGGCCTCCTCGAGGCGCTCGATCCCGCGTAGGCGGCGCTCGAGCGAGAAGTTCTCCCCCCTCGGGGAAGATCAGCACCGCGCTGTCGTCGTCGGCGTCGCCGGCCATCGCCGCGATCTCGGCCTCGGTGTCGCCGCCGCGCGGGTCGACGAAGCGGTTGGGAAGTCGTGCGCCGAACACGTCGATGACCGGGTCGAAGCGCAGCGCCTCGTGCAGCACGATGCGCGGCCGGCGGGCGTGGCCGCAGAGCAGCTGGTGCAACACCAGCAGCGTGTCGCCCTCGCCGGCGTGGCGGCTGAGGACGACGACGGGGCGGTCCAGGGTGCTATGCACCGCCTCGGCGTCGGCGGACTCCGTGACGCGGATCTCCACGCGCGCGAAGCGCCGCACCGAGCGATACACGCCGGCGACGAACCAGCGCAGCAGCGCGTAGTGCGCGTGCTGCATCGCGGGGGAGTCGGTGTGACGGCCGAAGCCGCTGTGCACCCACAGCCCGAGGCAGGCCAGCGTGCAGGCGCCGTGGCGCGCCGCGCCGCCAACCGCGATCGCCACCACGCGCAGCGGGCGCAGGTCGCCCACCAGCACCGACGCGATCGCTCCCAGGAGCGCGAGCACGGGGGAGACGAGGACGAACGCCACCTCGAACAGCACATGAGCGGGGCCAGCACGCCACGCCGGACCCACAGCGGGGGCAGGGCCATCAGGCGCCGCCGAGCTCGTGGGTCTGCAGGTACCGCAGCGACGCCTCGTGGGCGCGGGCGATCTTGCCCGGCACGTCGGAGCTGTTTCGGTAGCGCAGCTGGGACAGGTCGTTGTAGCGCGGCGGATCGGGCTCGCCGGTGGCGAGCACGTGTACGTCGACGCCCTGCGGCAGCGCCGCGAGGTCGCCGAGGAAGCGGTGGCGGCGGGCGATCTCGAAGGCCACGAGCCCGACCTCCCAGGGCCAGCGCGGGGGCTCGAGCGGGCGGTCCAGGCGCCCGACGTGCAGCACGAAGATGCGCTTCGCCCCGAGCGCCACCGCGCGGCTCACCGGGATCGAGTTCACGATGCCGCCATCGATGTAGTGCTCGCCGCCGATCTCCACGGGCGGCAGGATCCCGGGAACCGAGGCGGAGGCCAGCACGGCGTCGACGAGCGGTCCGTCGGCGAACCACTGCTCGGAGGCCCGCTCGATGCTCGCCGCGACGCATTGGAAGGGCACCACGAGGTCCTCGAAGCGATCGACCGGCGGCCACCGCCACGCCGTTGATCGCGCCGACCGACGTGCCCAGGACCAGGTCGGGCACGATCCCGCGCTCCAGCAGGGCCCGGAGCATCCCGACCTCGTGAGCGCCCAGCGAGCCGCCCCCGCCACCGAGGACGAACGCGACTGCGGGTGAGGGGTGCGACGGCACGGACATCCGTCTGCACCCCAGCACAGCGGCTGACCAGATGCCGGCCGGCTGCCGATGACTCGGAAGAGATGCTCGGACTAAGAACAGCCCTGGCCTGCGCGGGCGCCATCGCGCTCGTCGCGCTCACCAGCTCGGTCGCCGGCGCGAACACCAGCCATGAGGGCTGGCCGAAGATCGACATGCTGCTGATGAACAAGACCGACCAGGCGCGCCCGCTGGATGCCCGGCCCGGCTTCGATCCCTTCGCCGGCCAGGACGGCCGCTACTCCTGCGACTCCGTGCACCTGCGCGGTGGCTGCCAGAAGTACTTCGCCCCCGCCTCCGACGGCGGCCGCGTCGTCGGCGACCACAAGCTGCACAACGAGCTGCTCGGCGGCCACGGGCACGACGAGCTGCACGCCGGCGCCTACGGCGACGTGCTGTGGGCCGACTACAAGCCCTCAGGTCAGCCCAGCACCCAGCACGACACGGTCTTCGGCGGGGACGGCGACGACTTCATCTACGCCAGCCACGGGCTCAACCGCATCGACGCGGGCGGCGGCGACGACTACGTCAAGGCCCACTTCGGCCGCGGTTCCATCGACTGCGGCGCGGGCACGGACACGCTCTACGTCAGTCGCCGGGCCCAGAAGCAGTACCGCATCCGCGGCTGCGAGACGATCTCGCACGCGACACTCGGGTACTGACCAGCCCGAGGTCTAGGCTGGCGCAGATGGGCGTCGTGCTCCGGCCGATCAGCGCCGCGGCCGCCGAGGCCGTTGCCGCCGGACGCAGGCCCGACGACGTCCGGGTCGCCACGGACTACCCCACCGAGTTCTCCGACCGCGTCGCCCGTCGGGTGGGTCTGGGCTCGCCGCTCGGCCCGTTCTTCATGCACCGCACCGCCGACGACGTGGTGGTGGGCGAGATCGGCGGAGGCATCACCGAGCCGGGCCGGGTGGAGATCGGATATGCGGTGGTCGCCGGCGATCCAGAAGGACCTCGACGAGAGCGGCCTGGTGAGCAATCCGGCGAAGACCTCGACGACGTCGACCACGCCCACGAGCACCACGCCGTCGTCCGGTACGAGCACCACGCCGGACTCGACCTCGACGACGAGCACGACGCCCGACTCGACCGCCCCGACGAGCACCACGCCGGACTCGACCTCGACGACCCCCTCGTCGACGCCGCCGACCGAGACGACGCCGACGCAGACGACCCCGGCTGAGCCGGCGCCGACGAGCACGACCACCACCACCACCCCGTAGCGGCGGGCGGTCCACGCGCGCCCGGGGGCGACGGGATTCCGTCGCCCCCCGGCTCGTGCGCTTGTGGGGTCAGACGTGGCGGGCGCGGAACGTGTCGGCCCAGCGCCAGCCGACGCGAGCGCCGGCGATGATGAGCAGGAACGCCAGGGCCAGAGCCGCAAGCGGGAACAGCAGCCACTGCAGACCGGCGGACCCGTTGGTCGGCTGCGTGATGGGCACCGCGGGGGCGGCCGAGGTGCTGGCGCGCTTGTCCGCGGGCCGCGTGCCGATGGACTCGACGCGCGACTGAGTCCAGTGGCGCGTGGTGGGCGCGACCGTGGTGACGGCGTGCTTGGAGGGCGCCGCGATGTCGGTCGGGCGCGCGACGGCGGGGCCCGCCCCGATGCTCATCACCGTGGCGGCGATGACGGCCGAGCGTGGGACAAGCGATGAGTTGAGCATGGCTCCTCTTGGGGATCGGGCCACCGGGTGGCGGCGTTGACGAGAAGCTTGCGCGCCGGGCCGTTCCGTGGCCGTAACGCGCGCGTAACGCGCTCCTGTACGGTCGACGCCAGGTGGCCACGACGGACTTCCGGATCCTGGGACCGCTCGAGGTGGCGGAGGGTGGACAGCCGGTCAGCCTCACCGGCGCCCGGCAGCGCGCGCTGCTCGCGATCCTGCTGCTGCACGCCGGCGAGACGGTCTCGACCGACCGGCTCATCGACGAGCTCTGGGGCGACGACCCGCCCGCGGCCGGCGCCGCGGCGCTGCGGGTCCGCGTCTCGCAGCTGCGTCGTGCCCTTGGCCCCGCTGGTGAGCTCCTGGTGACGCGGGCTCCCGGGTATGCGCTGGCGCTGGCGCCCGAGCAGCTCGACCTGCGGCGCTTCGAGCGGCTTGTCGAGGCCGGCGACCGGGCGCTCGCCGGCGACGATCCCGCGACCGCGGCCGAACGCCTGAGCGAGGCGCTGGCGCTCTGGCGTGGCCCGCCGCTGGCGGACTTCAGCTACGCGCCGTTCGCCCGGGGGGCGATCGTCCGCCTGGAGGAGCTGCGCCTCGCGGCGATCGAGCTCCGCGTCGAGGCGCAGCTTGCGCTCGGCCAGCACGCACGCCTCGCGGGAGAGCTGCAGGCGCTCGTCCTGGAGCACCCGCTGCGCGAGCGGCTGTGCGGCCAGCTCATGCTCGCGCTCTACCGCGACGGGCGACAGGCAGATGCGCTGGAGGCCTACCGCGCAGCTCGGCGCAGGCTGGTCGACGAGATGGGGCTTGAGCCAGGACCGGGGCTGCACGAGCTCGAGCGGCGGATCCTCGCCCAGGACGAGGGGCTGATGGCGGCGCGTCAGACGAGTCCGGCAGCGCGGCGAGCCATCCTGGTCCTGGCCCGGGACGACACCACCCTTGACCCGCTCGTCGCGCTCTCGTCCGACCTCGCCGCTTGCGGCGACCACGAGCTGGTGATCGCCGCGTTGGTGCACGACGGCGGGCAGCTCGCCGAACGTGCTGCCCGTCTGAACGACGTGCGGGCGGCCGCGGCGCAGCGCGGCGTGACCGCGCGCGTGGCGGCCTTCACGTCGGCCGACGCGGGCGCGGACGCCGTCCGGCTCGCCACCGAGGAGGACGTGGCGCTGCTGCTGCTCGACGCGCCCGAGTCCCTGCTGACCACGGGCGTGCCCAGCGACGGCCTCGTGGTGCTGCTCGACGGTACGCCCTGCGACATCGCGCTCGTCGCGGGCGCAGCCCGACGCGACGCCACCGGCGACGCAGCCGTGATGGTGCCGTTCGGAGGCCACGAGCACGACTGGGCCGCGGTCGAGCTCGGCGCTTGGTTCGCCGATGCCACCGGAAGTCCGCTGCAGCTCCTCGGCGCCCGCACCGATCCGCGCACCGGCCGTCGCGACGCGAGCCGTCTGCTCGGCCACGCGTCGATCGCGCTGCAGCGCGGGCGCGGCATCACGGCCGAGCCGGTGCTCGTCGACCCCAGGACCGGCGGCGTCATCGCGGCGGCCGAGCGAGCCGCGCTGGTCGTCGTCGGGCTCTCGGACCGCTTCGCGGCCGAAGGTCTCGGGAGCGCTCGCATCGAGATCGCCGAGCGGGCAGCCGCGCCCGTCGTGTTCGTCCGCCGGGGCCTTCGCCCGGGCGGGCTCGCCCCGCCCCGGGCCCTCACGCGGTTCACCTGGTCGGCGGGCTGAGCGCGGCGCTCAGTGCAACCAGAGCTGGTCGTACAGAACGCCCCGTTGCTGGCTGTACTGGAAGTTGCCGGCCCGACGGGAGACCAAGAAGACCGCTTTGGGGTTGATCAACGGGAGCACGGCAGCCTGGTCGGTGACCCGCTTGTCGACCTGTGCCCACAGTTCGTCGGCTCGAGTGTCGCCCGCGGCCATGTGTGACGCGCGCCGCGCAATCCGGTCGGCGCTGCGGTCGCAGAATTCCGAGAAATTGGACTGCAGGGAGTCTGCCGGCACGAACGCGTCACAGCGGAACAGGGTCAAGTAGCCCGACGCGGCGGGGTAGTCCGATAACCACCCGGCCGGGCCGATCTGCGCCCGGTGGCGCGAGTCTGCGATGTAGCGGTAGTAGTCGACGCGCTCGGGCAGCACCCGCAGTCGGGCCCGGTAGCCAAGCCGGTCGAGCAGGGTGACGAGCGGGCGCGCGTCGGCGTCGGTGAGGGGGCGCCCGGTGAGCACCGTCACGCGCATCCCGCGGGTGTGCGAGCGCGCGATAAGGCGCCGGGCACGAGCGAGATCCGGGACGAACGACCGCCGGCCGACTCCCGCCGCGGCCGTGTACGGGCAGTAGGGCCGATAGCCCGGGAAGCTCGGGGGCAGGAATTGGCACGTCGCCTGGGCATAGCGTTCGCCGCCGACGACCGCCGCGAAAGCGCGGCGGTCGACGGCGTAGTTGAGGGCGCGCCGCACGTCGAGGTCGTCGAACGGTGGCACGTGAGTGTTGAGGAACGCGAAGCGGGTGACCGGGACCGGCGTGGTGTGGAGCCGACTGGCGAAGCGCGTCGCGATCGCGTCGAGCTGCCGGGCCAGTGAGGGGTCGAGACCGAAATCCCCGCCGACCACGTCCGCCCGCCCCTGCTGCACCGCGCGCAACGCCCTTTCCGGATCGGCGCAGCAGTCGATCGTGATGGCGTCGGGATAGCCGTCGGGCCTCCCGTCGACCGGACGGAAGCGTGGGTTGCGCGCCAGGCGCAGGGGCCCGCGGGCGCTCAGCCCGGCGATCATGTACGGGCCGGTGGCCGGCAAGGTCCGGCGGAGCGGGACCATGCCGGTGTCCGGCGGGACCGCGACGGCATTTGGCAGCGCCAGCTTGTAGAGGAAGGCCGGGTCGGGGCGGATCAGCCGGAAGGTGATCGTGCGGGCTGCGTCGTCGACCTCGACGCCGGCCGACAGGTCGCAGTGCGTCGGGCGCGTCACGCAGCCGGAAGCACCGCGGATCCCGGTGTAGTACGGCGTGACCGAACGGTTGAGTGAATGCGCAGGACGCGTTCGATCTCACGCCGGACATCGGACGCGCGCACCGCCGCCCCCGTCGAATAGCGGAGCCCACGGCGCAACTGGAACGCGTAGGTGCGACCGCCGTCGATCGGCGCGGGCACCGACATCGCCAGGTCGGCGACGAGCGTGTTGCCGTCCCGTCCCCCGACACGCCGGAATGCGACGAGGCCGTCGTTGGTGAGCGGCAATGTCGCCCATCCGTCGTAGCCGTGCGCCGGGTCCAGGAGGCGGGCGGTCAGCCGGACTCCGTCGATCGTGACGGGGTTCAGGACGCGCAGCGTCCCGCCGCGGTGGTGCGCCCCGGCCGCGCGGACGCTCACCCACAGCGCTCCGCCGACGACGGCCAGGCCGTGCGGCTCGGTTCCGAGCTTCAGGGTCCTGCGAACTCGGTTGTGAACGGGATCGATGTGGGACACCGTGCCCCCGCGCTCGCTGGCGACCCAGACGCCACCCGGACCGGCGACGAGACTCGTCGGGTAACTGCCGCTCGCCAGCGTGATCACCGCGGTCTGCACGCCGCGCCGGCCGTCGACGCGCGAGACGGTTCCATCGTCGGTGTTGGCCACCCAGAGGGCGCCGTGGCTCCACGCAACGGCGCTCGGCCCGCGGCCGACCCCGATTCGCCCGACCATGGCGCCGCGGCCTGTCGCGCTCACCTGGGTCACCGATCCGGACGCCTGGCTGACGGCCCATACCGAGCCGCCGCCACAGGCAAGCTGGGTCGGCTGGTCGTCGAGGTGGATCGTCGTGGTGCGCTCGGTGACCGGATCGAACCGCAGGATGCTGCTGTCGTAAGTGCTGGCGACCCACACCGCCCCGGCGGCGATGCACACGCCGCTCGGGCCGGCGCCGACTGGGATCTTCTTGACCTCGGCGTGGGTGTCCGGCGAGACCCACGAGAGCGTGTCGTCGAGGGTGTTGACCACCCAGACTCCGCCCGCGCCGACCGCCACCGCGCCCGGCCCGTTGCCGACGGCGATCGTCTGGCTCACCGTCCGGGTGCGCGGGTCGATACGCGACACGGTTCCAGCGCCGGAGTTGGCGACCCACACCGCGCCGGCGCCGGCCGCGACCTGCGCGGGGGCTGCGCCGACCGGGATCTCGTCGATCAGCGACTGCGTGCCGGGATCGATCACCGCGACGGCGTCAGCCGCCGCGGTCGCCATCTTCCCGCCACCGCCGGATCCTCCGACCACCAGCAGCGCGAGGACCGCGACTGCCGCGACGCCCGCCACCAGGCCGGCCGTCGCGCGACGTTGCGGTCGCCGCCGAGTCCGCGGAGCCCCCACCAGGGCGTCCCGCGCCGCCGTGACGAGCGCGGCGCCCGACTGCCAGCGTCGCTCCGGGTCCTTGGCCATCGCACGAGAGACCACGCCATCGAAGGCGACCGGCACCCCGGGGTGACGTTCGCTCGGGCGCGGCGGCTCGTCCTCGAGATGCGCGAAGATCGCCGACACCTCCGAGTCGCGCGGAAATGGGACCTCACCGGTCAAGACCTCGAACAGCACGCACCCGAGCGAGTAGATGTCCGCGCGCGCGTCGGCCTGCTCGCCGGCGATGCGCTCCGGGGCCAGGTAGTCGACCGTGCCCACGAGCCGGTCGCCCGCGGTGACACCGTTGGCCGTGGCGATGTGCCTGGTCAGGCCGAAGTCGGCGAGGTAGACGTGCTCGTCGGCGCCCTCCATTGCGATGAGCACATTGCTGGGCTTGACGTCGCGATGGGCGAGTCCGCGCGCATGCGCCGCGTCGAGCGCGTGGGCGAGCTGCGCCACGAGGTCGATCGCGCG
Organism: Solirubrobacteraceae bacterium; assembly: GCA_040005775.1. Lineage (GTDB taxonomy): Bacteria > Actinomycetota > Thermoleophilia > Solirubrobacterales > Solirubrobacteraceae > JAOPZW01. Next base: position 13,217 of record JBDTYI010000067.1, read on the forward strand.
CCGGGGCTCCATCGGCCCCTCGCGGTGCAGCAGCGTGCCGAGGTCGGTGCCCTCGACGTAGCGCATCGCGATGTACAGGTGGCCTTCGCTCTCGCCGGCCTCGTAGATCGGCACGATGCCCGCGTGATCGATCGACGCGGCGAGCCGCGACTCCGCCAGGAACCGAGCGCGGAAGCGCGCGTCCTCGGTCAGGTGCGAGGCGAGCAGCTTCAGCGCGACCTTGCGCCCGAGACGCAGGTCCTCGGCGCGATACACCACGCCCATGCCGCCTCGACCGAGGAGCGCCTCGATCCTGTAACTCCCCAACTGCGTTCCGATGCTGGGAGCAGACACAGGCTTCCGGACCTCCTGGGCCGGTGTGCCCACCATACGCCCGGGCGCCTCCGACAGAGCGTCGGAATTCCCCGAGCGATCGGATAGGGTCAACAGCAGTGGCCATGCGATCACGTAGAGCCGGGCTGGCCGCGATCGCCGTGGTGGCGCTGGCGTGCGCGTGGCTGGTGCGCCCGATCTTCCACGGCCCGGTGATGCTGCTGTGGACCAAGCCGCTGATCTGGGCGTTGCCCCTCGTCATCCTCGCCCTCACGCTGATCCTCGTCCGCCGGCAGGTCAGCCCGATGGAGCTGCGCGCCGGGCGGCGGCCGCCGACGGTCCTGCTGGCCGGCCCGATCCTCGCGTTCTTCGTGTTCGTCTTCGGCGGGGTGATCAACGGCGCGCTGGTCGGCCGGTCGCTCTACAAGCACACGACCTACGAGCAGATCCCCGGCCTGCCGAGCGGGGGCAAGGTGCGGTTGCTGCCCAAGGAGGTGGCGGTCCAGATCGCCTCGAGTGGGTTCAACTCACCGACCGAGCACCTCACGGACTTCCACATCGTCCGGACGCCCCAGGGCCAGCGCTGGACGGCGCTGCGCACCCCGGACGGGCTGTTCCGCGTGTTCTCGAAAAAGAGCCAGGGGATCGTGTCGCTCGACGCCGAGCAGACGGCGCGCACGCTCAAGGAGGTCGACGCGCCGTTCAAGTACGCGCCCGGGCAGCAGATCACCGACAACCTGCGCTGGCGCCTGCTCAAGAAGCACTTCCTGATCACGCTGGCCGAGACCAGCGCCGTCCTCGGCGCCGACGGGCGCCCGCTGATCGTCGCCCCCTACATCAAGTACAAGGGCTGGCTGGTGCGCCGGCCGGTCTTCGGCGGCGTCTTCGTCGTGCACCCCGACGGGCGCATCGAGGACCTCACCCCGGCCCAGGCACGTCGGCGTCCCGAGCTCGTGGCCTCCGGACGCCTGTTCCCAGAGGCGCTCGCGCGCAACATCCAGGACGCCTATTCCTACAAACGCGGCATCGCCAACCGGATCTTCACCCACACCGAGCAGACCCAGATCACCGACACCGAGGCCAATCAGCAGCCCTACCTGATCGACTTCGGCGCCCGCGGATCTAAATGGGTGACGGTCGCCGAGCCCTACGGCCGCGCCTTCGCGGTCAACGCGATCTTCCTCACCGACACGGTCACCGGCAAGACCCAGGTCTGGCGGGTGCCCCGCGGCACGAGCCTGACCGGCAACCGCCGAGCCCTGGAGACCGTGCGCTCGGTCTCGATCCCCGGCGTGGTGTTCTCCGACCAGCAGACGCAGTCCCCTGGGGGCGGGCGCTTCCGCACCGTCGAGCCGCGCCCGGTCTTCGTCGCCGGCCGGCTCGTCTACCTGATCTCGATCATCCCCGAGTCCGCCAACTCCGTCTCCAAGACGGTGATCGTCGACGCGGCCCGCAACAAGCTCGTGACGATCTTCGACAACGACTCCGATCCTCAGGCCGAGGCCAAGACGCTGGAGTATCTGCGGACCGGCGTCGTGCCGGGGACCGAGGCTGCTGCGGACACGCAGGCGCCGCCAGAGAACTCCGCGGGCGCCACGACACCGGCGACGCCGTTGCCCAAGGGCTCGGCCCGCGATCTGCAGCGTCGCCTCGACAGCGTGATCAAGCGCCAGCGGGAGCTGCTGAAGGAGACGCAGGACCTCCGCAAGGCGCTCGGCGGGGGCTGAGCCGGCGGGACGGAGCGGTCGGACTCCCGACCGGCCCTGGGTCGCCGACGGCTCCCACGCGACGACCCAACGACGCAGCGTGGGTCAACCGGTCGCGGGTGGGGTCGGCTCAACGGGGTCCGCAGTGCCGCGGTTGAGGCGACCGCAGCACTCTGAAAGCGGGAGCGCCTGCACGTCTTTGACTCCACGTAACTCGTGTCTGGGCCTGACGGCAGCGTAGTTTTCCGCGTGGGCGTCGGGGTTTTGCGGATGACGGCGCGGGCGTGGCTTGATGGGCTGGGCTATCACCCGTCGAACTCCCCGCAGGAGGCTGCGAAATGGCTGTTGCCGAGCAGACCACCATCTATGCCGCGCCAGGATCGCCCGAAAGTCCTGTCTCGCTGAAGGCGCGTTACGAGAACTTCATCGGCGGCTATTGGGTCGCCCCGGTCGAGGGCGCCTACAGTCCCAATGCGAGTCCCGCCACGGGCCGGCCGTTCTGCGAGGTGGCGCGCTCGACCGCCCAGGACATCGACCTGGCGCTTGACGCCGCCCACGCGGCGCGCGAGGCGTGGGGCGAGACCTCGACGACGGACCGCGCCAAGGTGCTGAACGCGATCGCCGACGCGATCGAGGCGAACCTCGAGATGCTCGCGGTTGCGGAGAGCTGGGAGAACGGCAAGCCGGTCCGCGAGACCCTCGGTGCCGACCTTCCGCTGGCGATCGACCATTTCCGCTACTTCGCCGGCGCGATCCGTGCCGAGGAGGGCCGGATCTCTGAGATCGACAAGGACACGGTCGCGTATCACTTCAACGAGCCGCTCGGTGTCGTCGGGCAGATCGTCCCGTTTAACTTCCCGCTGCTGATGGCGGCGTGGAAGCTGGCGCCCGCGATCGCGGCCGGCAACTGTGTCGTGATCAAGCCCGCGAGCCCGACGCCGTGGTCGCTGCTGAAGCTCATGGAGGTGCTGCAGGACGTCGTCCCGCCCGGTGTCATCAACGTCGTCACCGGACCCGGCGCGTCGGTCGGGATGGCGCTGGCCTCGAGCAAGCGGATCGCGAAGATCGCCTTCACCGGCGAGACGGTGACGGGCCGCCTGATCATGCAGTACGCCGCGCAGAACCTGATCCCGTCGACCACGGAGCTCGGCGGCAAGTCGCCGAACATCTTCTTCGCCGACGTCATGGACGCCGACGACGCGTTCCTGGACAAGGCCATCGAGGGCCTCGTCCTCTACGCGTTCAACAAGGGCGAGGTCTGCACGGCCCCGTCGCGGGCGCTGATCCAGGAGTCGATCTATCCCGCGTTCATGGAGCGCTGCCTGGAACGGATCGCGCGCATCCAGCAGGGCAACCCGCTCGACCTGTCGACGATGATCGGCCCGCAGGTGTCCCAGGCCCAGCTGGAGAAGATCGAGAGCTACGTGAAGATCGGCCTCGACGAGGGCGCCGAGCTGCTCTGCGGCGGTGAGCGCCACGTCGCCGACGGGGAGTTCTCGGGCGGCTACTACTTCCAGCCGACCGTCCTGAAGGGCCATAACGCCATGCGGGTCTTCCAGGAGGAGATCTTCGGGCCCGTGCTCGCCGTCACCACGTTCAAGGACGAGGCCGAGGCGCTGCGGATCGCCAATGACACGCCCTACGGCCTTGGCGCCGGCGTGTGGACGCGCGACACCAGTCGCGCCTTCCGCATGGGCCGCGGCATCCAGGCCGGCCGCGTGTGGACCAACTGCTACCACCTCTACCCCGCGCACGCGGCCTTCGGCGGCTACAAGAACTCGGGCGTCGGGCGCGAGAACCACCGGATGATGCTCGACCATTACAGCCAGACGAAATGCCTGCTGGTGTCCTACGACCAGAACCCGCTCGGCTTCTTCTGATGACCCAGCAGGTCACCGCGACGCCCGCAGCGCTCGAGTTGCTCGAGCGCCTGCGAGCCCAGCACGGCGACCTGATCGTCCACGTCTCGGGGGGCTGCTGTGACGGCAGCTCCCCGATGTGCCTGCGCGCCGCCGACCTCCCGGCCGGCCCCCACGACGTGCAGCTCGGCACCCTCGCCGACGTCTCGGTCGTCATCGACGCCGATCAGAACAACCGATGGCGACACCCCAGCTTCCACCTCGACGTCGCCCCCGGCGCCGCGGGCGGCTTCTCGCTCGAGGCACTGGAGGACCTGCACTTCACCACCGCGTCGGGCGAGGGCCACAGTGCGCTCGAGAACACCTCGAATCCAAGTCCGTGGTCACCCGCATAGCGAGGCGACCGTGCCACGGCCGGGGCCGCGCGCTGCGCCACCCGTGGCCCCGCGATCATCTATCGAGAGGAAATCACCATGAAGGCCGCCGTCGTTCACGACTTCACCCAGCCGCTGAGCATCGAGGACGTCCCCAGGCCTGAGCCGAGCGACGGTCAGGTTCTCGTCCGGATCGAGGCGTGCGGCCTCTGCCACACCGACATCCATGCCGCGCACGGCGACTGGCCGATCAAGCCGCCGCTGCCGCTGATCCCCGGCCACGAGGGCGTGGGGATCGTCGAGGCGCTCGGGCCCAACGCCGGCGAGGAGATCGGGGTGGGCGACCGGGTCGTCATCCCTTGGCTTGGTTTCGCGTGCGGGCGTTGCCGGTATTGCAACTCGGGCCGCGAGACGCTGTGCGAGGCGCAGATCAACACCGGCTATGGCA
>JBDTYI010000068.1:0-4760 GCA_040005775.1 Solirubrobacteraceae bacterium
GCTCCTCGGCGGCGCCGCGGATGAGCTGGGAGAGGATGACGCCGCTGTTGCCGCGGGCCCCGAGCAGCGCGGCCCGCGCGACCGACTGCACGATCTGGTCGCGGCGGATGGCGTCGAGCGGGCCCTCCTCGGCCACGAGCCGGTCGACCTCCTCCAGGCACGCGCGCAGCGTGAGGACCATGTTGTCCCCCGTGTCGCCGTCAGCGACCGGGAACACGTTGAGATCGTTGATCTCCTCGCGGCGCGACTCGAGATGCACCAGCGCGCCGCCCACGACGGCACGGAAGCGCAGAAGGCTTGGATCGGACACGCCTCTGCGCGCCCGGTCTAGACGGCCTTGGTGACCTTGCCGGCCTTCAGGCAGCGCGTGCAGACGTACTCACGGCTGGGCGTCGCGCCCACGAGGATCCGCACCTTCTGAAGGTTGGGATCGAAGCGCCGCCGGGTGGCCACCATCGAGTGGCTGCGGTTGTTGCCGAACGCGGGCTTCTTGCCGCAGGAGATACAGACCTTTGCCATGCGGGGCGGAAGTGTAGCGGCCGGAGGGCTCGGGTAGCTTCCCGGAGAATGCCGGCCAGCCAGGCAACTGTCTCCCTGCCCGATCGGTACCGCGTCGTCCGTCACATCGCCGACGGCGGCATGGCCGGCGTCTGGGCCGCCGAGGACGAGCTGTTGGGCCGCCTTGTGGCGGTCAAGGTGCTGTCACCCGCCTTCGCCGCCGACGACCGCGCGGCGAAGCGGTTCCTGCGCGAGGCCCGCGCCGGCGCGCGCCTGAGCGACTGCCGCCACATCGTCACGGTCTACGACATCGGCGAGCACGAGGGCAAGGCCTTCATGGTCATGGAGCACTTCTCGGGCGGCACGCTCTCGGACCGCTTGAAGTCCGGGCGCCCCATACCGCGCCCACTTGCCGTTCGCTGGCTGCGCGAGGCCGCCGAGGCGCTGGACTGCGCCCACCACAACAACGTCGTGCACCGCGACGTCAAGCCCGCCAACCTGCTGCTCGACGAGCGCGGCCGGCTCGCCGTCGCGGACTTCGGCATCGCCACCGTCGCCAGCGAGGCGTCGGTCACGATGACCGGCCAGGTCCTGGGCACCGCCGCCTACATCTCGCCCGAGCAGGCGCGCGGCGAGACCGCGACCGCCGCCAGCGACCGCTACGCGCTGGCGATCGTCGCCTACGAGCTGCTCACCGGCACCCGGCCGTTCGTCGCCGAGCATCCGGCCGCCCAGGCGCGCGCGCACGTCGAGGGCGACGTGCCGCGGGCGAGCGACGATGGTGACGACCTCCCCCGCGCCGTCGACGCCGTGCTCGCCGCGGGCATGGCCAAGGACCCCGACGACCGGCCGCCGTCGGCCGAGGACTTCGTCGACAGCTTGGAGGACGCGCTCGGCGGCGACGCCGAGGTGGCCGCGGGCGCCCCGACCGCGACGACCGCACCCGTGGCGATCCCGCGCCCGCCGGTCGAGCGCCGCGAGCCGGTCGCCGCCCGGCCCGCACGCGCCGCCGCAGTGACCCCGCCCCGCGCGCCCGCCAGCGCGCGGCCGGCCCCCCGCCGCGGCGGAGGCGGCGGCCGCCGGACCGGCCTCATCGCGCTCGCCGTGCTGGCGCTGCTGGCCGGTGCCGTGATCGCCATCGCCATGAGCGGCGGCGGCGGCGGCGGGAGCGAGACGCCCGCGGCAAGCTCGACCGCCAAGAAGGCCCCGTCGAAGTCGGCCTCGACGCCGGCCAAGACCACGAAGAGCACGCCGCAGGCGACGCAGACCCAGACCCAGGCGCCCGCAAAGACCCAGCCCCCGACGACGTCCACGCCCGCCCCGGCCGCCGGCCCCGCCGGCACCGACCCGGTCGCGCTGAACAACAAGGGCTTCGCCCTTTACCAGGGCGGCAAGCCCGCCGAGGCCGTCCCCTACGAGCAGAAGGCCGTGGACCTCTTCCGCTCGCAGAACCGCAAGGGCGAGACCGATTACGCCTACGCCCTCTACAACCTCGGCACCGCGCTGTTGGACTCCGGCAAGCCCGCGGACGCCGTCCCGTACCTCCAGGAGCGCCTCCAGGTCAGCAACGACCGGCGCGCGATCGTCCAGGCCAAGCTCGAGCAGGCCCAGACCGCCGCGGGCCAGACGCCGTCCGGCAAGAAGGCGAAGAAGAAGGACTAGTCGCGTTCCGCCGGCGCACGCTCGGGCGTGCGCTGCGGCGGATGGACGGGTCGGCGCGCCGGGGCCGGATGGGCGTCGGCGAGCCGCCTGTCCTCGCGGAGGCGAACCCGGCTGGGCTGCGCGTCGCGCAGCGGCAGGCCGTCGTGCGACGGCGACCCGGCGGGGTCGGGCTCGCGCGGGCCGTCGTCGTCGCGCGGCCACCAGCCGCGCCAGTCCGAGCGACCCTCATCGTCGGCCACGAGCGCGTAGATCAGCGCACCGAGGCCGATGAAATGGACCAGGACGGTGAGCGCGAGGGCCGCGACCTCCTTGGACATACTCCCGAGCCTACTGCGGTGGGCCGGATCTTCTAGAGGGGCGCTACGCCAGCTGTTCGCGGATGCGCGCCAGCGCGAGCACGGCCTCGGCGGCGTGGCGCCCCGAGTCGCGCTTGTCGCCGCCGGAGCGGGCGAGCGCCTGCTCCATCGTGTCGACCGTGAGCACGCCGAAGGCGCACGGGACGCCGGTGCGCAGCTGGACATCCTGGATGCCGCGCGCGGTCTCCTGGCAGACCCAGTCGTAATGGTCGGTCTCGCCGCGGATCACCGCGCCCAGGCAGGCGACGCCGTCGAAGCGGCCCGTCGTCGCGGCGTACTGTGCGGCCAGCGGCAGCTCGTAGGCGCCGGGCACGTCGAAGATCTCCACGTCGCCGGCACCCGCCTCCGCGAACACGGCCTTCGCACCCGCGACGAGGCGGTCGGCGAGGTCGTCGTAGAACCTCGCGACCGCGATCGCGAAGGTCACGCGCGGCCCTCGCGCTCGTCGCGCTCGCGCTCCTCGTGGATCATCTCCGCGTCGAGGTTCGCGCCCTGATGGTGCAGCACGTGCCCCATCCGCTCCACTTTGGCGCGCATGTACGCCTCGTTGTGCGGATTGGTCTTGTGCACGATCGGCACCTGCTCGCTGACGCTCAGGCCGTAGCCCTGCAGGCCGTGGATCTTCTTGGGGTTGTTCGTGAGGATCCGAATGGACGTCAGGCCGAGGTCGACGAGGATCTGCGCCCCGATGCCGTAGTCACGCAGGTCGGCGGGCAGACCGAGCTTGAGGTTGGCGTCGACCGTGTCGAGCCCCTCCTCCTGGAGCTTGTAGGCGCGCAGCTTGTTCAGCAGGCCGATGCCGCGGCCCTCCTGGGCGAGGTAGAGCAGCACGCCGCGGCCCTCCTCCTCGATCATCGCCAGAGCCGACTCGAGCTGCTCGCCGCAGTCGCAGCGCAGCGAGTGGAACACGTCGCCGGTCAGGCACTCCGAGTGCACGCGGACCAGCACGTGCTCGGTGCCCGCGACGTCGCCCTTGACGAGCGCGACGTGGTGCTTGTCGTCGACCAGCGAGCGGTAGCCGACGACGTCGAACTCGCCGAAGGCGGTGGGCAGCTTGGTCGACACCACGCGCTCGACGAGCTTGTCGTGGCGGCGGCGGTAGGCGATCAGATCGGCGATCGTGATCATCTTCAGGCCGTGCTTGTGGCAGTAGGCGCCGAGGTCGCCCAGGCGTGCCATCGAGCCGTCCTCGTTCTGGATCTCGCAGATCACGCCGGCCGCGGTGACGCCGGCCAGGCGGGCGAGGTCGACCGACGCCTCGGTGTGACCGGTGCGCTCGAGCACGCCGCCGCCGCGCGCCTTCAGCGGGTGCACGTGCCCGGGCACGACGATGTCGTCGGGCCCCTTCGCGGGGTCGATGGCGGTGCGCATCGTCTGCGCCTGGTCGGAGGTCGAGATCCCCGTGGTCACGCCCTCACGGGCCTCGATCGTCACGGTGAAGGGCGTCTCGTAGGCCGACTCGTTCTTGGCCGCCATCAGCTCGAGGCCCAGCTCGTCGCAGCGTTCGGGCGTGAGCGCGAGGCAGATCCAGCCGCCGGCCTGGCGGGTCATGAAGTTGATCGCGTCGGCGTCGACGAACTCGGCCGCCATCACGACGTCGCCCTCGTTCTCGCGGTCCTCGTCGTCGACCACGACGACCATGCGCCGGGCGGCGATGTCCTCCAGCGCCTCCTCGACGGTCGCGAACGGCGTCGTCGTCGTGTCGCTCACGAGGGGTTCCGTTCGTGGGTCGTGTGGGTCGTCCGGCGAGCGGCGCGACGCCGCCGGAAAGCCGCAGGACTCGCGGACGGGGTCACTAGGCGTGGGCTCCCACGAGCTTCTCCACGTACTTGGCCACGATGTCGACCTCCAGGTTGACGGGCGCGCCGGGCTCGGCGGCGCCGAGCGTCGTGCGCTGAAGCGTCTCGGGGATCAGGGACACGTCGAAGGCTTCGTCGTCGACGCGCGCCACCGTCAGCGAGACGCCGTCGACTGCGACGGAGCCCTTCTCGACGACGTAGCGCAGGATGCCTTCCGGCCCGCCCCCGACGGCGATGGTCACGATCCGGGCGAAGCCGTCGGCGCGCACGTCGCGCACGGAGCCCACGCCGTCGACATGGCCCTGGACGATGTGCCCGCCCATGCGGTCCTGCGCGCGCAGGGCAAGCTCGAGGTTCACGCGCCCGCCCGCGGCGACCTCGGCCAGCGCGGAGCGCCGCAGCGTCTCGTGCATGACGTCGGCCGCGAAGGCGCCGTCGTGCAGGT
>JBDTYI010000069.1:0-3774 GCA_040005775.1 Solirubrobacteraceae bacterium
CCGAGCGCATCGGGCCGTTCCCCGACCGCATCAAGGACGTCGGCGTCGTCAAGGACCTCGCCACCCACGACCTCGACCTCGTCCGCTGGCTCGGGGGCGCGCCGGTGGAGCGCGTGGCCGCCGAGACGCAGCATCGCATGGGGCGGGCGCACGAGGACATGGTGCTGGCCACCGGGCGGCTGAGCTCGGGCGCCACGTTCAACTGCACCGTCGACTGGCTCTCGCCCGCGAAGGTCCGCCGCACGAAGGTGCTCGGCGAGCGCGGGATGCTCGTGGCCGACACGCTGACCGCCGACCTCGCCTTCTACGCCAACGGCCAGATCACCTCGTCGTGGTCGGCTTCGCAGGCGCTGCGTGGCGTCTCGGAGGGCGACATGACGCGCTACGCCTTCGCCCGTCGTGAGCCGCTGCTGAGCGAGCTCGAGGCGTTCTGCGACCTGCTCGAGGGTGCGCCCGGCGACCCCGTCGTCACGCTCGAGGAGGGCCTGGCGACCGTCGTACTTGCCGAGGCCGTCCTCGCCAGCGCGGCCTCCGGCGAGACGATCGCCCTCGGGACCCTGGCGTGAAGGCCGTCGTCGTCGCGCTGGGGAAGGTCGGGCTGCCGCTGGCCGCGCGCCTGACCATGGCCGGCCACGACGTCACCGGCGCGGACGTCGATCCTCGCGTGGTCGAGCTCGTCAACGCGGGCACTCCCCCGTTCTCCGGCGAGGCCGGCCTCGCCGAGGCGATGCAGGACGCGGTCGCGGGCGGGCGCCTGCGCGCGACGACGGACACGACCGCGGCGGTCGCTCGAGGCCCCGAGCTCGTCGTCGCCGTGCCGCCGCTGATGGTCGACGCCGGCGCCGAACCCGACTGGGCGATCGTCGACGCCGTCGTCGCCGACATCGGCGCGGGGCTCAGGGCCGGGACCACGGTGGCCATCGAGACGACGCTGCCGGTGGGCGCAACGCGCGGGCGGATCGCCCCCGCGCTGGAGGCCGCCAGCGGCCTGACCGCCGAGCAGGACTTCCACCTCGTCTTCAGCCCGGAACGCGTCTACAGCGGGCGCGTTCTGCGCGACCTCGACACCTACCCCAAGCTCGTCGGCGGCCTCAGCGAGGCCGGCGAGGCGCGCGGCGTCGAGCTGTACGGCGCCTTCCTGGACGCCGAGGTCTGGGGCCTGGGCTCCGCCGAGGCGGCCGAGCTGGCCAAGCTCGCCGAGACGACCTACCGCGACGTGAACATCGCGCTGGCCAACGAGTTCGCGCAGTACGCCGACCGCGTCGGCGTCGACATCGACCGGGTCATCGCCGCGTCGAACTCGCAGCCCTTCAGCCACATCCACCGCCCGGGCGTCGCCGTCGGCGGCCACTGCATCCCGGTCTACCCGCGCTTCTACCTCCAGGGGCACCCCGAGGCGCGGCTGCCCCGGAGCGCCCGCGACGCGAACGAGGCGATGCCCGCCTATGCGGTCGCCGCGCTGCAGAGCGACCTCGGGGCGCTCGCCGGCGAGCGGGTGCTCATCCTGGGCGTCGCCTACCGCGGCGGTGTCAAGGAGAGCGCCTTCAGCGGCGCCTTCGGCGTGCGTGACGCGCTCGCGGCGGCGGGTGCGGTCGCATTCGCGACCGATCCCCTCTACGACGACGCGGAGCTGCGCGCGCTCGGCTTCGAGCCGTGGGACGGCGCCCCGGTCGCCGGCGCGATCCTCCAGGCCAGCCACGCCGCATGGGGCGAGTTGGGCGCGGCCGACGTGCCCGGGGTGCGCGCCGTCGTCGACGGGCGTGGCACCCTGGACCCCGCGCGCTTCCCCGGCGTGCCGGTGCGACGCCTCGGCGGCGGTCAGGCCAGCGCAGACAGCGCAGCCACGACGCGCGCGCCCGCGTCGCCTTCGCCGTAGAGCGCCGGGCGCTCCGCCGGCGGGGTGCGATCGAGCGCGGCCAGCGCCGCCTGCGCGTCGAGGTCGACGAGGACGTTCCAGCCGGCCGTGACCGTCTCGGTCCACTCGGTCGTGTCGCGCAGCGTCACGCACGGCACGCCCGCGAGGTAGGCCTCCTTCTGGACGCCGCCTGAGTCCGTGAGGACGGCCCGCGCGTGGCAGACGAGCGCGGTGAACGCGACGTAGCCCAGCGGCGGCCGCAGGCGGACGTGGGGCGCGGCCTCGAGCTCGGCCAGCCAGCCGGCGTCGGCCAAGCGCGCGCGCGTGCGTGGGTGCAGCGGCAGCACGGCGGGCGCCGGCAGGGCGAGCAGCAGGTCGACCAGCCGGCGCAGGCGCCCGGGGTCGTCGACGTTGCCCGCGCGGTGGGCGGTGACGAGGACGTAGCCGCCCGGCTCGACGCCGGCGGCGTGCAGCGGCGCCTCGTCCTCGCGCGCCCGCGGCTGGAAGAGCTGGGCGATGTCGACCATCACGTCGCCGACGACCTCGACGCGCCCGGCGACGCCCTCGCGCGCGAGGTTGTCGGCCGCGGCCTGCGCCGGCACGAGCAGCAGGTCGGAGAGGTGGTCGGTGAGGACGCGGTTGAGCTCCTCGGGCATCGCGCGATCGAACGAGCGCATCCCGGCCTCGACGTGCGCCACCGGCACCCGCGCCTGGGCGGCGGCGAGGCCGCCGGCGAGGGTCGAGTTCGTATCGCCGTAGACGAGCACGGCGGCGGGCGCCTCGGCCGCGATCAGGGGCGCGAGGTCGGTGAGCATGCGCGCGGTCTGCTCGGTGTTCGTGCCGCCGTGGATCCCCAGCTCGCGCTCGGGCCGCGGCACGCCGAGCTCGGCGACGAAGATCGTCGACAGCTCGTCGTCATGGTGCTGGCCGGTGTGCACGAGCAGCTCCTCGTGCTCGGCGCGCAGCAGGCGCGAGACCGCCGCGGCCTTGACGAACTGCGGGCGGTTCCCGATGACGGTGAGGACCCGCACTCAGGTGGTGGGGGCGCTCATGAGGCCGTCGATGTGCGCGCGGACGCGCTCCGACGCCGCGGCGCTCAGCGGGCCAGGCGCGTCCAGCGCGACCTCGTCGATCGCGTCGATCGGATGCACCTCGCGCAGCGTCGAGGCGAGGAACGCCTCGGTGACCCGCGCCAGGTCGTCGCGCGTCAGCGCCTGCTCGGTGACCTCGGACGAGGCGAGGATCATCCGCCGCGTGATCGAGTCGAGGATGTGCTCGCTCAGCGGCGGCGTGCACAGCGTGGACGCGTCGTAGGAATAGAAGAACGAGCACGTCGGCGCCTCGAGCACGCGTCCGTGGGGCGTGACGAGCAGCGCCTCCTGGGCGCCGTCCTCCTTGGCCAGGCGCGTCGCGAGCATGTTCGCGCCGTAGGACAGCGACTTCACGCCGTCCAGGATGCGTGTCGGCGCGTACTCGACCGTCCCGAGCGAGATCGTCGGCGCGAGGTCCTTGAGCGGCTCGAGGATCCCGAGGCGGTGTCCACCGCGGGTGACGACGAGGCGCAGCGCACAATCGCCCGGCGCGCCCGCGGCCAGCAGCGCCTCCGCGTCGGCCCGGACGGTCTCGGGGTCGAAGGGCAGGCGCAGGTTGCGCGCCGAGCCGGCCATGCGTCCGAGGTGCTCGTCGAGCGCCAACGGCCGCCCGCCGTAGATGCGGACGACCTCGAAGACGCCGTCCCCGCGCAGGAAGCCCTCGTCGGTGGCGGGGATCCGGGCCTCCTGGGCGGGCATCGTTTTCCCGTCGAGGATCGCCAGCATGCGCCGAGTCTAAGCGCTGACCCGATGCGCGGTTCTGGGAGGCGACCAGCGCCCACCGCGATGCCCCCGGAAGGATCGAACCTTCAACCTTCGGATTAAGAG
>JBDTYI010000070.1:0-3345 GCA_040005775.1 Solirubrobacteraceae bacterium
CGGACCGTCGAGACCCACCTCGGGCACGCCTACCAGAAGCTGGGACACTCCTCGCGCGAACGGCTCGCAGAGCAACTCCGCGAGCCGGCGTGATCAGCAACGACGCGCTTCGGTCAAGGGGGCTCAGCAGTGAGTAGCGTGGCGCGATTCTCCGGCCGTGGCCGAAGTTCGTTTGCGGGATTCACCCTGCCGATCCAGAGCATGTCGCCGAGATCGCGACATCACGCCCGCCCCTAACCCCAGACGCCGAGCTTTCCTAAGCGCGCGACTCCGGGAGGCGTGCTTGGTCACCGCCGCGGCTACCGTGCGCGCCTCGAGCAATAACCGGAGTGCGGCTGAGCGTGGAGAGATCGATGCTGGCGGGCTCGGCCACCTGGGCGAGCGTCAGTCCCCCTTCGGTGCGCAGTTCTCGGCGCCGCGGACGCGAAGGTCCACGGGCTCCTCGGCATCGATTGCCTGAAGGACCTATGTGATGAGCGACTTTCTGCAAGACGTCAGGCGCGAGATCGACGCGCGCATCGAGGAGCTACGGCCGCTGGTCAGCGAGGCGGCGCAGCTCGAGGGAGCGCTGGTCGCGTTGGGCGCTGCTCCCGCGCCGGCACGACGCCCGCGGCGCGCTCACGCGGCGCGTGCGACGAGTAAGCCGCGGCGTGCCCGGCGCTCGGCCCCGCGCGGGCAGACCAAGGGCCAGATCCTCGAGCACCTCGGCGCGCACCCGGGCGCGACGGCGGGCGACATCGCCAAGGCGCTCGAGCTCAACCGCAACTCGGTGGCCACCCGCCTGGCCCAGCTGGTCAAGGCGGGCGAGCTCGCCAAGGCCGAGCGCGGCTACACCGTCGCCGGCTGAGCCCGCGACGGGGCGAGGCTCGCCTCGCGCAGCGCCAGGTAGCGCGGCAGGTCTCCCCCACGCGCACAGCCCCAGCATCACCAGCCGTCGGCGGTAGCGCCGCCAAGCTGCAGCGTCCCGATCAGGTCGGGGTGCAGCGGGTGAAGCCGTGGACGTTGATCTCCGCACCGGGTTCCAATGCGGCGAACCAGGCGCGCGGCTCGAGTTGCGCCAGGACGTCGGCGAGGACGACCGCCAGGTCGGCGCTCACCACTGCTCCTTCCCCTCGGTGCCCGGTCTGCGCTCGCGCGTGCGCCGGGCCTGACGGTGGGCGTCGCGCTCCCACGGCGGCAGCGGGGCGTAGTCGGCGAGCCGGTCGCAGGGCACCTGCTCGCGCTCCTCGCCCGCCTGTTGTTCGTCGAGCTCGCGGCGCACGCGCTCCTCGTGGTCGGGGTCGTCCTCGGGGCGCAGAAACCAGCTGGGCATGATCGTGCTCCTTGCGGTCGGGCGCCCCGGGCGCGGGACGCCAGGTGGGGTCGGTCATCAAGGGGGTGAGCGGCGCCCGCGGGGTCGGGCGGGCGCCGCTCGGGACACGCCGCCACCCATCAGTGCGCGGCGTGCGGCGCCGTCACCGCCGCCCGCGTTCAGCGGGAGCGGCGGTGCGGCTCGGTCAAGGGCGTCAGGCCAGCTCGACCTCACGGGGGGCCAGACCGAGGCCGTCGCGGGCGATGCGCGCCAGCAGCGCGCAGCCGATCCACGGCGTCGCGCGCGTCTGGCCGGCCTCGGGGCGTCGCCGATGCGCCGGCGCAGCCAGGCGGTATCGCCCATGTGGTGGCCGGGAGACTTCGGGCGCCCGCAGCGCATGGCGATGTTCGACAGCGTCTCCTGGCCGGTGTCGACGCGGCGCAGCACGGCGACGCGCAGCAGCCGGTTGAGCTCGTGGGGATCCTCGGCCAGCGCCTGGAGCTCGGCGGCGAGGTGGTGCTGGTCACCCGACTGCGCCAGCGCGGCGCGGGCCAGCGAGCGGGCGGGCTCGTAGTCCTCCAGCGCACCAACGACGGTGCGCAGGCAGACCACGCTTACCCCGCGGCGCCGAGGAGCGCGGCGCGTCCAGCGCAGCCCCGGCCCGTATCCGGCGTCGAGGCGGTAGCGCGTCCCGGAGGCGTCGACGAGCTCCGTCGCGAGGTCCATCGTCGTGGAAGCTTCGGCGTCGGGCGCGACGACCCAGTCGAGGTCTGACAGCGGCCGGGCGCGGCGCCCGGGGTCGGCGAGGTAGGCCTGGGCGGCGACCGCCGCGTTGGTCGCCGTTCGTCGGCGCACAGGTGTGCCACGAGGCGGCGGTCGAGCAGGGCGGCGTCCTCGTCGAGCACGAGAACCGAGCCTTGCGGGCCGCGGCGGGCGCAGACCGTTCGCGGCCCGCGGTCGCCGGGGTAGTGGCTTAGCACCAGGCGCCCGGCGTTGCCGCGGGCCAGGCGCCGACGGGTCGACGAGGCGGCGCCCGGAACCGGGGGCGCGATGAGGGTGGGCATGGCAAGGCTCCTTTCGAGGGCCGGTGTGGTGAGCGGGGCGTCATGGCGGCGCGGTGTAGGGGCGGCGGACGCGTCGCGTCAAGGGCCGCCCTCGAGCAAAGAGCGGTGCGCCGGGGGTGCCCTACGGGCAGATCGCGGTGATGCGGGCGACGATCAGGTCAAGCTGGCGCGCGAGCGAAAGCGAGCCGTCGAAGCACGAAGGCGCGACGCTGGCCGCTGGCCGATGACACGCAGTGAGGCAGGGACGGGCGCGTCGAGGCGAGGCAGGTCGGAGAGCTGGGGGCGCCGGGGCTGGTGGGCGGACGGCTATGGAGGTGGCGGATCTGGCGGTGCTGCGGGAAATGAGAAGGAGAAGGAGTGGCCGCGAACGTAGCGCGGCGACGTCGGCGCGGCGAATAGGACGGGCGCCCGGGTGGTCTTCCAGGCAGGCTCGCGAGCTCCGGGGGTGCCGTTTCCCGATCGTTGACGGGTTTGCGCACGTCAGCGCCGACCGAGCACGGTCCGCGCACGCGCACCGAAACCGCAGCCTGCGACCTGCTGACGGCCGCGATCCGGCAAGCCCGGTTGGCGATCCGCCGCGATCGAGAGACGAAGCGGCGTTTCGGTCGCGCGCCAGCTCACGACGGTAAGCCGAGCAGGACGAAAGCAGCAGCGGCGTGGGTACTGCCGTCGGCGGTCAGGGCACGACGCGATGGACGCGATCGAGGAAACACTCGACGCGGCCGGCGGACGGCACGATCGTTCGTTTGGGGGCCGGGGAAGGAGTAGCCTCGGGTGATCGAGCTGTCGCTGCGAGCAGGACGTCAGCCCTCAGTCCAGCGGCCGCCGACGCGAACCCTGCGGGGTTGCCGAGGCAGAGCTTGCGGCGAACGAATACGGCCCGCAGGGACAGCTTCGATTCGACCGTCGCGAGGATCCCTCTCCGTCCCGCGCGGCATCCCAACAAAGGGTCGGGGGTACGGTCCGTGGCCGAGTCGCACGCATCAGGCA
>JBDTYI010000071.1:0-6738 GCA_040005775.1 Solirubrobacteraceae bacterium
GCCCGAGGCCAACGGGGGCCTGCTCACGCGCGACCTCGAGCTGCCGGACTTCCGCTCCTACGCCGTCGACGTGCCCGCTCCGGCCCGCACCTCGAGCGAGGCCACGCGGGTGCTCGGCGGTTTCCTGCGTGACGTCATGCGCGCGAACGCCGCCCACGCGAACTTCCGCGTCTTCGGGCCCGACGAGACGGCGTCGAACCGCCTGAGCGCCCTGTTCGAGGAGACCGACCGCGCCTGGGAGGAGGAGATCGTCGCGACCGACGACCACCTGGCTCCCGGCGGCCGCGTGATGGAGGTCCTCAGCGAGCACCTGTGCCAGGGCTGGCTGGAGGGCTACCTGCTCACCGGCCGCCACGGCATCTTCAACTGCTACGAGGCGTTCATCCACATCGTGGACTCGATGGTCAACCAGCACGCCAAGTGGCTGAAGGTCTGCGCCGAGATCCCCTGGCGGCGCCCGATCCCGTCGCTGAACTACCTGCTCAGCTCGCACGTCTGGCGCCAGGACCACAACGGCTTCTCCCACCAGGATCCCGGCTTCATCGACCACGTCGTCAACAAGAAGGCCGAGATCGTCCGCGTGTACCTCCCGCCGGACGCCAACTGCCTGTTGTCGGTGGCTGACCACTGCCTGCGCAGCCGTGACTACATCAACGTCATCGTCGCCGGCAAGCAGCCCGCGCTGGACTTCCTGACCATGGACGAGGCGGTCGCGCACTGCACACGCGGCCTCGGCGTGTGGGAGTGGGCGTCCAACGACGGCGGCGAGCTGCCCGATGTCGTGCTCGCCTGCGCCGGCGACGCGCCGACCGCCGAGACGGTGGCCGCGGCCGCGCTCCTGCGCGAGCACCTGCCCGACCTGCGCGTGCGGGTGGTCAACGTCGTCGACCTCATGCGTCTGCAGCCCGAGAGCGAGCATCCGCACGGCCTCTCAGACCGCGCCTTCGATGCGTTGTTCACGGGCGACCGGCCGGTGATCTTCGCCTACCACGGCTACCCGACCCTCATCCACCGCCTGACCTACCGGCGCGCGAACCACTCCGAGATCCACGTCCGCGGCTACAACGAGGAGGGCACGACCACGACGCCCTTCGACATGCTCATGCTCAACGACCTCGACCGCTTCCACCTGGTCATGGACGTCATCGACCGCGTGCCTGGACTGGGCGCAAGCGCCGCGCACCTGCGCCAGCACATGGTCGACGAGCGCCTGCGTCACCGCGCCTACACCCGCGAGCACGGCGAGGACATGCCCGACGTGCGCGACTGGACGTGGCCGGCCTGAGCGATGCGGGTCCTCGTCGTCAACGCGGGGTCCAGCAGCCTCAAGCTGGCGCTGCTCGACCACGACGACGCGCTGCTCTCCCGGCGCGACCTGCCCGCCGTGCGCGGCCGCGCCGCCGAGGGCGCTCTCACCGACGCACTCGCTGAGCTGCCGGCACCCGACGCGATCGGTCACCGCGTCGTCCACGGCGGGAACCGCCACACGGCGGTGGTGATGGACGCCGCGGTCGCGGCGGAGCTGCGCGAGCTCACGTCGCTGGCGCCGCTGCACCAACCCGCGGCGCTGGCGGCGGTCGGCGTCGTCGCCCGCGCGCTGCCGGGTGTCCCGGCGGTCGCGTGCTTCGACACCGCGTTTCACGCGACGCTCCCGGCGGCCGCGGCGACCTACGCATTGCCACGCGCCTGGCGCGAGCGTTGGCCGCTGCGCCGCTATGGCTTCCATGGCCTGTCCCATGCGTATGTCGCCCGCCGCGCGGCCGAGCTCGCCGGACGCCCGGTGGACGCGCTGCGGACCATCAGCTGCCACCTCGGCGCCGGCGCCTCGCTGTGCGCGATCGACCGCGGGCGCTCCGTCGAGACGACGATGGGCTTCACGCCGTTGGAGGGCCTCGTCATGGCGACGCGTGCGGGCAGCATGGATCCGGGGCTCGTGCTCTGGCTGATCGAGGAAGGCGGGCTCGCACCGGCCGCGGTGGGGCATGCGCTCGAGCACGAATCGGGCCTGCAGGGGCTGGCCGGAACGGCGGACATGCGCGAGGTGACAGCACGGGCGCTCGAGGGCGATGCCGACGCGGGGCTCGCCCTCGACGTCTACGCGCACCGGCTCCGGGGCGCGATCGGGGCCATGGCCGTCGCGCTCGGCGGCCTCGACGTGCTCGCGTTCACCGGCGGCGTGGGCGAGCACGCGGCCGGGCTGCGCGCGCGGGTCGGAGCAGGCCTGGGCCTGCTCGGGGTCCGCGTCGACGCCGAGCGCAATGCGGCCGACCCCGTCGATGCTGACGTCGCGGCCCCCGACGCAGCCGCGCGGACGCTGGTCATCGCCGCCCGCGAGGACCTCGAGATCGCCCGTCAGGTGCGGTCGCTGCCGCTCTGACGCGGCCGGTGGAAGCCCGCAACCGGGGTGTGGGAACAGGCCGATGGCGAGCGGACCCGCCGCCGGCAGAGTGGAGCGGGTCCTCGACCTACTGGAGAGATCAATGTCCCGTCCGTTCCGCCTAGCCGGCATCGTTGCCGGGCTCGTCCTCGTCGCCTTCGGCATCGGGGCCATCGTCACCGGCATCAACGGCCGAAATGAAGTGAGCACGAACGTCAAGCGCGAGCAGATCGTCGGCACCCCCGACATGAAGCCGTCGCTGATCGCCGCGAAGGCCAAGGAGGCCGGGCTGACCAACGTCGCCCTGCCGACCTGCGACGTCGCCGGCAAGTCGATCACCAACGGCACCGACGCCAAGTGCTTCGCCAGCTACATGCGCATCCACGCCCTGGAAGCGACCGGCGGCAAGACCTTCGCCCAGATGCCGCAGTTCGCGACGGACAACGGCAAGGGCACCGACCAGGCCGCACAGGCCGCGAAGGACCCGAAGACCGGTGCGCCGATGAGCAACCAGGCCCGTCAGGTCTGGATCAACGAGACGGCGCTCAGCACCGCGCTGAACACCGCGTTCTTCGCCGAATCGGTAGGCCTGTTCGCCATCGTGATGGGCATCGCCCTGCTGCTCAGCGGCATCGGCTTCCTCGTCCTCGCGTTCGGACTGCTCGGCCGCACCGGCCTGCGGCAGAAGACCGGCGGCGACGTGCCGCTCGGAGGCGCGACGCCCGCGAGCGCCTGATTCCACAGGCAACCCGCAGCGCCCAGCCTCGCCGCGCCCACCCGGGCGGCGGGGCTGCGGTCGTTCCCACGGCCATCGACCTGTACTGGATTCCATTGGGCGCGGGTGGCCACTCGGTCCGCCTGAACGGCCGAGCCTTCGAGGCCATCGAAGCCGCGCGGCAGCATCGGCAACGGTGCGATCTCTACCACGCTGCGCTCGTCGTCGAGCTCGACGGCGAGCGGTACACGATCGAGCTCGCGCCGTCACCGGACGCCGACGAGGCCAGCCGTGGCGTGGTCGGGACGGGCGCCGTCGGGAGCCGCCGGCTCGGCTGGTCGCGCTGGTTCCGCTACGAGGTCCGCTGCTGGCGCGGCGGGTCCATCCCCGATCTCGGCGAGGCGGTTGGCGGACCCCGCCGGCTGGCCGGCGATCCGCGGCTTGGCCGGCGGATGCTCGACCTCGTGACCACCGCCCCCCGGCCCGTGTGGGGGCGCGACGAGCTGAAGACAGGCGAGATGTGGAACTCGAACTCGATGACGGCCTGGTTGATCGCCGCCACCGGGCTGTCGACGGATGAGCTCCGGCCGCCGCGGCACGGTCGCGCGCCGGGCTGGCGCGCCGGGCTGGAGGTGGCTCGGCGTCCAGGACCTCGACGAAAGGCCGGGTACGGGGCCGCGTCGCGCGAATAACGTGCGAAGCCCGAGATGCCCCCCGGCGCCCCGACATCTGGCCGCGCCCTCACGGTGGTCGCGCTCGCCATCCTGGTGCTCGCGGCCTGCGCGGTGCAGGCGGACGCCGCGACGGGCTCGCCGCACAGCCTGCGTGCTCCGCGGGTCACGGGCCACGCGGTGCAGACCGCCACGCTGCGCGTCAGCCGAGGCACCTGGTCCGGCGGCCCGCGGACCTTCCGCCACGCGTGGCTGGCCTGCGACGCGAGCGGTCGTCGCTGCCGGGCTCGCCGCGCGGCGCACGCGGCGACCTATCGCCTCGTGGCCGCTGACATCGGCCACCGCATGCGCGCCCGGGTCACCGCCTCGCGGCGCCCGGCTGGACGCACGCTTGCGCGGTCGGCCCTGTCGGCGCCGACCAAGCGCGTCCGCGCCGCGCAGACCGGCGCTCCCGCGCTCGCCGCGCTCGTCCCCGGCCTCGGACCCTTCCTCGCCGGGATCGGGCCCGCGGGCGCCGAGCCCGGCTCGCCGCCGTCCGCGCCGTCCGCGCCCGAGACTCCTGTCGCGCCCGCGTCGACGCCGGTCCCGATGCCGGTGATCAGCCGGGATGCGCCCGCGTACGCGAGCGGCGGCTGCGGAGACCCGGGCGCCGGCGACGACGCCTCCTACGACACACGCTGGGACTGCCCGACCGTGCCGTCGCCGGCCGCGCCCGCCTGGCTCGCCTATGACCTGTCCGGCAATCCCGCCGCGCGCCGCGGAGTCGTCGTCGTCGCCTGGTTCAACGAGCCGATCACGTCGCAGTACGACCGCAGCGTCACCGGTGACCCGGCCTACAACCTCCCGCGGGACTACGCGATCGAGGTCAAAGCGGCGCCCGGGGGAGGTGCGCCCACCGGGGGCTGGACGCGCCCGGTCGCGGCCGTCACGGCGAACACCTACAACAGCCGCCAGCACCGCCTCGACCTGAACGGC
This sequence comes from Solirubrobacteraceae bacterium, assembly GCA_040005775.1. Lineage (GTDB taxonomy): Bacteria > Actinomycetota > Thermoleophilia > Solirubrobacterales > Solirubrobacteraceae > JAOPZW01. The sequence goes on from JBDTYI010000071.1 coordinate 4,739, forward strand.
GCCAACTGGGTCCGCATCGCCGTCACGCGCGCGGACGGTCCGGCCCAGAACGACCACGTCACGCTCAACATGGATGTGCACGACGCCTCGGCGGGCATCACCGACGATTGGATCTTCTACGGCGACTCGATCACCCAGGACGGGATGAGCCACGACACGCGCAAGCCGGCGTCGGGGCCGGCCGTGGGGACGTTCGCCGAGCTGATCAACGCAGCGAAGCCCGCGTTCACCCCCGTGTTTCAGAACGGCGGCATCGGTGGGCTGACGAGCGCCGACGGCGCCGCCCGGATCGGCGATTGGCTCGACCTGTTCCCGGGGCGCTACGTGACCCTGAACTACGGCACGAACGACGCCCTCGTCGCCAGCCCGGGGGACGCTTCGATCGTCGCCCCCTTCCGGGCCCACATGAAGGCGATGGCCGAGGCCGTCCTCGCAGCGGGCAAGGTGCCGATCATCCCCACGATCCCCTGGGGGTCCAACCCGAACCTGCGGGCGAACGTGCCGACGCTCAACGAAGAGATCGCCAAGCTCAGGACCGAGATGCCGGAGATCGTCGCCGGGCCCGATCTGTACACCTATTTCCACGAGCATCAGTCGCTCATCGGCGACGGCGTGCACCCGACGTGGGAGGCAGGCTACGCGGCGATGCGGCGGGTGTGGGCGGACTTCGCGGTGTCCCTGTACCCGTGAGGACTAGAAGCTCGACGAGCGCCAGGTGCGCTTGGCGAGCGCTGACTTGACCTTCGCGACGTAGTCGCGGGCGGCGCCGTCCCACCAGCGTCCGGAGTACCAGGCGCCGACCGCGGCCCAGATGTCCCCGCGGCGATACGGCTTGCCGTTCTCCGACGCAACGTCGTTGAGCCAGGTCTGCTTGCCGTCGTAGTAGGCCCGCACGATGCCGCCGTAGTAGTCGGCGTTCATCGCGGCGTCGTTGCGGAACAGGACGCAGGACGGTTCGGTGCAGTGGAAGGGACGACGAACCTGGAAGAGCCCGAAGGAGTCACCGCCGTCGCCGACCGTGCTCATCTTCCAGTAGGACTCGACGACCGCAACGGCCCGCAGAAGATCGGGCTTGAGTCCCCATTTGATCGCCGCCCACTGGATGACCTCGTCGGTCGTGCCGGTGAACTGGCCGTTGACGTACTTGGCGTAGGGCATCGACGGCGTTGCCCGCCAGCGCTTGACCTGCCCCGCCGTCGGCCGGCGGTGCGTCGCGGCGGAGTTGGGCTTGCGCGGTTCGAACGACGAGCGCTTGACCCGCCGCGCCGCGACGGAGTTGGCGAGCGGCCGGGTGGCGGTGGGCCGGGTCACGAGAGGCCCGGAGGGCGCGGCCGCCTGGACGGTGGGAGGTTCGTCCCGAGTGCTGGCCAGCAACGCGAGCGCCGCGCCGAGGACCGCAGCGAGGACAAGAACGCGCCTCACCGAGGAATCTTTCCACCGGCGGCGGCTCGGCACGCCCCCCGCCCGTTCAGGTAGCCGCCTCCTCCCAAAGGTGTGGTGATAACCCCATTAGCGGTGGTGGGTACCTCGATTCCCGGTGCCTACCCAGGGGCGCGGCGCGCGGTAGCGGTGTGGCAGGGTGTCGCGCCGTGAGCACACCCAGTGACACCGCCGACGTCATCGTGATCGGGGCCGGCCTGGCCGGCCTCGTCGCCACCGCGGAGCTCGCCGACGCCGGCAAGCACGTGCTGCTCGTCGACCAGGAGCCCGAGGCGTCCTTCGGCGGCCAGGCGTTCTGGTCCTTCGGCGGCCTGTTCCTCGTCGACAGCCCCGAGCAGCGGCGCATGCGCATCCGCGACTCGCGCGAGCTCGCCTGGCAGGACTGGCTCGGCACGGCGGGCTTCGACCGCGACGAGGACGCGTGGCCGCGGCGCTGGGCCGAAGCCTACGTCGACTTCGCCTCGGGCGAGAAGCGCAGCTGGCTGCACGCGCAGGGCGTGCGCTTCCTGCCCAACCCGGGGTGGGCCGAGCGGGGCGGGTACGGCGCAATCGGGCACGGC
>JBDTYI010000072.1:0-14761 GCA_040005775.1 Solirubrobacteraceae bacterium
CGGTGAGGGCCCCGTCGGGCCTCGGCCGGATCATCGAACAATCTCGCCCGTCGCACGGCAACCGCAACCGCAACCGCAGACGACGGCTGTCCGTGGTCTGCGCCCGCGGTCGCGCCGCCGGGTTTGGATGCACCGGGTCTACCGGCGCAGGGCGTCCCTGAGGTGCCCCCAGCGCTCGCGCAGCCGGCCGCGGGCCTGATCAGCGCGGCCCTGCCTGGCCTGCCGGCGATTGCCAGTCAGCGCCCCGATCGCCTCCCTGAATCGGCCCTGGGCCTGCTCGTTCGTGCCTTTCGCTCGGTTCTCGCTTCCACTCCTGGCCATGTCGGCCTCCTCCATCGCGTGTACGCGCGTGCTCCAGCCAGTCTCCCACCCGCTGCCACCTGAATAATCGACCGTTCATCTCCATCGGTCTCTCGCCGTGTCCCCCGGTGCACGTGTGACATGTCGGCTGGATCGCGGCGTCTTGCCCCCGCTGAGCTTGGAGGAATTGGCCGCGGTAGTGTGGTGGGTGTGGTCGGTGTCGTACCGGCCGGACGGCGAGGAGAGTGAGCGACAGTGACCGATGTGGTCATCAGCTCGGCGGCCCGTACTGCGGTGGGCGGCTACGGCAAGAGCCTGCGCGACGTGGCACCGACCGACCTCGGCGCCGTCGTGGCTCGCGCGGCGTTGGAGCGCGCCGGCGTGGAAGGGGAGCACGTCGACCAAGTCGTGTTCGGAAACGTGATCCACACCGCGCCGGAGGACATGTACATGGCCCGCGTGGTCGGGATCAAGGCGGGCGTTCCGAAGGAGGCGCCGGCGTTGACCGTCAACCGGCTGTGTGGCAGCGGCGTGCAGGCGATCGTCTCGGCCGCGCAGGCGATCAAGACGGGAGACGCCGACGTCGCGCTGGCGGGCGGGGCGGAGTCGATGAGTCGCGGCGCGTACTGGAACTTGAGCGAGCGCTGGGGCGCGCGCATGGGCGACGTCAAGCTGATCGACGCCGTCGTCGGCAGCCTCACCGACCCGTTCGACGATATCCACATGGGGATGACCGCCGAGAACCTCGCCGAGTCCCACGACGTCTCCCGCGAAGCGCAGGATGACTTCTCCTTCGAGTCGCACCGCCGGGCGCAGGCAGCGATCGACAGCGGCAAGTTCGACGACGAGATCGTGCCGGTCGAGGTCAAGGCCAAGCGGGAGACCGTCGAGTTCAAGGTCGACGAGCACGTGCGCCGCGACGTCGCCCGCGACGTGTTTTCCAAGCTGAAGCCGGCGTTCATGAAGGATGGGACGGTGACGGCCGGCAACGCCGCCGGCGTCAACGACGCAGGCGCGGCGGTGATCGTCATGTCGGCGAAGAAGGCGGAGGAACTCGGGGCGCCGGTGCGCGCCCGCATCCTGTCTTGGGCCGTCTGCGGCGTGGAGCCCAAGACGATGGGGATCGGGCCTGTGCCGGCGGTGCGGCGGGCGCTGGAGCGAGCGGGCAAGACGCTCGAAGACGTCGACGTGATCGAGCTCAACGAGGCGTTCGCCGCCCAGTCGCTCGCGGTGATGAAAGACCTCGACCTCGACCCGGCGAAGGTCAACCCGAACGGCGGCGCAATCGCGCTCGGACATCCGATCAGCGCGACCGGCGCGCTCATCACCGCCAAGATCCTCTCTGAGATGGAACGCGAGGATCACAAACTCGGGCTCGTGACGCTGTGCATCGGCGGCGGCCAGGGCATCGCCATGCTGCTCGGGCGCGACTGAGCCCGCCGTCAGGCACCCCGCGGCGAGAGCTCCAGGAGAGGAGGAGGACCGGCGGCAGCCCGCGCATCGGCAGATGCGCAGCCGCTCCCGTCGAGAAATCTCGTTCAGCCTGCCGCGGCAGCGTACGGCGGCCAGCCCTTGTTACTCGCCGACCGGGTTTCATTGGAAGCGGTTGCGGTGTTCAGATCGGTGGGGCCGGCAAGATGGGCCTGCTGCCTGGACGAGCCGCGGTCGTGTGGGTCGGCAAACCAGACGTCGCCCGTAGGGCGCCAGCGTCCGGACGGGCATTGCGAAGGTCAAACGAGGTGACCGACCGTGCACGTGACGCCACCGCGATCGCGGGCTCGAACGCGTACGCGCGCTCACGCCCCGGCAGCGCGGAGCTGCTCCAGCTGCGCCGCCCTCCCGCGACCCGGCGACGACGATCGCGCCCGAGCTCGCGGGGGTCGGATCAGGCCGTCCGACGTGCTAGGCAAGGAAAGCCGCGTCTGTCGAAAGCCGGTCGGGGTGGTCGCCGTGATGGCCCTCGGAACCCCCGTTTGTGGCCTTCGAGCCGGTCTGTGGCTCCAGCACTCATCGAAGTCACTGGCGTGGGTGACTCGGTTTCCGAGCACTCGCCGAATCCAGGCCGGCTCGCCTCGACCGCATAAGGTGCGTCGGTGACTTCGTTGCTGGTCGTTGACGAACCCGCTTCGCACGCTCGCCGGATCACGTTGAACCGCCCCTGAGCAGCTCAACGCGATGACGTCGGAGCTGCGCGAGGCGTTGCACCTCGCGCTGCGTTCGATCGCGGTCGATCGATCGTCCCGCGTCGTGAGTCTGACCGGCGCGGGGCGTGGGTTCTGCGCCGGGTTGGATCTCCGCGGCTGGGCCCTCACCGCGGCTTCGCATGCGTGGACGCACCGACAACCGAGCCCTCGCCCCACCCGACGAGCCCCTCGTCGGTATGCACGCCGACCAGCAACCAGCGCTCCCATCCGTCGTCGAACGTGAATCGTGATCTCGGTTACGTGCATCACATCGATGTCGAAGCCGACCTCGGCAACGACACCCGTCAGAGAAGCCGAAGTGTTCGCAGCATCCGCGACGCCGTTAACATCGAAGGCGACGAGGCGTTCAACCTGGGCCACTACCCCACACCGGCAAGATGGCGCTGCCCACGCACGTTGACCGCGTGACGCGCATCGCGGGCGCCGAGTACCCCGGCCCGCGCTGGGCTGTCGTGGCGCCGCGCGACGGCGGCGCCGACGCGGAGCTGGTCGACGAGGCCGGGCGCGTGCGGCCTGGGGGCTACGGCACGATCGATCTGCGCGGTGGCCTGGACGCGAGCACTGTCGAGCCGACCCGCCCGGCGATGAGCGGAAGCTGATGCAGCGTCGTTTTCGCCGCCTGGCGATCGTCAACCGCGGCGAGCCCGCGATGCGGGTCATTCGCGCCGTCCGCGAGCTCAACTACGAGCGCGACGAGCAGATCCGCCTCATCGCGCTCTACACCGACGCGGAGAGCGAGGCGATGTTCGTCCGCGACGCCGACGAGGCCGTCTGCGTGGGACCGAGCAAGGTCGCGGCACCAGACGGCGCCCGCCGCAGCGCCTACCTGGATCACGCGGCGCTCGAGCGTGCGCTGAGGGCCGCCGGCGCCGACGCGGCGTGGGTCGGCTGGGGCTTCGTGGCCGAGCACCCGGGGTTTGTCGAGCTCTGCGACGGGCTGGGCATCGTGTTCGTCGGCCCGGACGCGGCGATGATGCGCTGCGTCGGCGACAAGATCGAGGCCAAGCGACTGGCCGAGGCGGCCGGCGTCCCGGTCGCGCCATGGAGCGGCGGCCCGGTCGAGACCTTCGAGGAGGCTGTGGGCCACGCGGATCGGATTGGCTTCCCGCTCATGGTCAAGGCGGCGGCCGGCGGCGGCGGGCGCGGGATCCGCCGCGTGGACGCGGCCGGCGAGCTGCCCGCCGTCTTTGCGAGCGCGCGGTCGGAGGCGCTGCAGGCGTTCGGCGACGGCACGCTGTTCCTCGAGCGACTCGTGACGCCGGCCCGCCAGGTCGAGGTCCAGGTGATCGCGGACGGCCAGGGCGCGGCGTGGGCGGTCGGCCTGCGCGACTGCAGCTGCCGGCGCCGCAACCAGAAGGTGATCGAGGAGTCGGCCTGCCCGGCGCTGACCGCCGAGCAGCAGCGCGAGATGATGCAGGCGGCGCGCCGGCTGGCCCTGCGCGCGGGCTACCGCAACGCGGGGACCGTTGAGTTCCTCTACGAGCCCGCGGAGCGCCGCTTCTCGTTCATGGAAGTCAACGCCCGCCTGCAGGCCGAGCACGCGGTGACCGAGGCGGTCACCGGGCTTGACCTAGTCAAGCTCCAGCTGCACGTGGCCGCGGGCGGCCGGCTGGAGGGCGAGCCGCCGGACCCGTCGGGCCACGCGATCGAGGCCCGCCTCAACGCCGAGGATCCGGCGCTCGGCTTCCTGCCCGCGCCGGGCCGGATCGCGCTGTTGCGCCCCCCCGCGGGCCCCGGCGTCCGGATCGACACCGGCGTGGTCGAAGGCGACGTGATCTCGGCCGACTTCGACACGTTGATAGTCAAGCTGATCGCCTGGGGCCGCGACCGCCCGGAGGCGATCGCGCGGCTGCGCCGCGGGCTGGCCGAGACGATGGTCGTCGTGGAAGGTGGCACGACCAACCAGGGCTTCCTGCTCGCGCTGCTCGATCGCGAGGAGCTGCAGGCCGGGGAGATCGACGCAACGTGGCTGGACCGCGTGCAGCTGCAGGACGGCCTCTTGCCGGTCCGGCACGCCGACGTGGCCCTGCTGGAGGCGGCGATCGAGCTCAGCGACGCGCAGACCGCCGCCGAGCGCGCGCGCCTGTTCGCGCTCGCCCGGCGCGGCCGGCCCCAGGCCGACGCGGCACCGGCGCGCACCGTCGAGTTGCGCTACCACGGGCAGGCCTATCGCTGCCTGGTCGCCCAGGTCGGGCCCGGGCGCCACCGCGTCACGGTCGACGGCGAGGCGATCGAGGTCCGCAGCCGGCGGCTGGGCCGGTTCGAGCGCCGGCTGGAGGTACGCGGGCACACGCATCGCACGCTGACCTCGCGGCAGGGCGCCGACCTACTGGTCGAGGTCGACGGCATGCCGCACCGCATCTCGCGCGACGAGGGCGGCTTCGTGCGCAGCCCCGCGCCGGCGGTGGTCGTCGCCATCCCGGTGAGGCCGGGCGACGAGGTCGAGGCCGGCGACGTCGTTGCCGTCGTGGAGAGTATGAAGATGGAGACCTCGCTGACCGCACCCTTCCACGGCCGGGTCCGCGATGTGCTCAGCACCGCCAACGTCCACGTCGGCCCCCAGGCGCCGCTGGTGCGGCTCGAGCCGCTCGACGGCGGCGCGCCGGCGGCCGACGCGGGCGAGCGAGTGTTGTTCGCCGCCGCGGAGCCCGAGCCGGACCCGGCGGCGGGCGTGCTCTGCCGCGAGAACCTGGACGCGCTCGAGCGGCTCGTGCTCGGCTACGACATCGATGCCGCCGCGGCGGCGCGGATGGTGGCCGACCTGCACGGCGCCTGCGCCGACCTGTCGTGCGATCCGGCGCTGATCCCCGGCGAGCACCGCGTGCTCGCCAAGTTCGCCGACCTGCGGGCGCTGACAGGCCCGCGCCACGAGGAGGACGACCCCGAGATCGAGCTGCTGCGCAGCCCGCAGGAGCACCTGCACGCCTACTTACGCTCGCTCGACGCGGAGGCTGAGCACCTGCCGGCGTCGTTCGTGGCGCTCCTGCGCCGAGCGCTCGCGCACTACGGGATCGACAGACTGGACCGCACGCCCGCGCTGGAGGAGGCCTGTCACCGGCTGTTCCTCTCGCAGCAGCGGGCCGCGACCGCGCGGCCGGCGGTGGTGGCGATCCTCGACCGGCGGCTCGAGCTCGCCGATGAGCTGGCGGGGCGCGTGGGCGACGATCTCCGCGAGGCGCTCGACCGGCTCGTGCACGCGAGCGAGGGGCGCGACCCGGTGCTCGCGGACCTCGCCCGCGACGTCCGCTTCCGCTACTTCGACGAGCCGGTGATCGCGCACGCGCGCGAGCAGGCCTACGCCGAGATGGACGAGCACATCGCGGCGCTGGCCGCCGATCCCGCCGCGCCGGACCGCGAGCGGAGGGTCGCCGCGCTGGTCGCGTGCGCCTGGCCGCTGGCGCCGATGCTGACGGCACGTATGCGCGACGCCGGAGCGGAGCTGCGCCGCCTGCTGCGCGAGATCGTCGCGCGTCGCTTCTACCGTGTCGACACGCTCGAGGGCTTCGACGAGGCGACGCTGGACGGGCATCCGTTCCTGCTTGCCCGCTACCGCCGCGAGGGAACGTGCCGTCAGCTCGCGACGGCGTACGTGCCGCTTTCCGAGCTCGAGGGCGCCGCCCACGCGTTTGCGGACTGGGCGGCGTCAGTGCCTGGCGGCGACCTGGCGGTGGCCGACCTCTACGTCGACTCGCCGGCGGAGACCGCGGCCGGCGCTGCGCTCGCCGAGCAGCTGCACGCGACGCTCGCCCGCGTAGTGCTCCCCGCCAGCGTGCACCGCATGGTGGTGACCGTCTGCCAGCCGGAGCAGGGCCGCAGCATAGCGGCGCTGACCCCGTTCACGTTCCGGCCCACGCCGCAAGGGCTCGTCGAGGATGAGCCGCTGCGCGGCCTGCACCCGACGATGTCGCACCGACTCGGCCTGTCCCGGTTCTCCGGCTTCGCGCTCGACCGGCTGCCCTCGGTCGAGGATGTCTACCTCTTCCACGGTGTCGGCCGCGCCAACCCGAAGGACGAGCGGCTCTTCGCCCTGGCCGAGGTGCGTGATCTGACCCCCGTGCGCGACGCCGACGGCCGTGCGGTCGCCCTGCCCGAGCTCGAGCGCATGCTCGTCAAGGCGCTCGCAGGAATCCGCCGCTTCCAAGCGCACCGCAAGCCGAGCCGCCGGCTGCAATGGAACCGCGTGCTCCTGCACGTCTGGCCGGTGATCGACCTGAGCCCCGAGGAGATCCACTCGATCATGAGCCCGATGGCTCCCGCCACGACCGGCCTCGGCATGGAGATGCTGCTCGTCCAAGGTCGACTGCGCGAGCCCGACGGGAGCGAGCGCGAGCGCGTCCTGCGCGTCTTCGCGCCGGCCGGGGAGGGCGTCGTCGTCGAGGTCGACGATCCGCCGACCGAGCCGTTGCGCCCGCTCGATGAGAGCGCGCAACGGGTGGTCTCCGCGCGCCGGCGCGGCATGTTGCACCCGGCGGAGATCGTCAAGCTGCTGGCCCCGGCGCGCGGCGACGACGCGGCGGCCGGCCAGCCGCTCGGCGAGTTCGTCGAGCACGACCTCGAGGCCTCGGGGCGGCTCGCGCCCGTCGACCGCCCGCCCGCCACCAACCCCACCGGCATCGTCGTGGGCCTGATCCGCAACTTCACCGAGCGCCACCCCAAGGGCATGCTGCGCGTGGCCCTGTTCGGCGACCCCACGCACGCGCTCGGCTCGCTAGCAGAGCCGGAATGCCTGCGGATCACGGCCGCGCTTGACCAGGCCGAGGAGCTCGGCGTGCCGCTCGAGTGGTTCGCGCTCTCCGCCGGCGCCAAGATCGCGATGGACAGCGGCACGGAGACCATGGACTGGATCTCGGTGGTGCTGCGCCGGATCATCGAGTTCACGCAGGCGGGCGGCGAGATCAACGTCGTGGTGGCGGGCATCAACGTTGGCGCGCAGTCGTACTGGAACGCCGAGGCGACGATGCTCATGCACACGCGCGGGATCCTGGTCATGACGCCCGAGAGCGCGATGGTGCTCACCGGCAAGCAGTCGCTCGACTACTCCGGCGGGGTCTCGGCCGAGGACAACCTCGGCATCGGCGGCTACGAGCGGATCATGGGGCCCAACGGGCAGGCGCAGTACTGGGCGCCTGACCTCGCGGGCGCCTGCCGCGTGCTGCTTGCCCACTACGAGCATGCCTACGTGGAGCCGGGCGAGCGCTTCCCGCGCCAGGCCAAGACCACCGACCCGCGCGATCGCGACGCCGGCACGGCGGAGCACCGCGCGCCGGGCTCGGACCTCGCACACGTCGGCGACATCTTCTCCGACCGCGCCAACCCTGGGCGCAAGAAGCCGTTCGACATCCGTTCGGTCATGCGGGCGGCGATCGACGCCGACCACCCGCCGCTCGAGCGCTGGGCGGGCATGCGCGACGCCGAGGTCGCCGTCGTCTGGGACGTTCACCTGGGCGGCTGGCCCGTCGCGATGATCGGCATCGAGTCGCACCCGCTGCCGCGCCGCGGACTCCTCCCGGCCGACGGCCCCGAGCAGTGGACGGCGGGCACGCTGTTCCCCCTCTCGTCCAAGAAGATCGCCCGCGCGCTCAACGCGGCTAGCGGGCGGCGGCCGACGGTCGTCCTGGCGAACCTCTCAGGCTCCGACGGCTCACCCGAGTCGATGCGCAAGTTGGAGCTGGAGTTCGGCGCGGAGATCGGCCGGGCGATGGTCAACTTCGACGGGCCGATCGTCTTCTGCGTCGTTTCGCGCTGCCACGGCGGGGCGTTCGTCGTCTTCTCGCAGCGCCTCAACGAGAACCTCGAGGCGGCGGCGCTCGAGGGCGCCCACGTGTCGGTGATCGGCGGGGCGCCCGCCGCCGCGGTGGTCTTCGCCCGCGACGTCGAGCAGGCGGCGCGCCAGGACACCCGGATCGTGGCGCTCGACGAGCAGATCGCGGCCGCCGACGGAGCGGAGCGCCAGCGCCTGCGCTCCGAGCGGTCGGCGCTGTGGGAGACGGTGCTCTCCGAGCAGCGCGGCGCGCTGGCGGCGAAGTTCGACGCTGTCCACAGCGTCGAACGCGCCGTGCAGATGGGCTCCGTGCGGCGCATCGTCGCGCCCGCGTCGCTGCGGCCGTTCCTGATCGACGCGGTCGAGCGCGGGATGCGCCGCACGCTCGACCGCCTGGCCGGCGATGACGGCGCCCGGCCGGCGCACCGCCTGCCATTCTGAGGTGCCCGCGGGCCGACCGGAAGGCAAGCAGACCGCCAGCGCGCCCGCCCGTCCCAGCCACCTGCCCGCCGAAACCCCGCGACTCGCCTGTGCCGACACGAGGCCGAGCTCGCAGCAGACCTTGCATTCGACCTCGCGGTCGCCGCCGGCCTCGGCCAGCATGAGCGCCTCGTGCCGCACCGCCGCACCCTCCTCGTCACTGCCGCGAACGGAATGCACCAGCGCAGCCCCGAGCGCCGCCAGCGCGCGCGCCAGCAGCGCCGGGTCGCCAACGCCCCGCGCCTCGGCCCACCCCTGCCTCAGGCATGCCACCCCGGACTCGACCGCGCCGGCAGCCACGGCCCCGCGCCCCGCGTCCAGCTGCCCCACAGCGGCCGCCCGATCGCCGCCCGCCACAGAGCTTTGCGCTCCCTGCTCGTCGGCCGCCCGGCGCACCCCCGGATCCGCGCGCGCCCCGACTCGCGGCGGAACAACACCTCGCAGGCGCCTCAATATGGCCAACCGAGGTCTAGCCTCAACGGCATTCGCGCACGCCGCACGGTCCGAGTCAGCTCATCAGCAGAACCCACCGCGCCGCCCGGCTTCGCCATCTCCGACCGCGCCGCCACAGCCCGAGTCGCCCGCGTCTGCCGGCACCCCTGCAAGGACCGACGACCAGACCAGGCACAGAGTTGCATCCGCCGGGGGATGCAGGCCGCTCGCGCGACATAGATGGTGGTGCTCTCCATCGGAAAGCTCGCCGCGGGCCCGGATGCGGGTCGTTATTACGAGGAGGCGGTGGCCAGCGGACGCGAGGACTACTACCGCGGCGAGGGCGAAGCGCCCGGACGATGGCTGGGTGCCGGGTCGGCGCGCCTGGGTCTCGCCGGCCAGGTCACCGAGGGAGACATCGGCCGCCTGCTCGACGGGGAGCATCCGTCACTCGGCGCGTTGCTGGGGCGACCATTGAACGCCGGGTCGGTCGCCGGTTCGACCTCACCTTCAAAGCACCCAAGAGCGTGAGCATCCTGGTCGGCGTGGCGCCGTCGCACATACGGCTGATTGCAGCCGAGTGCCACGAGGCAGCGGTCGACGACGCGCTGGCCCATCTCGAACGCGAGGCGTGCCGTGCGCAGCGTGGCAAGGACGGCGTCCTGCAGGTCAGCGGAGCGGGTTTTCTCGCGGCGGGCTTCCGGCACCGCACATCGCGAGCTGGCGACCCCCTACTGCACACACATGTCGTGGTCGCGAATCGAACGCAGGGCCCCGACGATCGCTGGACCGCGCTGGACGCGCGCCCGCTCTACGCGCACGCCAAGACGGCGGGCTTCGTTTACCAGGCACGGCTGCGCGAGCAGGTGAGTCAGCGTCTGGGGGTGCAGTGGGGTCCGGTCAACAAGTGCTCGGCTGACCTCACAGGCTTCTCGCGCGCACTGGTCGAACACCTCTCGACGCGCCGCGCCGAGATCGTCGCCGAGCTCGAGCGCCGCGGTGAACACTCGCTCCTGGCAGCCCAGACCACGGCATTGGCGACTCGCAAGGGCAAGGACTACGGGGTGCCGATCGAGCGCCTTCGGGAGGAGTGGCGCGCACGCGCCGCGGAGCACGGGCTCGACCGCGCAGCGGTCATCGGGCTGTTCGACGTGCCGGTTCGCGCCCGCGAGTTGCCGGCTGCCATCGACATCGACCCGCTCACCGAACACCGCAGCACGTTCACCCGCCGCGACGTCATCCAGGCAGTCGCGGAGCTTTGTCTTGATGGGGCGACCGCTGCGGAGCTCAAAGCGCTCGCCGACACGACGTTGCGCGGTTCAGAGGTCATCCGCATCGCCGATCCGGCGGGCGCTCGTTACACGACGCGCGCGCAAGTAGAGCTCGAACGCGGGCTGCTCGACGCGGCCGATCGTGGAACGACTGCGCAGGTCGGTGTGGCTGACGCCGAGGAGGTGGAGCAGGCGCTCGCCCGCCGCGAGCTCAGCGACGAACAGGCGACGCTCGTCCGCGGGGTCTGCCGCGCCGGGCGCGGCATCGAGGTCGTGAAGGCGCCCGCCGGGGCGGGCAAGACGTTCGCGCTCGACGCCGCGCGCGAGGCCTGGGCGCAATCCGGGGTTCCGGTCGTTGGTTGTGCGCTCTCCGCACGTGCTGCGGGCGAGCTTCGCGAGCAGGCCGGCATCACCACGACGACGATCGCCCGCGTCAAACGCGACCTCGAACGCGGCCGTGAGTTGCCCGCCGCCGCCGTCTTGGTCGTCGACGAGGCGGGCATGGTCGGCACGCGCGATCTCGCGCTTCTGGCCGAGCGCGCCGCGCTGCGCGAGACCAAGCTCGTGCTCGTCGGCGGCGACCGGCAGCTGCCCGAGATCGAGGCCGGCGGCGCATTTCGCGCGATCGGCGAGAGCATCAGAACACTGGAGCTGACGGAGGTGCGTCGCCAGCGCGAAGCGTGGGACCGGACCGCGCTAAACGCCTTGCGCAACGGCAGCGTGGAGAGCTGGGCGAAGGCCTACGCCGACGCCAGCCGGCTGATCACGGCGAGGACCGCGCCGGCCGTCCGCGAGCAGCTCGTCGAGGATTGGTGGCAGGCCCACCACCGCGGTCAGGATGCGGCCAGGATCGCCCTGCGCCGCAGTGACGTCGCCGACCTCAACGAACGCGCGCGGATCCAGATGCGCGAGGCCGGCGAGCTGCGGGGCGAGGACGTCCAGCTCGGCAGCCGCGCCTACGCCGAGGGAGACCGTGTCGCGCTCGGCCACAACGACCGCCGCCTGGACGTCGTCAACGGCGACCGCGGGCAGGTCATCGGCGCCGACGAGCACCACGTCGAGGTCCTCCTCGACCGCGGCCCGGACGTCGAGCTCCCAGCCGGCTACGCCACCGACGGCCACCTCGACCACGGCTACGCGATCACCGCACACAAGGCGCAGGGCGCGACCTTCGACGAGGCGCTCGTGCTCGGCTCCGACGAGGCCTACCGCGAATGGGGCTACACCGCGCTCAGCCGCCACCGAGAAAGCAGCACCTTCTACGTCACCGCGCCCAACGAGTTCCTCAACGATTCTTCGCGCCCGATCCTCGGCCCGCGACGAGCTCGTCGAGTTCGTCACCCGGGGTTTCGAGTCCGAACGACGGCAGGAGCTGGCGATCGAAGCGCTTGCGCCCGATCGCGCTGGGCCAGACCTGAGCCACGACAGGCTCGACATGGGAATGTGACCCCATCCAGTCTATTCGCTAATCTTTTGGCGAATGCTTCTGCCATTTGATCAGCTCCCCGTGCGGGGCGCGCTGGCTGACCTCGACACCTGGGCACAGCGCCTCGACGAGCGCATCCTCTCGCGCCGCTGGGCAGGCCGCCTTCGGCGCGCCATCGAGGCCGAGGCGGTGGCCGCCTCGACGAGCATGGAGGGCGTCCCCGTCACGGTCTCCGACACGCTGAAGATCCTGGCCGGCGACCCACCCGAATCGGTGGCCGACCGCGACCGAGCGCTCGTGATCGGATACCGCGACGCCATGAGTTACGTGCAGCGCCGCGCCGACGACGGCAACCTGCGCTGGGACCGCGAGCTGATCGTCGGGGTCCACGATCGTGTGCTGGCCGGTGACCTCTCGGCCGGCTCGGGCCGTCTGCGCGAAGGCGCGGCCTGGGTGCTCAACGAGCGCTCCGGCGATGTTGTCTTCGCGCCACCCAACCACGAGGCGGTGCCGCAACTCGTCGATGACGTGTGCGCCACCCTGCGCGCCGCCGACTGGCACCCGGCGATCGCCGCCGCGTGGCTGCACGTCGCGATTGCGGCCGTGCACCCCTTCAAGGACGGCAACGGACGCACCGCCCGCGTCCTCGCCTCGCTGGCGATGTACCGAGGCGGATTCCGACACCCGGCCTTCACCAACCTGGAGGAATGGTGGGGCCGCAATCCCAACATCTACTACGAGGCCTTCAGCTGCCTCGGGGCCACATTCGCGCCGTCGACCGACGTGACGGACTTCGTGACCGCCCACGTCAATGCGCAGCTCGCGCAGGTCATCGACCTCGCGCTGCGCCAGCGCACCGAAGGCCGTCTCTGGACGATCCTCGAGAACGTGCTCGCCGACCTCGGGCTCCCCGAGCGCTTGGCCAATGCGCTCTACGACAGCTTCTTCGAGCGCGACATCACCACCGGCTACTACCGCGACCTCATCGCCCTCAGCGCCGTCACGGCCCGCAACGACCTCGCGGCCGCCTCTGCGGCGGGGCTGCTTCGAACCGAAGGCCGGACGCGCGGGCGCCGCTACCTACCAGGCCCAAGGCTCCTCCCGCTGATCGCCCGCACACTGGGCGGCGTCGAGCCCGAACTTCAGACCATCGTGACCGAACTCGTCCGCCGAGCGTCCGTTTCGCTGGAGTCGTCCCGAGATAGGGCGCCGACACAAACGCCGCTGCCTGGGTTCGAGTAGTCCGAGCGCCCAAATCCACCGGGGGTAACTCGCGTCTCGCGCGACATTGGATGCAGTGCGCGATCACGTCTCACCGCTTCTCACTGCAGCCGAGGTGACGAGCAGCCGCTCGAGCGGGAACCCGTTTGTCGCGCAGGACGCGAGCGGTCGCTCGCTGCGGGCCCCTGGCGACTGCTGCTTTCGTCAATGGCGAAAGTCGCGCGATGACGGGCCGGCGCTGCCGCGTCTGCCTCGAAGCGGTAGCGCCGGTGGGCGCGGCCATCGAGCCGTACGCGCTCTCCCGATCGTCCGAGGCGGTCACGAGACCGGATCGCTCTGCACTCCTTGACGTTGCGCGAGCGGCACCTCCGGCAGGATGCCCTGCCGGGCCGGACTGGTCAGACCGATATGGACACGGGGAACGTCGCAAGCCAGATCAGCGTGCCGAGGAAGAGCGTGTAGCCCAGCGCGACGATCGTGACGCGAGAGCGGACGGCGTCGAGTTTGGTGCTGATGCCAGCGAAGAACAGCGCGGACGCGAACAGGACAACGGCGAGGACGTAGTTGTCGGAGCGTTGGTTGTCGACCTTCGCCTCGGCCGTCGCCGCCTCAGCCGTCCGCGCGAGCGCCCGGGACTTGTCCTGAGCGGCAAGGCGATACTGAGGCATCGCGAACGGAGTAAGCGGGGCGGCGGGGTTCTTCAGCGGCCTGGTGGCCACCCAGGCGTTGGCGGCTGGCTTGAACTCGGCCCGGAAGCGCTTGAAGTAGAAGTCGCTGAGCGTCGTGTCCTTGCGCGCGTAGGCGCTGGTCCACGCGATGAACGTCGCTACGTCGAGCTGGGCCTGCTGTCCGGCGAGGTTCGACTGCGCCGTGGACTCGACGCGTGCGGCGTTCGCCCGGCTGAAGTTGATCGTCTGCACGCCACTCCAGCGGGCCGACTGGTACGAGCTCCATGCGGTGGCGACGGTGGCGATCGCGAGCAGAATCGTGACCAGCAGCTCGATCCGTCGATCGTGTCGGGCTGACCGATCGGCCACTGCGGCCGGATCAGACGCCCGCCCGTCGGCTGGTGTGGGGACGTCAGACATGGGGCGTCGCCCGCGACCCGATCCGCTCGAGCGTCCGCCGGCCCAGCAGACAAGCGCAAGAGTCCTGCGTAAAGCCGCGCCCCATGCCGTTGTCTTCGCTTCGTCTAGATGGCCTCCTGCCCTCTGGCCTCCTGCTTTCCATGGAGGCTGTTCGCTAAAGGGGGTGGGGAGCGCGGGCTCGGGCCTGGTCGCGCCGCTTCAGCGGTTCGTCGTGAGCTGGGTTGTGCGCTCACCACCACCACCCCAGATCGACCCTGCTCTACGGGGACTGAACCGGCGGATTGTTGGAGGTTCCGAACTGCGAAGGGCGGCACCCTTCCCCCCGGCGACAACTAGGCGTGGACCGCGGCCGCTTGACGCCGCCCATGACCCTCAGGGGGCGGCGGGCTCGATCGCTGCCGCTTCCACGCCGCACCCAGGACGGGCCGGCCTGAGGCCCTCGCGCCGACGAAGGCGGGGTCTCGACCCCTCTGACACTGCCGGCCTTCCGGAGGTTGTGTCGATCCATCTGCGGGCGACGCACGAGAGAGCGCGTGCTCATCGCCGTGTTCGGCGAGCCAAACTGCGACGGGAGTCCC
>JBDTYI010000073.1:0-6568 GCA_040005775.1 Solirubrobacteraceae bacterium
CTCGCTCTATCCTTCGCCGCCGCAATGGAAGAGCGCTACGACCCCAAGCAGATCGAGCCGCGCTGGCAGCGCGTCTGGGCCAACGAGCGCACGTGGGAGGCGGGAGAGGTCGACGACGGACGGCCCACGTCCTACGTGCTCGAGATGCTCCCGTACCCCAGCGGCGAGCCGCACATCGGGCACCTGAAGAACTACGCCGTCGGCGACGCGGTTGCGCATTTCCACCGCCGGACCGGCCACCGGGTCCTGCACCCGATGGGCTACGACGCGTTCGGGCTGCCGGCCGAGAACCACGCGATCAAGACCGGGCAGCACCCGCGCGACTCGACGGCTGAATCGATCGTCCAGTTCCAGAAGGCGTTCCGCGACTGGGGCATCTCGATCGACTGGACGCGCGAGTTCGCCACCTCGGACCCGACCTACTACCGCTGGACGCAGTGGATCTTCCTGCAGCTCTTCGAGCGCGGGCTCGCCTACCGTCACGAGGCGGCCGTCAAGTGGTGTCCGAACGATCAGACCGTGCTCGCCAACGAGCAGGTCATCGACGGGCGCTGCGAGCGCTGCGGTTGGGAGGTCGAGGCGCGCCAGCTCGAGCAGTGGCAGTTCCGCATCACCGACTATGCCGACCGCCTGCTCGACGACCTCGACACCATCCAGTGGCCCGAGCACGTCAAGACGATGCAGCGCAACTGGATCGGGCGTTCTGAGGGCGCCGAGGTGGTCTTCCGCTGCGAGGAGCTCGGGACCGACTACCCGGTGTTCACGACGCGGCCCGACACGCTGTTCGGCGCGACGTTCTTCGTCATGGCCCCCGAGCACCCCGACATCGAGCGCCTCGCTGCGGGCACGGGTCACGAGGACGAGGTGCGCCGCTACGTCAACCATGCGCTCAACGAATCGGTGCAGGAGCGCGGCGACGCCGACAAGCCCAAGACCGGGGTGGCCCTGGGACGCACGGTGACCAACCCGGTCAACGGCGAGCAGATCCCGATGTACGTTGCCGACTACGTGCTCATGGAGTACGGGACGGGTGCCATTATGGCCGTCCCAGGCCACGACGAGCGCGACCACGCCTTCGCCAAGGTCTACGACCTGCCGATCCGCGAGGTCATATCGGGCGGCGAGGTGCCGGTCGAAGAGGCGCCCTACACCGGCGACGGGCCGCTCGTGAACTCCCACCCGGACTTCGACGGCATGGCCAACCGCAAGGCCATCTCGGCGATCGTCGACTGGCTGGACCGCGACGGCAAGGGACACCGCTCCGTCAACTACCGCCTGCGTGACTGGCTGCTCTCCCGCCAGCGCTATTGGGGCTGCCCGATCCCGGTCGTGCATTGCGACCGCTGCGGGATCGTGCCGGTCCCCGAGGACCAGCTGCCGGTGCTGCTGCCCGAGATCGAGGACTACCAGCCAAAGGGCCGGTCGCCGCTGGACGCGGCCGAGGACTGGGTCCGCGTGGACTGCCCGTCGTGTGGGGGCGAGGCGCGTCGCGAGACCGACACGATGGACACCTTCGTCGATTCCTCGTGGTATTTCCTGCGCTACTGCGACGCGATGAACAACCAGGCGGCGTGGGATCCGGCAGTCCTCGCTCGCTGGATGCCCGTCGACCAGTACATCGGCGGCGTCGAGCACGCCATCCTCCATCTGCTCTACGCGCGGTTCTTCGTCAAGGCCCTGCATGACCTCGGGCACATCGAGGCGGAGGAGCCCTTCCAGCGGCTGTTCACCCAGGGCATGATCACTCGCGACGGCGCGAAGATGTCCAAGTCCAAGGGCAACGTCGTCTCGCCTGGGCCGATCATCGATCGCTACGGCGCCGACACCGCGCGGGCCTACATCCTGTTCATCGGCCCGCCCGACCACGACGCTGACTGGTCGGACAAGGGCGTCGAGGGCGTGCACCGCTTCCTGGGGCGTCTCTGGCGCCTGTCCACGGAGACCGCCGCGACCACGCCCGACCCCCCGCTGCCCGCCGAGCTCTCCGCCGAGGACCTCGAGCTGATGCGCAAGGCGCACTGGGCCATCGACAAGGTCACGAACGACATGTCGGGCCGCTTCGCCTTCAACACCGCGATCGCGGCGATCATGGAGCTCACGAACGCCGTCTCCCGCGTCCGCGAGGCCGGCGACCCGTCCCCGGCGGCGCTGCGCTTCGCGCTTGGTACGGCGTCGTCGCTGCTGTTCCCGTTCGCGCCGCACACCGCGGCGGACGCCTATGAGAAGCTCACCGGCGCCCGGGTGTGGGAGGAGCCGTGGCCGGCCGCGGACCCGCGCTTCCTCGAGCGTGACACCTATGAGCTCGTGTGCCAGGTCAACGGCAAGGTCCGCGATCGCGTCGAGGCGCCGAGCGGCGCCGTGAAGGACGAGCTCGAGGCACTGTGCATGGCGGCTCCGAATGTGCAGGCTCACGTGGACGGGCATGACGTTCTGAAGGTCATCGTGGTGCCTGAGAAGCTGGTCAACGTCGTCGTCCGCTGATCCGGCGCAGAGGCTCCGCAGACTTTTCACATTCGGGGGGTCCCGTGGCACGGAATCCTCCGTAGCTTCGGGCGATGCCCGAGATCGACCGCCGTCAGCTCGCCGCCTACGCGGCCCTGGCGGTCGTCGTGCTCGCCCTCGGCGTCCGATACCTGCGGGCCCAGTCGAGCGTCGCGGGCGCCTCCTCGGCGGTTACGACGCGGGCAGCGCCGCGCGCCGCGGTGTCCCTCGACCGCGGTGCCGGCCGCGACCTCCCGCTCGTGCACGTGGCGGGCGCCGTCCGGCGTCCGGGCGTCTACCGGCTCGGAGCCGGCAAGCGAGTCGAGGACGCGGTCGCACGCGCGGGCGGACCGACCGCGAAGGGCGATCCGAACGCGATCAACCTCGCAGCGAAGGTGGCCGACGGCCAGCAGATCGTCGTGCCGCGCCGTGGACCGACCGGCGGCGCGGTCGGGGTAACCGGCGGACCGGCCGCGGCCGGCGGCCCGCCCGCCGCGCCCGTGAGCCTGAACACGGCGACGGCCGAGCAGCTCGACACGCTCGACGGTGTGGGGCCGGCAACCGCCACGAAGATCCTCGAGTGGCGTCAGGCGCACGGCGGGTTTCGCTCCGCGGACGACCTCGCCCAGGTGCCAGGGATCGGGCCGAAGAAGCTGGCGGCGCTCAAGCCGAAGGTCCAGCCGTGAGGCCGCGTCCGGTGCATGCCGCCGCCGTGTGCGCGTCCGCCGGGCTGGCGCTCGGCCCGCGGTGGCCGCTCGCTGCGCTGGCCGCGGCGCTCGCGGCGCCGGCGCTCGCCACGCGCCGGGTGACGCGCGTCCTCCTCGCCGCGATCGTGCTCGGCGGTGCGCTCGTCGGGTCGATGCGCATGCACGCGGTGGACCGGACGGCGTTCGGCCCGGTCCTCGGCCACGCCGTGAGCGAACACGCAACACTGCTCGAGGCGCCGCGTCACCGCGCGTTCGGCGTCCGCGTCGCCGTCGTGAGGGTTCGCGGGGAGCAGGTCCTGTTGCGGGCGGCGCGCGGCGTCCGCTGGCCGGGGGCGGCGGTCGGAGCCGTCCTCTCGGCGCGCGGCGGTCTCGAGGCGCTGCCTGCGCGCGAGTCCGGCTACGCCGCGCGCGGCGTGCACGCCGAGCTCCGCGCGTGGGCGATCCATGCCACCGGCGCCCACCGCGGCGGGGCGGCAGGGATCGTCGACGCGATCCGCGCACGGGCGACAGCGGCGCTGCGCGCCGGCCTCCCACCGCCGCAGGCGGCGCTCTTGCGCGGAATGGTTCTCGGCGACGACAGCGCGCTGCCCGCCGGCGTGCGCGCCGACATGCAGACGGCGGGGTTGACCCATCTGGTCGCCGCGAGCGGCGCCAACGTGCTGCTGCTGGCCGCGCTCGCACTCGCGGTGTGCGCCGCGCTGGGGATCGATCGCCGCGCGCGTCTCGTGCTCGTGCTCGCGTTGACGGCGCTGTACGTGCCGCTCGCGGGCGGCGGTCCGTCCATCCAGCGCGCCGGCATCATGGGCGCGGCGGGGACCGTCGCGGCCCTCGCCAGCCGTCCCGCCGATCGCTGGCACGCGCTGTTCCTGGCCGCGGCGGCGACCCTCCTGCACCAGCCGCACGCAGCCGAGCAAGTAGGTTGGCAGCTGAGCTTCGCGGCGGTAGCGGGGATCGCGGTGCTCGCCGGCCCGGTTCGGTCGAGCCTCGCACGCCGCCGGGTGCCGGGGGCACTCGCGGAGGGCGTGGCCGTCACTGTCGCCGCGACGCTCGGGACGGCCCCGCTCATCGCGCTGCACTTCGGTCAGGCCTCGCCGGTGACGCTCCCGGCGAACGTGCTCGCGGCTCCACTCGTGGCCCCGGTGATGTGGCTGGGGTTCGTGGCCGCCACCCTCGGACAGATCAGCGTCTCCATTGCGAGCCCGCTGACGGCGCTGGCCGGACTGCCGGTCTCCGTGCTGCTCGGGCTCGCGCACGCCGCCGCGGGCTGGCCGGGCGCCGGGTGGACCGCCTCTCCGGTGCTCGTCGCAGCCGGGTGCGGTGGGGTCGGCGTCGCGATCGTTGCTCGGCGCATCCGCCGACCGGCCCTCGCGGTGACGGTGGCCGCGTGCCTGACGGCGGGGACGGTGGCGTACGCTGCCGCGCGCGGCCTCCCGGCGCCCGCCGGCGCGCGAGTGACCTTCCTAGACGTGGGACAGGGCGACGCGACGCTCCTCCAGGACCGCGACCACGCGATCCTGGTGGACACCGGGCCGCCGGACGGTGACATCGTCGCCCAGCTGCGCCACGCCGGCGTGCGGCGCCTCGACGCGCTCGTGGTGACCCACGCCCAGGACGACCACGACGGCGGCGCAGCCGCGGTCCTCGGAGCGCTGCCGGTGGGGCTGGTGCTCGACGGCCGCGACGGCGTCCGGGAGCCGTCAGGGCTCGCGATGGCCGGGCGTGCCCGTGCGCGCGCGATCGCCGACGTTGCGGGCCAGCAGGGCCAGCGCCTGCGCGCGGGCGGCATCGTGCTGCAGGTGCTCTGGCCGCCGGCCCGGCAGCCCGGCGAGCCGCCGGCCGGCGGGGAGGACCCCAATCAGCGTGCGATCGTGGCGCTGGCGACGCTCGGCGGGATCCGGGTGCTGCTCACCGCCGACGCCGAGTCCGACGTCCTCGCGCCGCTGGGCCTGGACGCCGTGGACATCCTGAAGGTGTCCCACCACGGGAGCGCCGACGAGGGCCTCCCGACTCTGCTGCAGACGCTCCGGCCGCGGCTGGCGGGGATCGAGGTCGGCGCGCGCAACACCTTCGGCCATCCGGTTCCTGCGACCGTCGCGGCGCTGCGGACCGCTGGGGCGCAGGTCGTGCGCACCGACCGCGACGGAAGCGTGGCCGTCGAGCCCGCGGGAGGGGCGCTGCGGGTGACGCCCCATGCCTAGGCGCAGGATCGCGGCGGCGGCGTTGCGGTCGATGCCCGCGGCGGAAAGGACGACGGGCACCGTGACTAGAGTGGCGCCGATGCCCGCCTTCAAGGCCGCCTATCTCGTCCACGGCGACGACCACGGCCGGATCTCCGAGCGCCGCGCGCGGCTGCGCGCACTCGCGGAGTCCGAATCGGGCACCGGGGGCGTGGAGGTGTTCGAGGGCGACGCCGCGACCCCGGAGAACATCGGCCTGGCGCTCAGCGCGATGACGTTCGCGATGGGGCGGCGGTTCCTGATCGTCGACGGGGTCGAGCGCTGGAAGGACGCGGACGTGGAGGCGGCGCTGACGACGCTGATGAAGGACATGCCCGACCTGACGACCGTGGCGTTCTTCGCGCGTGAGGAGGGGCGCTTCAAGATCCCCGCGAAGCTGGTGGCCGCGGTCAACTCGGCCGGTGGCGACGTCGCCCAGGAGCAGGGGTTGAAGGCCAAGGACCTCCCGCGCTGGGTCGCCGACCAGGGCAGCCGGTTGGGTATCACCGTCGACGCGGCGGGAGCCCGCGCGCTCGTCGGGCACGTCGGGGAGCGCCAGCAGCGCCTGCTGCGCGAGCTCGAGAAGCTCGCGCTCGAGCACGGCCAGGACGCGAGCGTCGGACTCGAGGAGGTCGACGCGGCCGCGGCCCCATCGGCCGAGCGCCAGGTCTGGGGCTTCGTGGACGCGCTCGTGGCACGCGATCGCCGCCGGGCGACGGTCGCCTACCTCGAGCTGCGCGCCCAGGGTGAGTCCCTGCCACGCCTCGTCCCGCTGGTCGCACGGCGCCTGCGCGACGTCTTGGCGATCGCGGCTCGGCTGGAGGCGGGGGAGTCGCCCGCGCAGGTGAAGAGCTCGATCAAGGGCAGCCCGTGGGCGGCCGGGCGGCGGATCGAGGAGGCGCGGGCATCGGACGCCGCGGCGCTGCGGGCGTCGCTGGAGGCGCTCAGCGAACTGGAGCTGACCAGCCGCGGGCTCGGCGAGCTGTCCGACGATACGGCCGCGCTGCGCGCCATCGGCGCGATCGCTGCGTAGGCGACGGACCCGGGAGGGCTAGGAGGCGGTGGTGCCGGAGCGGCGCAGGCGCGAGGCGCGGGACTTCTTGCGCGCCCCGGTGTTGCGGTGCAGCGCGCCGCGCTTGACGGCCTTGTCGATCGTGCGCACGA
>JBDTYI010000074.1:0-2557 GCA_040005775.1 Solirubrobacteraceae bacterium
GCGCATGAGGAACTCGTCGCCCATGATCTCCAGCCAGAGGTCGTTGACCTCCTTGGACTTCGTGAAGAAGCGATGGCCGCCGAGGTCGAAGCGGAAGCCCTCCGGATCGACGACGGTCTTGGCGATGCCGCCGACCTGCTCGTCGGCCTCGAGGACGATCACCTTCCTGCCGGCCTTGGCCAGCAGGTACCCGGCCGTGAGGCCGGCCGGGCCGCCGCCGAGCACGACGTGCGGGCGCGCGGCGCCGTCGACGTCGCTGGCGGGGGAATCGATCTCCACGAGACTCATGCCCCCACCTTCCCCGCTCTCACGCGCGCGCCAGTCGTGGGGCTAATGGTCCCTAACGCTTCTTAATCGCCCCGGGAACCCGAACCCGCCGGCCCGGTCGCGGGGCCTAGTAGCGCTCGTAGAGGACCATCCGCACGCCCCTGGGCGCGCGGTGGTGCTTGTAGCTCGGGACCGCCAGCGTGCGGGAGAGGCGCGGATCGTCGTCGAGCACGCGCTCCCACTGGATCACGCGGCGCTTGACGAGCTTGGTCCACGGCGCCTTCCACCTGCCGGTGCGCAGGATCGGCTGGACGAGGAGCAGGTGCTCGCCGGGCTTCAGCGTGTTGACGATGCCGTTCGCCGTCGGGGTGGGGCGCGCGGCCGTCAGGCGGGCGGTGACGTCGCGCCAGTCGAAGATCTGGGTGTCTGGGATGAACCCGAGCGCGTCGGCGTAGCGCAGCTTCACATCGCGGGGCATGTACAGGTGGATCAGTGGCCCCTGCTCGGGGTGCGTGGTGACCACCACGTCGCCGTCCTCGAGGCGGTCGCTCACGAGGCCGACCGCGTCGTGCGCGTTGCTCTTGTGCTCGAGCGCGTACGTCCGCGGGTCGAACCAGAAGACCACCATGAGCGCCAGAGCGACGAGCCCGAGCCGGCCCGCGCGCGCCAGCCCCGCGGCCGAGACGATGAGGATCGGACCGACGAACGGGGCGAAGTAGCGGTTCGCCCACGCCGGGGATACCAGCGAGGCGACGTAGGCCAGTGCGATGCCGCTGGCGGCCGTGAGCACGATCGCCACGACCGCCTTGGCCCGCGCCGAGCGCGTCGGGGTCGCGACGAGGTGCGAGACGCCGACGCCGGCGCACAGCAGCAGCACCATCGCCGGCGTACCGCCGCCGAGCACGAATTCCAGAGCCCTGAAGATGCTGTTGGGGCTGGGACGGTTCCCCCACGGAGCTCCGGTGTGGGCCGCCTGCGCGAGCAGCGTGGGGACCCACGGGAGGTAGAACAGCGCGACAAGGCCGTAGCCGATGGCGGCGTCGCGGACGAGCCCGCGCCGCTCGGCGCTGCGCTGCCACAGCCACCCGAGGCCCACCACACTGCCCGCGGCCAGGAACAGCCCCCAGTTGTGGCTGTAGATCAGCAGCGTCGTCGAGGCGACGAAGACCGGCAGCCAGCGCCGGCGGCGCTGGGCGAAGGTCGCGGCGAAGCTCGTCGTGAAGACGAGGCTCAGCAGAGCAACCAGGGCGTACATGCGCGTCTCCTGCGCGTAGTACGTCAGGTACGGGCAGAGTGCGGCGAGGATCGCGGCGACCCAGCCGGCCTTGTCGCCGAACAGGGTCCGCGCGCCGTAGAACGCGACCGGCACGGTCGCCAGCGCGAAGAGCAGCGAGAGCATGTGCGTGTGCGCCTCGCCGATGCCGAAGAGGTGCACCCACACGCCGAGCAGCAGGTAGTACAGCGGCGGCGACCCGTCCTGGCGCAGCAGGCCCGGGATGTCGCCGAGCGGATGCGACGCGATGCCCACCGACAGGCCCTCGTCGATCCAGTAGCGGGCGTGGATCGCCTGGGTGCGCAGGGCGAGCGAGACGCCGACGAGAAAGGCGAGGAACAACGCGGTGCGCTGGAGCGTGATGGGCAGGACGAGCGCGCGCACGCGGCCCGCGACGCGGTCGCGGCGGCGGGTGCGCCCGCGCGGCGGCGCGAGCGTGGTGTCGGCGGTGCTCATGCGCAGCGCTCCACGATGCGCCAGCCGCGGGCGATCGCGGCGGTGCGCACGCCGGCCTCGCCGCCGACGGCGTCGAGCGAGGGCGCGGGGCGCGCGCCCGGGGCGTTGGCCACGCGGAACACGACCGCGGGACGAGCGGGGTACATGCTCACCCGGCCGGTGTGCACCCGGAGGTGCCAGGCGACGACGGGGACCTGGAAGGCCCCGGTGTAGGCGTGGCCGCAGCGCCGCAGCGCCGCAGCGCCGCCGGCGCGCTCGATCGCCGGGCCGACCGCGTCGGTCAGGCGCGACTGGTAGCTCACGCCGCGGGCGGCGCCCGGGAGATCGACGGCGGCGGGGACGCCGACGGCCAGCGCGGCGACGGCCGTCAGCGCGACCGCGACCGCCCCACGCGCGGAGCGCAGGCGCGGCAGCGCGGCGACGAGCCATCCGAGGCCGAGGCCGCCGAGCAGGCAGACGATCGCCGCGGGCATGATCAGGTAGCGGGAGTTGCCGCTGAAGCCGTCGTTGGTCATGTAGGCCACCTCGGCGACCCACACGACCCCGATCGCGGCCAGGCCG